>NZ_JAMYTH010000012.1:0-167565 GCF_040322415.1 Mesorhizobium sp. M0152
CGCCGGCGACATCATTGACGAACACGTTGATGATCACCGCCGTGTCCTCGGCCGGCGTCACCGGGCCGTCATTGTTGGCCTGCGGTCCATCATCATTGATGGCAATCGACAGCGTCCCGGTCGAGAAGCTCGAATCCTCATCGGTGACGACAACAGGATAATTCGCAAAGAGCTGATCGGCGGTCCCGACAACGCCCGTGGCCGGATGATCGAGATTGTCGGTGAGCGTGAAGCTGTAGCTCACGGTGCCACCGGCATTTGTTCCGCTGAAACCAGTAATGGTCAATGTTCCATAGGCTGGGCCACCTGCGATGACGATGGGCACTGCGGCGGAGTTCGCAAGTTCTGCATAAGTGATGCTGGTGCCACCAACCTGCAGCGATCCCAGACCATCCGGTGACGTGAAAGCGAACGTGCCGATGTTCGTCTCCGATTGATCGGAGTTGTCCGACGGATTGCCGTTCAGGAGCTCACCGGAGCCCGCAGACTCGGATCCATGAGGCGGAAGGCCTTTTTCGTCGACGACCGTGTCGCCGCCTTCAGCCTGTGTCGTGAGCCCCGAAATGGTGGTGATGTCGTCCGCGCCATTCACCGTTATGGTCAGCGAAGCCGGCGATGTGTCGCCATCGCGATCCGTCACCGTGTAGTCGAAGCTTTCGGTCAAACTTTGGCCGACAGAAAGCCCCTGCACCGCGGCATAGCCGGCTGGATTCTGAGCTTGCGTATAAAGCACGTAGCTGTAACCACCGTCGGCACTAACGATCAGCTGGCCGTAGGTTCCTGCAACATGATTGGCTGCCGCACCGTCCCAGGCGATCGAGCCGAAGCCGTCGCTGCCAAGGTGGTCCGCCTGGCCATCTGTTACATTTACGTCGGCGCCGCCAACGCCGGTGATCACATTGCCGTCCGCCGTGAGCGGCCCGTCCTCGGTGACCGAATCGTGATCGTCGATAGCCAGCGGTCCGTCGTCCTGAAATTCGATGCTCAAGGCCACCTTGGACACGGCAGTGCTCGAATCGCCGTCGAAATCGGTGATGGTGGCCTGGACGTGCAGGTCGGCGGTGATCGTCGCGATGTCGTCGAAGGCCGCCGTGCTGGCGCCGTCGGTGCTGTGGGCGATCGGCTGATACTGGCCGATCCAGACCGCTCCGGTCGGATCGACATAGACCTTGAAGATGTCGACGCCGTTGGCCGAACCAACGAGCACGCCGCCCGCGTTGGTCGACAGCAGGATCGCCGAGCCATCGAGCGTCTTGAGGCCGGAATCGACGTTTAGCAGCGGGTTGCCGTTCGCATCGGTGACGGCAAAGGAGAATGTCGCGTCGTCGTCCGCGCCGACCGAGGCGCTGAACAGGCCGAGCGCGCTGGCTGACGATTTTGCATAACCGAGTGCTCCCGCCTCGCTGACCTCAGCCGGCGGAGGCAGCGCGGTATCGTCCGCCGGATTGGGATCGGCGGCGGTGTTGACGCCGGCGGATTCGTCGTGGCTGACCCGGAAGACTTCCGTCCCGATGGTGGTGGTCGTTACCTTTGCTTCAATGCCAAAGATCTTGAACGAGTTTCCGCCGGTCAGGGTCGCATCAGTTCCGCCAGCATTGGAATCGAAAGTGAAATCATTGTAGTTGCCCACTTTGAGCTGGTCGAACGGCGTGCTGCCGATGACCTCGACGACGGCCCCATCCGGCACGCCGGCAAAAGCGTAGCCGACCTGAACACCGGCTTCGAACACAGCCGTGCCGGCCGTTGCCACACCGTTGATGTTCACCGTGAACGGCTCAAATACGCCACCGTCCTTGGCGCCGATGAACAGGACGGCGTCCTCGATACCTTTGGCTTCGGCGACGTCGATCGTGAACTTGACCGAGTCGACGTCATACGAACCGCTGTCGCTGGCTACCGGATTTGGGTTTGATGTGATCACGAGATTGTTGACGAAATCCATCGTCAGGATTTCAGGGCCGCTCGGCTTCGGATGGGCGTCGTACCCGTCGATGGTTTGGGCGTCGCCTACGCCGATTTTGATGCCTGTCGTGTTGACGGAATCGTCGTTGCCATTGACGTCGACGCCGGTCAGCCTGATGTCGTGGTTGCCGGCGCCGTCCATGCCGCGAACGTCGGTGTTGCCGGCCTGCAGCGTGTAGACGATCGTTTCGGTCGTGGTCGTGGTCGTTGTGTCCGCGTTGCGCGCGGCGATCTGCGGAATGTCGTCGAGCACCTGGACCTTGAACGTGCCAGCCGCCAGTTCGATCGTGTCGCCGTCGCCGTCCTTGGCGACCACGAACGACGAGAGATCGATTCCGCCATTGGCCAGAGTGTTTTCGGTATCATCGCCCGTAAGCGCATTCAAAGTCGGATGGTCGATCTGGTCGATCAACGTGAAGACATAGGAGCCATCGCCGCCGACCGTCAGCGTGAAGACAGGCCGGTCCGTGCCCGCCTGGTATCCAGCGCCGCCACCGACATCGACGTAGCCGGTCAAGGTCGTGCCGTCGGAGACGATGAGGACGTTGCCGCCTTTCGAATCGAGGCCCGAATCCGACGGGGTCGTCTGGGTAATCAGACTGAAGGCCGAGGTTGCATTCGGCCCGTCTGAGCCGAAATCGACAAGTGCGTTCAATGCACCGGCAACACCGGTGGCGACGGCCAAATTTATCCCGGTCACCTCGCCGTCGATCTGCGGATTGTCGACATTGCCGGTCGACTGGCTGTTATCAAGACCGTCCTCGTCGACATTTGCGGTGATCTGGGCAGTGCCGATGGCCTTCGGCCCATCATCGTCGAAGGAGAATGCCGAGCCGTTGGCGCCGATCAGGTCGACGGTTGCTTTCTCGGTAACAGTGTCGCCGTCGCCATCCTGGCGCGTCACCTCATATTGAAGCTGAACCTGGCCGCCATTGGTCAGCGACAGATTGAGCTCGGAATCGAACTTGTTGCCGTCGGCGCCATGATCGAGCGCTTCATAGAGCGTGGTCTGCAGCTGCTCGGCGCCCGGCGCGCCGGTGATCGCAATGGTGAGAACCTGATCGCCCTGCGTATCGCGGCCGACAATGATGCCGCCTTCGAGGAACAACGTGACAGCACCACCATCGGTGGCGGTCAGATTGGTCGCAAGGCCGCCGGCAGGAATGCCGGTGAAGCTCAGAGTTCCGGTGACGGTTCCAGGACCGTCCGAGCCAAAGCTGCCGCCGATCGTGAACAGGCTGGTTAGTCCGCTCGACACAGCGGTGTTGACCTGCGCCAGACCGACGCCGTCATCCGTGTTGGCGTTGCCACCAGCGTCTTCAGTCTCGCCGCCATTATAGCGGTCCCCGCCGACAGTCTCGTCGAGTTCGACCGAAAGCAGGCCAGCGGCTCCATCATTGGCGCCGACCGTAAGGCTTGGCCCGTCATCGTCGAAGGAAAATGCCGAGCCATTGGCGTCGATCAGGTCGACGGTTGCTTTCTCGGTAACAGTGTCGCCGTCGCCATCCTGGCGCGTCACCTCATATTGAAGCTGAACCTGGCCGCCATTGGTCAGCGACAGATTGAGCTCGGAATCGAACTTGTTGCCGTCGGCGCCATGATCGAGCGCTTCATAGAGCGTGGTCTGCAGCTGCTCGGCGCCCGGCGCGCCGGTGATCGCAATGGTGAGAACCTGATCGCCCTGCGTATCGCGGCCGACAATGATGCCGCCTTCGAGGAACAACGTGACAGCACCACCATCGGTGGCGGTCAGATTGGTCGCAAGGCCGCCGGCAGGAATGCCGGTGAACGCAAACTGCCCGGACGTCGTACCTGGTCCGTCCGCTCCGTAGACACCACCAACGGCAAACAGCGAAGAAAGACCACCGGCCAGGCCGGTCGTCACCTGGGCCAGTCCTGGGCCGGCATCGTCCGTGTTGGCGTTGCCACCGGCATCCTCAGCCTCGCCGATGCCGCCATTGTAGCGGTCCGCACCCACCGTCTCGTCGAGTTCGATGGAAAGCAACTGTGCCGCTTGTGCATTTGTCTGGACCGAAAGCGTCGGACCATCATCCAGCACGCCGATGTCGAGCGTGGCTGTCGCCGGATCGTTGTCCGTATCGGTCACGACGACGGCAAAGCTGTCGGAAACCCCCTCTGTAGTTCCGGTCGAGGACGTGTCGTGGTGATCCAGGGTATTGTCGGCGAGCGTGTAGACCCAGCTATACCCGTCCGTTGGATTTCCGGTAACCACGAGCGTGCCGTATTGACCAGGGACGCTGCCCCCGTTGGTCACGTCGACACCGTCGATGACAAGCGTGCCGATGCCATTGCCCGAGACGATGTTGAAGGTTCCTGAAACCTGTTCGGCGCTACTGGCTGGGTCCGTGCCGTCGGAGAGAGCGGCCTCGTTGACGACAAACCCCGAGCCGAGGTCGATCGTCGGCGCCGTATCTTCTTCCCTGAGTCCGATCGTCAGCTCACGTGGTTCCAATCGCCCGAACTGCAAATCCGTCGGCGGCAGCAGGGCTGACAGGCCGAACCCATCGCCGATGCCGCCGGGGGGGATCGAGAAGTCCCCGCCCGCACTTGAATTCGAACCGCCGGGGCCGGCCGATATGGAACCGTCGGCACCGAAGGCAACATCGACATGGCTGGCTTCCAAGGCCGCCAGCAAGGCAACGCGCGGCACCTCGACGTCGCCGATCATGAAGGTCGGCACGTTCAAGGCGCCGTCCTTGATCACGATCACGGAGCCGTCGGCCTGTTCGAGCACGAGGTTGTGGCCATCGACCTTGATGTTGTCGATGGAAACGTTGGACGGAAGTTTTACGATGTTGCCGGCGTCGGCCACATATTCATGCGGCGCCGCGCCTGCTGGGGCGGTTGCCGCCGCGGGTGTCGCCGCCGGCGCTTCGGGCTTGACGGGCGCTCCGCCGCCAACATCGACCGGCACCGGTTCGGATGCCGCCGGCGCAGGCTGCGTCGACGTTGCTTGCGCGACCTGGATCTGTGCAGGCGATGTCTGGCTGTTGTGTTCATTGGACGCGGAATGTTGGTCCAGGGAACCCGAAAAACTGTCCAGCTCGATATTGGTGGTCATTGCTCAAACCCCTCCGGTATTTCCCGGCAAGAGACAGCGACACCTTATGCTTTGCAACAGTCCTCTAATCTATTTCATATATCCCGATATGCATTGATTAGCATTTTTTACTCGTGGTAAACCACAACAATATAACGGGCTATACATTAGCTTCCACGGGACCGACTTGCCCGGGATGGATCGACCGGTCTTGGTAAATCAAAGTATAAAATTGAATAAAATTTTACAGAAAATGGACAAGACTATTTTCAGGAAAGTTATCCACCTTCCTTTCCGATAATTTGAGACAATATTGGTAGCGTCCACAGTCAAAGGTGGGCGTTATGAAAAAAGAAAATTCAGCCCTGGGAAAAACCGGGCTCAAGGTGCTCTTGCTGGCAATCGGGCTTTTCGGCCTGACCGGACATTCATTCGCGAACGCCGTTTCCAGCGATGCCGCCGCATCCGGCGCGCCTCTGGAAAAGGTCCAGACGCCGCCCTGTCTCGGCGGTGTTTCGCTGTCGAGGCCGCAGCCCTGGCAGCCTGCGGCCGCCTACCGGATCGGCATGGTATTCGGGAGCTATGGGCCGGCGGCTGCCGATCGCGGAGATGGTCCGTCAACGGCGCAAGGCGATGCCGGGATCGATCCGGTGCAGACGGCGTCGATCATTCCGGGCGTATTCGGATCGGTTGCCTTGTCCATGCGCAATTTTCCCGTCTCGGTCCGCTGGGCGCCCGTCTACCAGGCAATCGCCGCCTGCTCGGCGGGCAGCGCCTGCGAGCGCAAGAGCGCGGCTTTTGCCAGCATGATCTCCGCCGCCCAGGGCAAGGGATTCAGCGAGAAACTATCCTTCGTCAACAGCAGCGTAAATCGCCTGATCGCCTACCGGAAAGACAGCGTCGTCTACGGCAAACTCGACTATTGGGCGAAGCCTTCGGAAATTCTCGAACGGCGCGCCGGCGACTGCGAGGATTTCGCCATCCTCAAGATGACGGCTCTGCTGAGGGCCGGCATTCCAACGCAAAGCATGGCGCTCGTCGTTCTCCAGGATCGCAGGAGAGGTTTCTTTCACGCAGTGCTGTCGGTGAGCACAGGCAGCGGCACTTTCATTCTCGACAGTCTCAGCAACATCGTTGTTCGCGACAGCGATCTCCCGGACTACGTTCCGCTCTACTCCTTCAGCACGGACCGGGCCTGGATCCACGGCTCAAAACCGGGCGGAGCCGAGATGGCCGACATCAAGGGCGGCTTCGCGACCGTCGCGCCGGGCGAGGGCTTTCAGCCGTAGGTTCCGGCATGATTGCGCGGCGTATTCCGGTTTGTTCCGTGGTTTAGCCGCCGAATACGAACGCCATCAGCAGCTCCGGCTCGAGTACCGGGGCTCGCACCGCATTCAACTGGCCTCGGTATCGACGTTCACCAGCGCCGATGACGAAACCGGTGGCCACCGGCGCTTCGCCATTGGCATCGAGCCGCGCGAAGATATCCGCCACGTTGAGGTCCAGCGCCAGCTTGAGGTCGTGCCGTGCATCATCGTTCGGTGCTATCGGCAATTGACGCTTGACCAGCTGCTGGAACGACGCGTTGAACGTCAGGATCTTCTTGGACGAAGCCAACGCAAAGGCCGGTGACGGGCAAGCGACCAGTATGGCGTTGACGGTATTGATCGACGCAAGCCTTCGCAAGGTCAGGTTTTCGCCCGCCAATCCACGCATGCAGGCCACCCTGATCGCGGATGTCAGGTTGCCCGTCTGCGCCTGATTTTCGGCGATCTCATCGATGAGCATGCCGATCGTGCATTTCCTGCTCTCGGCGATCTGCTTCAGGGTCATCCAGAATGCCCGTTCCAAACGGATGCCGCGTCGTATGCCGCCACGCGCCACGACCCGAAACTCCAGCCCAAAATCCTCGGCGGTCACTGGCGGAAGCAGCCGCTCGCGATCGGGATGCTGAAAGCTGGGGCTACCGCTCACTCATCGCCTCCTCACGCGCCTTGTTGATCGGCTTCAAGAGGTAGTGCAAGATCGTCTTGCGCCCGGTCTTGATGTCGACCGAACATATCATTCCAGGGATGATCGAGTAGGCCTTGCCATCTCTTTCAAGCGTCGATTTATCCGTCGACACGCGCACTTGATAATAAGGTTCTCCGGTCTTCTGATCGACCAGGCTGTCGGCTGTAATATTGGAGACCTTGCCTTCGATGCCGCCGAAGATCGAGAAATCGTAGGCGGTGACCTTGATAAGCGCTTCCTGGTCGGGGCGGATGAACGCGACATCGCGTGGCGAGACCCGTGCCTCCACCAGCAAAGTCTCGGAGGTCGGCACGATGCCGGCCACGACAGCGCCAGGCTGGACGAAGGCGCCGACCGTGTTCAGCTCCAGCGTGTTGACGATCCCGTCCACCGGAGATTTGATATCGGTGCGCGCCACCTTGTCGGTCGCCCCCCTTATGGTTTCATCCACCACCGAAAGATCCGCCAGCGCCTGGGTGAGGTCGTCCAAGGCTTCCTGCTGGAGCTGCAGGCCAAGTTCCTCGACCTGAAGCTGTGCCTCGGTGATCGCCGCCTTGGCCTTCTTGATAGTCTCGCCAGCCAGATTCAACTGGCCGTTGAGGTCGGTCTGTTCACGCTCGACCCGGAGCTGCTCGGTCCTTGCCATCAGGCCTTTCTTGACCATCGCATCGATGAGTTTTGCCTCCTGGTCGCTGACAACAAGGCCCTTGGTAAGACGGTCGGAATTGGCCACCGCCTCGGCCAGCTCCTTCTCGCGTTGATCGAGGCGTGACTTAAGCACGGAGAGCTTGTTGTCGAAGTTCTCGCGCCGGGCGATGAGCAGTTTCTGTTCATTGTCGCAGATTTGCGGGGCGACCGACTGAATGTCTTGTGGGCACGGAAATGAGCCGGAGAGATTGCCCCCCTGTTCGTATTTCAGCCGTGCAATGCGCACTTCCAGCGCGCGCGCCTTGGCCTGCTGCTCGCCAAGGCTGGACGTGTTGAGCGTGTTGTCGAGCCGAATGATGAGATCGTTCTTCTTGACGATCTGGCCGATGGTCACCGCGATTTCCTGAACGACGCCGGCTTCACTGGCCTGAATGACCTGGGTCTTGGAAGCAGGTATCACCTTGCCGTCGCCGCGCGCGATCTCATCGACTTCGGCAAAGGACGCCCAGGCGACAAAAACGACAAAAAGCGCTCCTATGATGAATATGGACGCCGACGCAAACAGCGGCGGCCGGTCTTCTTTGGCAAGCATTTCCCACGCCCCAACGCATTGGATGCATCTACATTGTTTGTCAGGCGCTTGTTTTCTGCAGCGCCTGTATGACTTGGTCTTTCGGTCCGTCCGCGACTATCTTGCCCTGTTCGATCACGATCAGGCGGTCAGCCAGTTCAAGCATGCTGAAACGGTGAGTGGAGACGATCAGCGTGGTGTCGCGGTCAAAGGCGACCTTGAGCTGCTTTATCAGCTGGCGTTCGGATGCGAGATCCATAGAGCCGGATGGCTCGTCGAGGAAGACGATTTTCGGTTTGGTCAGCAGCAGGCGTGCGATCGCCACCGTCTGCCTCTGGCCGCCTGAAAGATTGGTGCCGCGCTCGCCGACATTCATGTCGTAGCCGCGCGGGTGGCGTGAGACGAAATCGTCGACGCCGGCTGCCTTTGCCGCTTCGATGATTTGCTCATCGGTCGCCTCGGGACATGCCATCAGGAGGTTTTCCTTGATGGTGCCCGAGAACAGATCGCCAGCCTGCGCAACAATGCCGACCGCGGCGCGAACCTCCGACGGGTGATACTGGCGAATATCGATCCCATCCAGCAGCAACTCACCGGAGGTCGGCAGGAAAAGCCTGCCGATCAGCCGACCCATCGTCGTCTTTCCCGATCCTATGCGGCCGATGATGCCGATCCGCTCTCCCGGCTTCACCGAGAAATTCAGACCGGTCAGAACCTCGTTCTCCGAGCCGGGATAGACAAACCCGACGTTCCTGAACACCATCGCCCCATTGCGAATGGGGCGGTTGACGAAACCCACCGTGTCCGGCCGGTCTTCCGGTTGAGCCATGATCGAGTTCACCATTCTCAATGAGAGCATGGCCTGGCGAAACCGGGACAGCGTGATGGCGATCTGGCCGAGCGGAGCCACGGCCCTGCTCGCCAGCATGACCGTGCCTATGATTGCTCCTGTCGAAACATGGCCTTCCGAGAAGGCATATGCGCCGGCCACGACCAGAGCGACGGTCACCAACTGCTGTATGGACTGGGTTATGTTGCCCGCGGCCGCCGAAAGTTGCTTGATCTTCTCGGACGTGTTGGCGGCGTTCTTGGAGTGCTCCCCCCATTTGCGCAGCAGATACGCCTCGGCGCGCAGCGACTTGATCGTTTCCAGCGTGGAAATGGATTCGACCAGCAGGGCCTGGCGTTGCGAAGCTTCGTTCATCGAGGCGGCGACGCGCTTGCCGATGCGGCGCTGGGTGATCAGGCCGACGACGACGGACATCACAAAGGCCAGCGCCGGTATGATCACCAGCCAGCCGCCTATTGCATAAATGACGAGAAGAAAGACGAAGACGAAAGCCGTGTCGATGAACACGCTGATGGTGTTCGAGGTGAAGAACTCCCTGACGAACTCATATTGCGTGACCCTGTTCGCGTATTCGCCGGTCGAACCGGGACGCGCCGACAGCGACGAGTTCAGCACTTTTTCAAACAGAAGATACGATATCCGAAGATCTGCCTTGCGTCCGGCATAGTCGATCAGGGAAGCTCTGGCGGTCTTCAAAAGCAGGTCGAACAGGATGACGGCGCCAATGCCGATGGCCAGAACCCATAATGTGGATATCGCCTTGTTTGGCAGGATTCTGTCGTAGACGTTCATCGTAAAGATGGGCGAGGCTATGGCCAGCATGTTGATGAACACTGCCGCCATGACCACTTTCGAGTAGGTGCGCCAGAAAGCGCCCATCGTTCCCGTAAGCCAGTGGCGTCTTTCGATCTGCTGCGCCGACCCGACCTTCATTCCCTCGGCGGCATTGGCATACGTGATCGAGAAGGAAGCGCCGCCGCTGATATAGCTGGCGGCCAGCTCGGATCTGCCAATCGTGGTACGGCCGTCTTCCTGGGGCACGGTGACGTATGCACCGTCTTCGCCTTGCGCGAGCAGGGCGACCGGCAACGCGCCGACCCGAAAGACGATAGCGGGCAGGTCGACGCGTCCCCTGAGAAAATCGCGGTGGCTGAACTCGGTGACTTCCAAACCGATGCGCTCGGCAAGGTGCCTGATATCGTCGATTTCAATTCGCGTGTCCGAAAGCGGCACGCCCGCGAACAGCACTGTTTCCGCGCTCGGTCTGCCGAGATATCCGGCAACGCCTGAGAAGCAGGCCTTGAACGCCTCCTTGGGGGAGAGGATGTTGGGTTTCTGGTTCACGATTTGCCCGCAAGAGACTCTCGCTGGACCTTTAGCTGTTTTACTTCTTTCTCACTGGGGCAAGAATATCGAAGGGCAGATCATTTTTCTGTTCCGATGGCGTCCGTGCGTAGGTTTCGGTGTCAGCCGTCTCCGGTGTCCCGAACTCGGTGCGTGCATAGGCCGTGGCCTGTTTCGCCGGCTGAAGGTTCATCGTTTTCAGCAACTGTCCGGTCGCCGCCAGCAGCCGGTATTGGGCGAACAGCGACGCATAGGAGGCGGTATCCGCCAGGGTTGCCGTGTTGAACCGCGTATTCTGCGCATCGAGCACGTCGAGCAACGACCGCTGGCCTACCTTGAACTGCTCGCGGTAGGACGAAACCAGCTTTTCGCTGGAAGCTGCTTGCAGCCTGAGGGTCTTTGCAAGGTCGGCTTGCCTGAAGCGGCGATCCCATGACGTGCGGACAGCCTCCTCGATCTCACGCAACACCTGATGATAGGCAAGCCGCTGTTCGCTCGCGCGGCGGATCTGTTCCTGCTCGTTGGCCTTGTCTATGCCGCCCCTGTAGAGGTTCCAACGCAGCACCAGACGCGCCTGCAGGTCGCTGGCGTCCCCATCGTCGCCGTCAATGTCAGTGCCTGCCCTGGCGCGGCCTTCAGCCACGACTTCAGGGCCGTATTTCGCCCGGGCCGCATCCACCTGGGAAGCGGCGGCGGCGATATCGCTGGTGGCCATGTGAACACGTGGATTGCTCTGTCGCGCCAAGCCCAGCGCGTCGTCGAGTGACCTCGGAAGTGCGGCGGCGACGTCCCCCGGCCGCGACGCATTGACCAGCGGCTTCCCGACGGTCTTGAAGAAGCGGATCTTGGAGGCTTCCAGTTCTTCGGTCGCCTCCTGCATGCGTGCCTTGGCCGCGAACAGACGCTCCTCTGCCTGTTGCCGGTCTGCCTCGTTTAGCGCGCCGCCCGAAATACCCTGCCGGATATCGCCCAGAATCGCTTGATGGAAGCCCAGGTTTTTCTTCGCCTCGGCAACGATGGAAGCCTGCAGCATGTATTCTAGATAATCCTGGACAACGGACAGCCCGATAAATTCCGACCGTTCCAGCACCCGGAAGGACGCTCCGTCAACTCGTGACGCCTGGCGATTCAATTCCGCGCGCCGCGCTCCGCTGTCGAACAGTTTCTGCGTGACCACCACATCGGCTTCCGCCGGATAAAGCGAGTCATCTTCTATGGAAAGCGACCGCCGGGACGAATTGTCGAGACGGCGAACGCCGGCCGATGCCTCGATATCGACACTGGGAAGATAAAGGCCCTTAGCCTGCCGCAACTCGAATTCGATTGCTTCGCGGTTTTCGATTGCCTGCCCAATTTCGGGATTGGACTCCACCGCAACAGCCATCGCCTCCTTGAGCGTGAGCGCATGAGCACTCCCGCAGGCCAGCATGGTAGCCGCCATCAAAACACCAAGGCGCTTGCCCACCGCCGACGCAGTTGTCGTATTCATTTATCCCACCCCAACGTTTCCCCAGCGCCTTATTTCCAAGCGCTACAACCAAGCCAAGGCCTGCCGTTGGTGGACTATCCAACAGATTTACAAAATATGAGAGCTTTAGATGTCCCTAAATAGCAGTTTCAGGCCATAAGATTGCGAAATGTAGCAAAAATGGCACATAAATACCGACCCGCCGCGGTTATGTCCGAACGCTGCCAAGCCTGGAAACCACAAGAAAAGAAGGCGGTTAGTCAATACAGGCAGAATCATGTTCAGGAGCGGATAAGCCGCTATCTACACCTGAACCCTGAGCTGGATCGATATTACGGCAAGTTTTTCGGAAGTCGAGAACTTGTAGGTTTCTAGGCCGTCGGATCGCCCGCGCGAGCGCTTTAGGAGCGGCGAAGACCTCCTTGGGTGATGATCTCGGAGAGTTCGGCAGGCTTCACGCCGTTGTCCAGCGCGACGTTGACGTGGAACGCCATTTCGACCACCTGGTTCTTGGCAACCAGAGCCGCGACCGTCACGACACTGCGGGTCGCGTGGCGACAGGTCCGGACACTTCCAGAGGTCGCCAAAGACGGCTCCATCGGTGTACTTGGCAAGGGCGGGAGATACGGCCCGCATGGGGCCTCCCCTTGCGTGCCGCCAATCCATCTGTTACATACTGAACCGAATGGTTCAGTATACCAAAACCCGCCTCGATGCCTCGTTCGCCGCGCTCTCGGACGCCACCCGACGCGGCGTTCTGGAGCAGCTCGGGCGTGCAGACGCTTCGATCACGGATCTTGCCGAGAAGTTCCACATGACCCTCACGGGCATGAAGAAGCATGTCGGCGTCTTGGAGCAGGCGGGGCTCGTCACCACGGAGAAGATGGGGCGCGTGCGGACCTGCAAGCTCGGCCTGCACCGGCTGGAGGAAGAGGCCGCATGGATCGAGAGGCACCGCCAGCTCTGGGACGCACGCTTCGACGAGTTGGACAAGGTTGTCGAGGAATTGAAACGGAAGGAGAAAGTCGATGGACGGAAGAAAAGATAGTCAGCCCAACCCCATGAAGAACCGCACGACGGTGGAGCGGAAGTCCGAACGTGAGCTCGTCGTTACGCGAACCTTTGCTGCACCGGCGCGCATCGTGTTCGAGGCGTGGACCAAGCCCGAGCTGTTCATGCGGTGGTGGGCGCCGAAGTCGATGGGCATGTTGCTGCGTTCCTGCGAGATGGATGTTCGTACCGGGGGCAGATACCGTTTGGTGTTCGGCCACGATGCCTCAAACCCTGCCGAGTTCTTCGGCAGGTATATCGAAGTGACGCCGCACTCGCGCCTCGTCTGGACCAATGACGAAGGTGGTGACGGTGGACCCGTCACCACGGTGACCTTCGAGGAAAAAGGCGACAGGACGCTGCTGGTCATGCACGAACTCTATCCTTCGAAGGAAGCTCTCGACGCTGCCGGCACCGGGGCGGCGGATGCGATGGGCGAGACGTTTGAGCAACTGGACGAGCTTCTCGTCACGCTGGGCGCGAGCGCGAGATAGTCGGTCTCGCGGTCGGCGTTCGCCGGCGCCAGCATACGCGACGCGCGGTCTCCTGCTCTTCACCCGAGAGCTACTGCCCGCGCGCAACCAGCCAAACAGATACTAGCCGGGTGAGTGAGCCGATGGTCACACGAACCCAGGCAGTGGCGCGCACTCGGCGGCCTTTGCGCTTCTGATTGATCATATTTTGGACTTCAGCGTAACCAAGTGGCGTCAGCACCCAGCTGTTGAGCTGAGACGATCTCCTCCACATTGGGCTGTCGTCGTCTGCGTAGCCAATCGGCATATTGAGACGGCCCGCCTTCCGGATCAGTCGCCGAGTTCTTATCTCGGCGATCTGTTCGTAGTATAGTAACGTTTCCCAATAATGTCGGTACTCGGCCTTTTCCCGCTCCGCAGGCGTGCAAGCATTTGCCAGGTCGAGGTCATAGGCGTAGTCGAGTGTCCTGATGGTTCGCCGGTACGCCCCAATTTCTAAAAAGTCTTTGATTTCCAACGGTATCGTCATACGGCCTTCCCCAAGCCCCACGCCAAAAAAGGAACGCTACGGCCTCATATGACGTTCAGTCCATTCCACTACTTGGATGAGCTCACAACGCAAAAGACCTAGGCGGCGAGTAGCATCAGGCGATCTGGTTCGGAAAGCTCCGCCTCGCCAAAAGCCGCCACGAACCGACGTTGGAGCGGTCTGTCTCGGCAGCAAGGCTGGTTAAATCAAGAGGTCCCGGCGGAGTGGCTGAGCGCGAAGTCGCGCCGCATCGGCTATCGTGGCGCCGCCTGCTGGAAGATGGACCGCGTTGCGCCGGATTCGCGCTGGTGGAATCCTTGCACTCGATTCTGGCGCTCGATTCTGGCGCCGTGCGTCGTTGACGTTTTTCATCCCGGCCATTCCCGTTTTTCCCTTGCGGGCCAACGCCGCCTAATCCCGATATCAGCACTCGGCTACACTGGGCACCACCGATAGGATTAATTGCGCCCTTGCTGCCATACCCTGTAAAATTGATCGGTGCGGGTGCGTAACCTAAGCCCGCTGCAGTGGCCGGTGCGGTCCTCACCCCCAAAGGGCTGCCCCCCCGCATCGGCCATTTTCCCTGCGAGCTGGTGGCGGCGACGATTGGGGGGCGTCTCAGTAAGAGACCGACAGCGAAGCCAGGGAGCGCGGCGAGACCAAAATTACGCTTGGTGCCAGCTCGAAATATAAGACCGATCAAATCCGGCCGTTTTGATAAGTCCCGCATGGTCGTGCAACTCGACCACACCATTGCGGAATGAAGCCAGTCCGCTTTCCCTCAAATCCTTCAACACGCGACTTACATGCACAGCTGAAAGCCCCAACGCGTCGGCCAGCTCGGCTTGGGTCAGCGGGCATTCATAGCGATCCGGGTAACTCGTTGCCGATCGATGTGCTCGGCAGCCCAGCTCGAGAAGAAAATGAGCCGTGCGTTCCACAGGTCCCCGCCTGCTGACTCCTGCCAGATGTTCCGCAACCCTTGAGTAGCGCCTTGCCTCAGCCAGCAGGATTGCCTCGCAAATCGACTGCGGATAGCGCGAAAAACAAGTATGGACAGGACCGGTCAGCTCGATCGCGGTAACATCGGAGAGAGCGGTTACCGTCTCGCCCCCTTCTCCGCAGAACTCGATCAAGGCAATTTCGCGAGGAAGCGCAAAATCGACGATCAGACGCGAGCCATTCCGCAACGTTTTGGCGAATGCCGCCCACCCGGCGGTCATAACTAGGATGAAGGATTTGGCCTGATGCTCGCGTGCAATCGTCGTGTTCGCCGGATAAAGGCGGCGGACAGCCCCCGGCAGCACAGAGATTCCCCTTTCCCAACTCGCGTCAACGAGCGTACGTCCCCTCGCCAATTCAAGAGCCTGCCTTGATAAGCTCATTTTGCCTTGATTACCCCCACCCGCGATCGCCCCTCCGATCATGCTAAATGTGAAAACCCATCAACGACACAAAAAGTTCCATGTATCTTTTCATCCGAATGGCGTCGCAGTCTACCGCCATTGGTACAACCTTACCACCTTGGATGTACGTTCATGCCTCCGGAACGGTTATCGCCGTGCGGCGCCCGGCCTGCCAACAGCGTCGCGACGCACTGGCTGATCGACATGCAGGGGCCACAATGTCGATCCTCTTGGCGCGGCACCTTCGTGCCGTGTGGACCATTGGCAACGATTTGTGAGGGCAATCGGGATGAGATCTAACCATCTCGCCCAAGCCGACTCTTATAAATCCACGTACCGAACGTTCATTTGGTTGAACCCCCGCCAAGCAGAGCTGCACGACTTGAAAGCCTTGTTCGAAGCTTTTCTGAAAGCAGGTCAGCTCCTGTTGTTCCTCGAGTCGACGCCCTGACCGCGGATCCCAGGGGTGGATCGGGCGGTTGCAACTCTTGCCAAGGCGGACCAGGGATCACCTGCGTCTCACTCTCCGTTGCGCCCGCCGAAACGATTTGATCCATTGTCCTGGCTGCCGGCTTTCGGCGCGGGTGGAGCCGCGAGTTCGAGGGATATTTGGCGTTGTAAGTCTGCCGCCTTTCCTCGGCAACTTCCAGGTCATCAAGGGCCGATATAACCGATGCAAGACGATCCTCGATTTGGCTAAGACGCTTCTGGGTGGAAAGCAGCGCCATTGAAACCAGCAAACTGTAGGCAAGTACGACAATGACTGCTCCCACAGGATTTTCGATGCCGAACACAATCAAAGTGCCAGCTCCAATAAAAACGGCAAGGGCCCCATAGCCCAGAAACCGGCCCTTCTGCAGAAGAAGTATCAACGGCCAGGTTGCGGACAACATCAGAATGGCTAGCGGTCTGTTGGCGACCCAATCTAAAAGGCCCGCAACAATTTGGCTGTAAGCATCCATATCAACCCCAGACCAGACGAGATCGGCCGCTTTCTTGTCGTCGGGAGCTGCACGCGCTCCTGCACGCCGTGCACGCTACAGCGTTCTACACCTCCCGGAAGGGCGATATATCGTCATCGTCCCGGCGACTTCCTAAGATCTGAAAGGCTTGTCGGGTAGACCAGACCGACCTTTAGCCGATTTACTACTCAATAATGGTAATGGCGGGGATATCCGCGAAGCTGTTATGTTTCCGACTGACCGGCGACGCGATCGGTCAGTGGGGCGGAAGAGAGCGATTTGGACGTGCCGCATGGCGGGGCGCGAGCCCTTACATTTCGTGCGCTTTGAGCGCTTACAGGCAGCTGCCCGAGCTATTTTAAAGTGAAGCAAATTCAGCCGACGCTGGAGGGGCGGGGGTTGTGCTGCTGATTGTGGGGATTCGGAAATGGCAAGCCCAACTAACAATCCGATCATAACCCGAGAGTTGCTTCCGCTCGACGTGAGGGAGATCCTTGATTTCTTTCTACGGCGATGGAAGCTGGTGTGCAGCATTGCTGCACTTACCTTCGGCATGTTTGTAGTGGCCGCCTATGTCCTTCCTCCATCGTATACCGGTGTCGCACAAGTCTTACTCGATTCTCCAATCGACTACATGACGCCGCAGGATTATTCGAATTCTGATTTTTCCGACAATTCAACATTTATAGAAAGCCAGATTGCAGTTCTGAGATCCACTTCGCTCCTCCAGAACGTCGTCGACAGTGAAAAGCTAACGGAAGACCCAAAGATCGGGTTGGGGGCATTGGAATGGCTGAAGGGCGCACTGGGAGTCTCGCGCGTCGGAATGGCGGACGTTATCGAGATTTCAGTGACCGCTTACGACCCGGAAAAAGCAGCATCCCTGGCGAACGCGATTTCCCAAACCTATCTCGCTGATCGAGTAAGGTCGCGCTACGATGGCGCCAGGAAAGCATCCACATGGCTCAGTGAGCGCGCGGCATCCCTGCGAGCGGAACTGAGCCGTTCGGAACAAGTTGTTCAGAAATTTCGGATCGATCACAATCTATTGGCGACACCAGCAGGCAGTTTGACTGACCAGCAGCTGTCCGAATTGAATATCGCGTTAATTAACGCACGCGCCGAATTGTCCGAGAAACGGGCACAGTTTCAACAAGTTGACAAATTGCTGGCTAACGGCGGCGACATCCAGTCGATACCTGACGTATTGCAGTCCGTGGTGATCAGCGCACTTCGGGCTCAGATCTCTGGAGTGACACGGCGGGAAGCCGACCTCAAATTGAAATATGGCGAACGGCATCCGGATGTCATGACGGCCCAAGCCGAGCGCCGCGACATCGAAGGACAGATTGCCGCTGAAGTCCAACGTCTCATCGGCAATCTAAAGAATGAAGTCGACGCCGCCGAAGCCCGGGAAGCTTCTCTGAGCCGGGCCTTGGATTCCGTATCCAACCGATCCGAGATCGAAGGTCAGGTTGGCGTCCAGTTGCGCGATCTGGAGAGGATTGCCGCCGCGAACAAGGAGCTCTTCGAGACATTCCTTTCACGCGCCAAGCTCACCGAGGAGAAGTCCACCCTCCTCAACAGCGGCGTACGTGTGATCACCGATGCGGGTGTCCCGAATTCGCCAAGCTTCCCGAACAGGCCTCTTTTTGCGGCCCTGGGACTTGTCCTCGGCCTTTTCGTCGGAGGCGCGGGCGCCGTTCTTCGTGAACTTTTCGCTTCCGGCTTCATGGCAAAGAAGCAGATAGAGGACGAGCTGGCCGTTCCGGTTCTTGCGTCCATGCCAAGGATGTCGGGCTGGTCGAGAGACGCCCAGTCCCAAGCCCAGCCTGTGGCCTATCTCGAGCGCAGACCATTATCCAGATATAGCGAAGCCGTGCGGCGGCTCCGCCTGGGCATCGATGCGACACCGGAACAGGGTCGTCTGCCGCGCATCATGCTGGTGACGTCGGCGATGCCCGGCGAAGGAAAGACAACCCTGGTGTTGAGCCTGGCCTGCTCCGCCGCGGCCGACGGCGAACGGGTTCTGGTCGTCGATGCGGACTTGCGGCTTTCGGCTGCCACGACCTTCTTCGGCATGGCGGACAAGGTCGGACTGGTCGACCTTCTGACTTTGCCGGTGAAGGCCGCAAACGCAATTCATCTGGACGAACGCTCGGGGATTTCCCTGCTTCCTGCCGGCGCAAAGACCCGGAACCCGCCTGCCCTTCTTGCTTCGGTGCGAATGCGCTCGGTGCTCGAGGAGCTTCGCGGAAAATTCGACACGGTGATCATTGATGCACCACCCGTTGGACCTGCGGCCGACGCCTCGATCCTGGCGAGGTATGTCGACAAAGTCCTCTTTGTCGTGAGGTGGCGTGAAACCTCACGCGAGGCCGTTGCCGAAGGAATTCGACATCTGGGCGGCCGGTCCAAGATTGCCGGCATCGCCCTGACAATGGTGGACGAACCAAAGCTGCCGAAATATGGCCGCTACACGTCCCTCGAAAGTGGTGTTTCGGACAGTTACTATCTCAACTAGAGCAAGAGAAATATTCCGCCATGCAGCACGCTGACTTATACCATGATCGTCTCCCGGAGCCGGCAGGAAAAACCCACGAAGGGGAACCTGCGCGCTGGTGTGTGGTCCAGACGCACCAGCATTCGGAGAGCCTGGCAGAGCGGCACCTGCTATCGCAAAACTTCCAAACCTATCTGCCCAAGCGGAGGCGAACCGTGCGCCACGCTCGCATTGTCAGAACCGTCTCCAGTGCGTATTTCGACTGCTATCTGTTCGTCTCGCTCGCTCAGCAGCAGAGTTGGTATCCGATCAACTCAACCGTCGGCGTCCGGAAACTTGTCATGAGCAAAGGAATGCCGATAGCGGCACCATACGGTGTGGTTGAGTCTTTGATATCGGCAACCGACGACGACGGAATTTTGCACCCGGACGTTCTATTGAGGCCAGGGCAAAGAATTAGAATTATAGATGGGCCCTTTTCTGATCAACTTGGCGTTCTTGATCATGTTGGCAGCGCTGGAGCGGTCAGAATTCTCCTTGATATCATGAACCATTCAATCCCGATTGTCATGAACCGAAATAATATTTCCGTTGTTGCTTGAAATTAGGGCAGTATTTTTCATTACTTTATACTTTTTTCACGAAAGACGTCGAAACCGCCCGGCAACGAGGAATGAGTTGGCACCCAATTCACCCTCACTGCGGCAGCTTGCAAGGCGACATCCGAGCCCGCGCGCCGACATCGAGAACATTGGTAGTGCTGCGTCCCAACGAAGTCAGCCGCGACGATGAGCGGATAGCCCTCGACGCGATCAACCAGGGAACACCCCTTGCAACCCTCACGCAAATCTAGCCCCGGAAGCCAGCGTCCCGCGGACCCTGGAGAGTCGAGGGATGGCCAGCAGCCCCAACGATATCGTCGCTGGGCTCCAGGGGCCAAGGCAAGCATGCCGGCCGAAGCGTTGACGGCGGAAATGAATGTTCCGGCGCCAGCCAAGGTGGTTGGGGCGGGTCTGTCGGGCAGCAAAGCAGACGCAGGTGGGCTATCTCAAACCCACCGAAGCGCACCCTCCCTGCTGCCCGAAGCGGCATCAGTCCTGCCGATCGCCGCCGAACTGTTTCGAGCATTCAACGAGGCCGGCCTGAAGTACGGAATAATTCAGGATCTCGCATCCCTGCAAGACGGACTTGCGGGCCGGGACGACTTGGATGTCCTTCTGGACAAACACGACTACCCGGCCTTCTGCTCGATAGTGAGCAAGCTGCATGGCTGTCGCAGCGTCAGTCTGTCCTGCTACGACAATGTCTGCGCCGGCCGCGAGGACTGGTTCCTGCCTGACTTTTCGCATGGGCGCTATCTCCATCTCGACATGCATATCGGGCTCCGGGTCGGCTGGGAGTTTCGTAAGCGATATCCGGTATTCGATTATGCGGCGATTACACGATGGGAGCCGATTTGTGTGGACGGCGTATCGGTGCCGATCGTCTCTCTCGAAGACGAGATGCGAATAGCAACTGCTCGCTTCGCCTTTCGGGCCTGGGCACTGCCTTGGAGACAATGGATCACCGTCGGTGATGGTTGGAGGGACCAATTTGCACGCTTGCCATTTCAGTCAGGCGAGCAAGGTCTGCAGGTTTTGGAATACACATTTGGCGGCGCGAGAACGGTAAGCTGCAGATTTTTGCAAAGCGCGGACAGTTTGGGCATCCACCGCGGAGATCTGGCCAGGCTACGGCGTTCAATCCGAGAAATGTGCGGTTTCACAGGTCGTTACGGAATCGTCGATGCCGGCGTCCATCTAGCCCGCAAGACCTCGTATCTCGCCTTGAGGTCCCTTCAGCGCCTGATGCCCGGCAGATTTCCACCAAAGAGACGGCCTGCGGCTGGTGGCCTTGTAGTGGCGCTGGTAGGTCCTGATGGCATGGGGAAGAGCACACAGGTTGAGCGGCTAACACAGATATTTCGATGGAAGTTCGGGTGCGCGCAAGCCTATGTCGGAACCGGAGACGGCAACGGGTGGTGGCTTCGCAAGGCGTTGCAGGCTCTGGTTTTTCCCCATAGACGCCGCCTGAAGTCCTTGGTCCAGCACGACAGCAAAAATTCCTCCAGCACAAATTGGTCGAAGGGAGGAGTTGTCGCCGCCGGGCTGGCTTTGTGGGCAGTTTTGATCGCGTTCGAGCGATACGCTGTCGTGAAACGCGCACATCGATGGGCGACGCGCGGCCTGATCGTCTTTTGTGACAGGTGGCCTCAGGCGCTCTGCAGCGGATATCTGGACGGGCCAACCATCCCCCCGCACCTGTCCTCCATCCGAGGCTTGTCTGCCCTCGCCCGCCTCGAGCAAAATCTGTATCAGAAGATGGCGGAATGCCGACCACACCTCACTTTGCACCTCGTTTCAGATTTTGCCGTCTCCGAGCAGCGGAAGCCCGGAGAAATCAAGAAAGAAGCGTTCGATGCACGGCTGTCGCTGATGGCGCAGCTGCGAGCCAAGGACAAGAACATCCGAACCGTTGACGCGAGCGCCGGCATAGAGGCGGTCGGTCGGGACCTGTTCAGGCATATCTGGCTGTCCCTGTAAGACCAGCGCTAGCGACATTCACCACCATAGCAGACTCGAACGGGCAGCCTTTGCCACGATCGCCGGCGACAGCCATCCCGGCCATGCGCGGGAAAAGCCGCCGAAGGAGTTGTGGAACGCTCCCGCTCGATGCGCTCGAGCTTCCACATGGGATGCACCGCCCCCGATTTCCTGTCCCCAGAGGACATAAGCAAATGAAGATCGTCCATGTGCTCACCCGACTGCTTCGGGCAGGTTCCGAAGAGAACACATTGGCCTGCTGTCTCGCTCAGGCGCAGCACGGCCACGAAGTGATCTTGGTTCATGGCGAGGAGTACGACGCGAGTTTACGGGCCTCCGTTGGCGAATCCGTTCGGGTTGTGACCCTGGAAAAGCTAATCAACTCGATTTCGCCATCCCGCGACATTTCTGCATTTGGGCAACTCACTCGCCTTATACGCGACTGGCAGCCCGACATCGTGCACACACATCAAAGCAAAGCCGGCATCGTGGGCCGCCTCGCCGCAAAGGAAGCCAATGTCCCTTGCATCATTCATGGCGTCCACATCTTGCCTTTCGTGCATGTAGGCACCGCGCAGAGGCTGATGTTCCTGGCTGCCGAACGCCTCGCCGCGAAGTTCACTCGCGCTTTCATTGATGTCAGCCAGGCCATGCGCGACATTTGCATCGCCAATCATTTGGGCAGTCCCGATCAGCACCACGTCGTCCACTCCGGCTTCGATCTGACACGCTTCGCGAACGCGCAATGGCCGCAAGAACCGCATCTGCTCCTGGGGACGGCTATCGGAGAGCCTAAGCCACCGGTGATCCTGATGCTGGCTGCACTGGAACCGAGAAAACGCCACGTGGAATTCATTGAAGCATTTGGGCAAGTCGTCGACCGAATTCCGAACGTGCGACTGCTCCTGGCCGGTGAAGGGCCGGCGCGGTCCATCGTCGAATCGGCGATTGCACGATCCCCATTCGCAAAAAACGTTCGTTTGATCGGCTACCACAGCAAGCCGGAACAACTGATCAGCCTGGCGGATGTATGTGTGCTGACGTCGATGCGAGAAGGATTGCCTCGGGTCGTCATGCAGTATCTGGCGGGTGGTCGAGCCAGTGTGGTCTCGCATCTGCCGGGAGTGGAAGAGGTCGTGAAGCATGGCGTGAATGGAATTGTGACGCCAGCAGAAGACGTCGGCGCCGCAGCGGCGGCGATCGCCGACCTTCTCGAAAATGAGCACTACCGCGCTCGGCTAGCTGACAGCGCGAAACTGACCGACCTGTCGTCCTGGGGGCTGGGCGCCATGTGCGATAGAGTAGAGCTGATTTATCAATCCGTTCTTGAGTCACGCTTTCAGCCACAAGGCCAAACGACGCGCGAATTCGCGATGGCCTCGCCAACCAAACCTTAGACTGCACGGATTTCTATTTTTTTGCTCCTTCGACGGAGCGCGGATTTCCAAGGCTTACCGCTCGAATCCAATGAACACCCTGCCGTCACCCTCCAGCCGACGAATGCCGACTGGTCGTGACGACAGGCAAGACAACCGGAGTACGACGATGCGTGTGCGTGGCGACCAGCAATTTACTTCCAAGCCTTTTCGAATGAAGGATTGGCGCAGACGGCTACTTCCCAGATCCGAATCTGTGGCCGGCCGCATGCTCGCAATGATTGGCGGTCTCGCCATTGCCTTTGTTCTGCTCACCGCGGACGCATCCCGCGCCGACGGATATATATTCGACACCGGTGACGTCCTGCGGGTATCCGTGATTGGCGAGGCGTCCTATCCGCTGGAAGTCGTGGTCGATGATCGGGGCTCGATATCACTTCCCATGTTGGGTGATGTCCAGGCGCGCGGCCTCACCACCGTCGCCCTTTCGCAGGCCATCCAGCGTGCATTCCAGCAGCAGAAGCTCATCCTCGAGCCGTTCGTGAAAGTGGAGATCGGTCAGTACCGACCATTCTTTATCTCCGGAACGGTGGCTCATCCCGGATCGTACCCGTTTCAACCCGGAATAACGGTTCGCCATGCACTCGCCATAGCCGGTGGCTTTCGGGCTACCGCGGTAGGAAATATGGAGCCGGCCCTGCAGATAGCTGATCTGCGCAGCGCGCGCGCAGGTCTGGCGATCGAAGAATATCGTCTGAAGGTTCGGCTCGCCCGGCTCCAGGCGGAAAGCCGGCAGGACAAGTCCTTCGTTGCTCCGCCGGATCCGCCAGTTGAGTTTGGCGGCCACTTGACCGCCGAGATCATTGCGTCCGAACAGGCGCAGTTGGATGCCCGCCTTGCCGCATATCGGGACGACATTTCCTACCTTGAGGTCTCGTTGGATCGGGCCAGGAAGGAAGCGGATATGGTCGCTGCCGCGCGGAAAGAACGGGAAAAGACCGCGAACATTCAACTCGAGGAACTTCAGTCTGCCCGCTCACTGCGTGAAAAAGGCCTGATAACCAATTCGAACGTCATGACGGCGGAACGAGCACATACCAGCTATCGCGCCGAACTTGCACAGACCGAGCTGCAGCAGGAGCAGGCGCAACAGACGATGCTGAATTCGCAGAGTGAGCTGCGAAAAAAGAAGCAGAGTTATGAAATGGATTTGATCGCGCAAACCCAGGACACGCAGGTCGAGCTGGGAAAAATTCAAAGTCAAATAAGGTACGTCGCCGACAAGCTTCTCTTCATCTTTACATATGGCGAACAGAGGACGTTCGACGACCTGCAGGGCTCTGTGAAGATTTCCATCTTCAGGCGCGACCAGAAAGTCGCCCACGACATCATCGCCGATGAAAATACGGAAGTCCGAGCTGGCGATGTCATCGAGGTTTCGATTGTGGCCAACAAAGGGTTCTACGCACCCGAGACTTCTGGAACGATCGGGGTGCCAAATGCAGAAGGCACGGCCCTCCAGCCAAGCACCATCGGCCAATAGCTCGAACCTGCGCTTCACCGCTTTCGGTCGGCACTACGCCGAAACGGAAGGTATAGGTCCATGATTGCGCACGAGCTGATGAAGCCTTCGACGGACCAAGATTCGTGCGTCCAGACACCAATCACCGCGCTGCGGCGCCTGTCGTGCGGATGGGCGATCCCGGCCAATCTTTAGCGACGGAGACTTGTCATGACAGCAACAGAGCTGAAACCTCCGATTTTTCTAATCGGCAACTATCGGTCGGGGACCACGATTGCACAAAAATTGATAGGGCTGCATCCCGACATCGTCACCTGGTACGAGCCAAAGACATTGTGGTTATATGCCGATCCGGCGCGACGTCATGACGAATTCGCCGAAACCGATGCTACCGAAAAGGTCGCCCGTTACATTCGCGGCAGGTTCCTCGAATATCAGTCGCGGAACGGCGGCCGGCAGATCATGGAAAATACGCCTGCCAATGTTTTGCGCGTGCCGTTTGTCCACGAGATTTTTCCGGAGGCCATATTTCTCTATATTACGAGGAATCCATTTTCGTACATAAGCTCGATGGAGCTTAAGTGGCAGCGAGCAAAATCTTTCAAAGGCTTAATCCGCCTTCTGAAGATTACGCCCGTTACTCAAATTCATTATTATGCGAAAGATGTTATAAAACAGATAGTTACAAAAAGGGTATTGGGGAAGAAATACACATCGATCTATGGGCCGCGTTATAATGGAATAGATCGAGATTTGAAGGAGAATGAAAAACTGACGGTGATCGCGCGCCAGTGGGCGCGCGGCAATCGAAAGGCTCGAGAGGATCTCGCCAAGCTGGGCAACGGCCGCGTGCTGTCTTTTCGCTACGAGGATTTGATACAGGATCCCGAGTTGGTCTTGCGGCGAATCTATGAACATTGCGGGCTGAACTGCACCGACGATATCGTCTGCAGGGCCAAGGAGATGATCGATCCCGGCCGCCAGCAGAAATGGCTCCGCCTCGAAAGGCAGGATCTGACGGCGATCATACCGGAGGTCCGGGATGAGATGCAGTTCTATCGCTACGAGATCCCCTCGCTTCTTCGATAGGTAAAATGCGCCAGGGCGGGCGGCACCGCGGCCGCGGCCCCTTCATGATCAATGCGACCGTGAGGTCACAGGCGTCGCCGAGCATCACCCGTCGCTCGGCGGATCCAGGAAGCACGCAATGGCCGCCTGTTTCGGTCGGCCGAGGAGTGGAGAGAGACGTGAGCAGCAACCGGCGCGGGCTGGCAAAACAAAGTGTCGTGGGCATGTTGTGGACGGCCCTGTCGATGGGCGCCCTCGCGGTCGCCGAGCTTGTCGCACTTCTCATCCTGGCACGGCTGCTCTCGCCCAATGAGTTCGGCCTTTACTCCGCAGCGCTGATCGTCATCAAGTTTTCGGCGATCTTCCAGGGACTGGGCATCACCCCCGCGATCGTCCAGCGACCTGTACTGGAAGAGCGACATCTTCGGGTCGGGTTCACCTTGTCGTGCCTCCTCGGCGTCGTTGTGTCCGCGTTGGTCTGGGCGATGGCGCCGGCAATCGCCGGCCTGCTTCGACTGGCCGACCTCGCTCCGGTCGTTCGTGCCATCTGCTTTGTGTTCTTTTTCCAAGGCGCTTCCATGGTGGCATTGGCCGCGGCCCAACGCGCGCTGCGATTCCGCTGGCTGGCGCTCGTCGATGCCTGCGCCTTCGCCATGGGCTACGTCGTTGCCGGTCCGGTACTGGCTTGGCTCGGCTTCGGTATCTGGGCCCTTGTCGGCGCCCTCCTGATCCAGCAATTCATCCGCATGGTCGTGCTGGTCGCTGGCCAGCCGCACCCGATGCGGCCTTTGCTGGAGCGGCGCGCCATCCTCGAACTGCTGTATTTCGGAAGTGGTTTCACCATTGCCCGGGTGTGCAATTACCTCGCTACTCAGGCGGACAGGGTTGTCGTCGGCCGCTGGCTTGGCGCAGATGCGCTTGGCCTGTATGGTCTGTCGTCACAACTGATGACGACGCCTGCGGTCATCGTGGGTCAGGTTCTCGATCGGGTGCTGTTCCCGACCATGGCGCTGGTCCAGGAGCAGCCCGCGCGGCTTGCTCGTGCCTATCGCAGCGCAGTCGCGGGTTGCGCCCTGCTTGTCCTGCCGGCCAGTGTGGTCGTGGCGATCGTCGCGCCGGAGCTGGTTGCGGTCATTCTCGGGCGGGGATGGGAAGGGGTTGTCGCCCCGCTCCAGATCCTGGCGTTCAGCATGCTGTTCCGCACGAGCTACAAGCTGAGCGATTCCGTTTCGCGCGCAACCGGGACGGTCTACGCACGCGCCTGGCGCCAGGCCGTTTTCACCGTCGGTGTCTTGGTCGGGTCTTTCATAGGCCAACTCTGGGGCATAGAAGGCGTGGCATTCGGCGTCGGCGGGGCGTTCGGGATCAACTTCTTGCTCATGGCACAGTTGAGTCTCCGCGTGACCGAGATGACCTGGGCGGACTTCTTCGTGGCGCACCTGCCCGGCCTCGCGCTGGCGGGCGTTGTCGGAACCGGCGTCTGGGCACTCGTGGAATGGCTGCGCGAACTCCGGCTGCCACCTATTTCCCTGCTCATCGACACGGCGTTGCTGGCATCCGCCGGGGGTTTGATGCTGTGCTGGATCCTGCCGTCGCTGTTCCTTGGACGGGACGGACTGGCACTGCTGCGCCTGGTCGCGGCCGTGGCGCCCGCCTGGCCCAGGATGAGGAAGGCGATTGACTGATTGAAGATCAACGCTTGACCGCCCGGCCATGGATTTCGGGCGGCGGTCCAGCCCCCCATCGCCATGCTCGATCCGGGGTCGGGAACCGCCCCCGATCGGGCATGTCGAGATTCCGATTTAGTCGAGAAATGAGGAGAGGAAATTCGATATGGCCGGGCTGACTGGGCTTCCCTGGAATGATGCGAAATTCTTGACGGATCTCGGCATTGACTCCGGCTTCAAAGGCGACTGGCTGAACATTGACAATTGGACCCCGCCGATCGAAAGCGTGAGCGACAACGAGACGACCCGCGAGATCTCCGATCTTAGCGAAGGACTCGCTGCTGGAACCGGCAAGGGCAGTAGCAATCCTGGCCTGGATCCGGCCGCGAGCAGCATCGATCCTATCTCGGCGTATGGCTTCACTCCGACATGGGGGAGCGATGGCGGATTGAAACTCACCACCATCGCCGAGACAACGGCCGGACCTGGGACTCATCTCGACAGCACCTTCCTCGAAACGCTGATGGCGAAGGTCGCCGGCTTGCGGCACGATGCGGCGGCAAGTGCTCACGCCAGCAGCCATGCCACCTACACCGCCACCACCCCTGAGGCAGTTGCTGACATCGGCACAGGCACAGCAGGTACCGGGGTCGTCACCAGCAGCCTGCTCGCCGCGAGTTCAACTGCGATCGACCCGATCTTCGAAACCAGAGTGGCGGCCGCCGGCGACGACGTTGAGGAGAAGGGTTCAGGCGCGATCTCGACCAACATCAACGACCTGGAGCTGGGCTACGACAGCAGCACTCGCCAGACGGTAGGCATCCGCTTCACCGGCATCGACATCCCGCAAGGCGCCATCATCACCAGCGCTTATATCCAGTTCCAGGCTAACGAGGTGAAGACCGGCGCGACGTCGCTTCTCATTCAGGGCGATAATGTCGACGACGCCAGTCCCTTCACTACCGCCAACAACAACGTGTCCTCGCTTCCCAGGACGGCCGCATCCATCGCTTGGGCGCCGGACCCTTGGACCACGGTGGGCGACCACGGCTTGGCCGAGCGCACGCCGGACCTGTCGGCGGTCGTGCAGGAGATCGTCAACCGTTCGGGCTGGGCTGCGCTCAACGACATGGCATTCCTGGTCACCGGCACCGGGACGCGGACAGCAGATTCCTATGAATACTCGCCGGCCAGCGCGCCGCTGCTGCACATCGAATATATTCTGCCAGGATCCGGTGATCCGGTGGCCTTCAACGCACCACCCGATGCCAACAACGCCACCAACCAGATCGCCGAACTCGCCGCGGTAGGTGCATCCACCGGGATCACCGCCTCTGCCACGGATCCCGACGCTGGCTCGACCGTCACCTACAGCATCGATGACTCCCGCTTCGCCATTAATGCCAGCACCGGCGTCATCACGCGCTCGGCCACCGGCACGCTCGACTTCGAGACGCAGTCGTCGATCAACCTGACGGTGACGGCAAGGTCTTCCGACGGCACCACCGCCAACCAGGCCTTCACCCTCGCCGTGCTCAATAGCCCGGAGCCGGTCGTGTTCAACACCCAGCCGGATGCCGACAGCACGGCCAACCAGATTGCCCAGAACGCCGCCGCCGGCACGGCGATCGGCATCACCGCATCGGCCAATGATCCCGATGCCGGATCGACGGTCACCTACAGCATCAATGACTTGCGCTTTGCCATCAATGCCAGCACCGGTGTCATCACGCGCTCGAGCACCGGCACGCTCAACGCAACGTCGGAGCCGTCGGTCAACTTGAACGTGACCGCAACTTCATCCGACGGCAGCACCGATACCCACGCCTTCAGCGTTAGCATCACCGGTGCTAACCAGCTCCCGACATCAGTGACCCTGGCGCATACCATCCTCACTTCGCAGTGGTCGCCACCGAGCCCCGACCCCACGGATATCGTCTATATCTCTCACCTCGGCACGCTGCTGGTTGCCGACAGCGAAGTCGACGAGATGTCCATTTTTACCGGCAAAAATGTCTACCAAATGAACCTGAGCGGCGCCCTGTTGGGCACGCTCACGACGATCAACTTTTCCGATGAACCGTCCGGGATCGCCTACAATCCCACCAATCACCATCTCTTCTTCACGGACGACACTGGCACAAAGAGCGTGTACGAACTCAACCCCGGACGCGATGGACTTTACAACACTTCCGATGACCTCGTGACCTCATTCAAGACATCCGCATTCGGCAGCACGGACCCGGAGGGGATTGCGTATGATACAAAACGTGGAGTCCTTTATGTGGCCGACGGCACGACCCAGACGATTTACACCATCGCTGCGGGTCCGAACGGCAAATTCGATGGTGTCCCGAGCACGGGCGGCGACGACATCGTCTCGAGTTTTTCTGCGCGTTCGCTAGGGACCCCTTCCGACGAAAGCATCGCGTACGACTCGGTCCACGACCTCCTTTATGTCATTACGTCGAAGAACTCGGTAGCAATGATAACGCCTACTGGACAGCTATTGGGCACGCTTGATATCTCCGCCGCCCATGCGCACAAACCGTCGGGAATGGCGCTGGCGCCGAGCAGCGACGATCCAAGCCACAGCATGAGCCTGTACATCACCGATCGCGGCACGGACAATGACTCCAATCCGACCGAGAACGACGGCATGATCTATGAATTCCATCTGAACGATTGGCTGCTCGCCTGATCCGCCACAGCGATGTTTCAAGGCCCGGAGCGCGCCGCGCCGGCCGAAAGCGATTGGCTCCGCGCAATCGGCCTCCGGGCTTGCTGACTTTCGCTACCGTCAATGCGGCCCGTCGGGTGTCCCACAAATGCGAGCCCGGTCGTCCCGGCAAAGAAAAACCCGGACCGCTCGCGGCACTTTTACGTGCCGTGAGCGGTCCGGGTTTTTAGTGTCGGGCTGGAGCCCTATGTTCTCGAAACGCTGTTTTCAGCGACCACGATGACCGAAGAATTCAACCTTGGCCGGGAGGGCCGACGTGAATATGGTTCGTGTCACCCCAGCCATTGCCCGGGCGTGATCCGCCCGATTTGGCAATCGCCTTGGAGTTCAAGCTCGTGCCGAGCAAAAGCGTCACAGCCGGCGGTGTAACCGCCGCAAAACGTCCCGCCTTTTTGAGAAAGTCACGCCGCGCTTGAGCCTCCGAGACGAGGGTCTCCTGCGTCCGTTCCGAGCGTTTTGTGCCTTCGGTCGACATGTCAAACTCCCATAGGTTTTCTGAAATTCACGGATTTACCTTATGCCTTCCATACGAGCGAACTAGTTCTCCAAAAGGCTTAGATTTTGGCGCGAGGGTTGAAAAGCGTGCGAGCGACGCGACGCAAGAGGTCCGACGGCCGACATCGCGCCAAACCGTAGGCTCGTGAAAAACGCCATGTGCCCCATGCCAAATTGCCGGCCAGGCGCAGCGGGGCACCGATGATGGGGTGGGTCGCCGTGAAGATGCGCCTCCAGTGCTGAAAACGGACTATCCGGCGTTGTGCACTTTTTGCCGGGATTCTGGTTCCAAAAAAGTGGTGCAAGGCCAGGAGCTGGGTGTCGAGCGCGTTGCGGGCGGTTCGATCCGACATGGATCGCTGCAGAGACGTCCAATCCAGGTCGTCGCTTTCCGCCAATCGTGCCAGATCATGAAGGTGCCTGAGATCTATCCTTCCGCGCCAGTAGTCTCCCTCCTTGAGAAGGTCGTGCACCATCCAGTGCATGGCGCGAGACTGAGCGGGAGGAATTTTCACCCGAAGGCCGTCTCGCCGGACGAGCTTGGGGGGAGCAAAGCAGTTCGCTCGGCTCGACCGGAGCTCCAGCATTCCGGCGTCCTTTTGGCGGGCCATCCCCCGAGCGCCCGCCACGTCGCGGTAGCCAAGCCCTTCAAGACACGCTGTGGCGACCGTCTCTTCGCCCGCGTCCACGGCAAGATCGAGATCACTCATCATCCTGCTGGGAACCCGGCCGGCCGACGAAAGGAACAGGGGAACGGCCCCCTTGAGCAGGAGCGGAACGATACCGCTGCGGTTAAGGACTGCAACGGCTTCACGCAGTTGGGCACGCAAGCGCAGGTTCCGTTCCCGATTGCAGCCGTGAACGAACCGAAGGTACTCACGCACATCATGGGGGAGCTGGTGGATTTGTCCGGCGCGGGCGAGAGACGAGAACAAATCGGGCGTAAGCAGAGTGTGATTTGCCAGAGCAATCACGGCCTGCCAGTCGGCCTTGTCAGTCGGATTGCCGTGAAGTCCGGCGATCAACGCCTCAAGCGCGTTGCCCCTGCTCATCACCGGCACGCTTTCGTGATGAGCTGTACCGCCTCATCGAGCCCCGAATAGGTCAGGCGATAGGTTTTTGCCGATCCGATGAGTTGAGTCAGGACTTCGAACGCGGTGCCACTCAGGTCTCCGCCGGGTGCAAGCGCGCCGTTGAGCAGGCCGCGCAATGCGTCGGCTGGATCGAGCGGCTCCAGGCAAGCTTTCGAGTCGCGATCTCTACGGAGCAGGACCACACAGCCGATGGGCAGGGGAGAAGGAGGCAAGGGCACGAACGCCTTGGGCACGGCAAACCGTACGCGCCTGCGGTCAGGGCGGCGGCAGACTGGAACGGCATTGAGATCGGGGCAGTATTCGGCCAGCAGCGACCATGCTCCCGCCTTGACCGCGGGAGCAAACGGAAGGCCGACGCCATGCCCGCCGGAGTCCAGCAGCGTAACATCATCAGCGGCAAAGCCGAATCCTGCATGGACCAACGCCAAGGTCAGCGTCGTCTTGCCCGCACCCGGATTGCCGCAAAGAAGGACGAGACGTTCATTGCCGATCAGCGCTGCCGCATGGAGGGCGAGTTCATAGACACCGTGATCGAGAACCTCGATCAGCAATTGCCCTTTCAGCGTGACCGCCAGTTCGTCGCGGGAACAGGACAAAATCCAATCGCCATCCCGGAACAGATGCACCCGTCCCTTATACTCGACCATCTCGAACAGAACGTCGGCGGTCTCTCTTCGGACCTCGAGATGCCGAAATACGGTGATCGCGGGAAAGGCACAGGCCGCCGGATAGACGATACGAATATTGAGGCCCGCAACGGCGACTACCTGGCTCACGAGTTCTCGAGCTGATGACGGCGGCAAAGGCGCGCAGGGCCGTATCAGGCTAAGCCGCAGCCAATCCGCGAGCGCTGCCGCGACATGCCTGCTTGCCTCAAGCCTATCAACACCACCACGCGCCATCTCGACCGAGATGGCTAGCGGTTGCATGCCTTCTTCCAGAGAGCGCCATATGTCGGCAGCAGTATCGTTGACGGCGAAAATGGCCTTCTGGGATGGGCTGAACAGCATGTTCTGTCCCCTGACGCATGCCAACTGCCCTTGGAGCACAAAGCTCGCAGCACCTTCATCGGCGAGACCTGGTGCCACGGTTCTGTCAATCGCCTCGTGCTGATTCATCGCGGTAACGGTCCAAGCTGTTGTTGCAAAGCGGGTGCGTTCAATGGGCTAGCGCCACATGCCTTCGTAGTCCGGATAATCTCCACCGAGGACCGCGACTTCTCACAGCACTTCATCGGAGAACCGGACCACGTCCTGATGCGCCGCGGTCCACTGGGAATGCGCCTTGTTCCAATAGGCGCGGGCGTTGGCGCCCATCAGCAATCTGAAACCAGACGGCGGTAACGGCAACGCGGCGGGGATTGGCTCGTCGGGCAGCCAGAGCAACACGTTGTCCCGACTTTCAACCGTCAGCCGCCATGTTCTTTCCAGGCGATGGAAACCACGCATGTTTGCCGCAGCCAACGCAAAAACCGATCTGGTGATCCTCAACCTGGGTGATCGATCGACAGCCTTGATCGGCGCTTGATGCGTGATTTCGCCCTTGGAGAGAAAGGCGTGCATACGGATGAAGGATCCATCGATGCGCACGGTTTCCCGTGTTCCGTCCCGATCGTTTGACGCAGGATCCAGGCTGATCCCCGAGAAGCATCCGTCGAACAGGCAGTCTTCAATGACGCCGCTGAGGAGATAGTCGTTCTCCACAGCATCATCCCTGATTTCGCTCAGCCAGCACCCTTTTAGGCGAAAGCCGTCGGCGTGCTCGGCGAAACGAACGCCGTCCCAGCAACGACGCCCGCGGACGCCCTCTATCGTGGCGTCGGTGGTTCCATCCCTGACAAGCAGAGCGGCGCTGTTGCAGTAGGTGTCACGCCAATCAGACGTCAGCGGCACCTGGCCGTCAAAACGACCTCCGATAAAGCGGACGCCGGGGCAGTTGCGGATGACGAGTGAATAGCGATTGATAGGCAACGGCCCCTCGTCGCAGCCCATCGTCGCGCTGGGATTGCTGTTTCTGCTGTTGGCAACTGTGAAGGACGCATTCCGAGCGTCGATTGTTGCTCCCGGCTGGAGATTCCTGATCGATTGCTGTTCGAAGCCATACTCACCTGCCAGAACGAACTCGTTGTCTTTCGGCGTCTGTCCGCCTTGCGCTTGGCACGAACGCGGCAACAGAGCGATCAGAGGATACAAGCCGGCGACGCCCATGAATGAACGGCGGTCCATTGTAGTGCTCATCGACCTGCCGAATCGCCCAGCCGAGGCCGTTCGAGGCAGGCCAGAAGCACGGCCTCCAAAACCTTTTCGGCGACGTTTTCGGGCGACGCCAACCTTTCCACGTCGACTGCCGTCAGCACGCCGACGTGATCTTCCGTTCCCATGCCCCCCTCAAGATCGGCCACGATCTGACGGCAAGCACAATCCGCCGCCGACCAGAGATGGAGGTCGCAGTCAGGAGATGCCCTTTGCATCCGCGAGGATCGATCGCCCCTTTTTTGAAGTCGATTTCGTGCCACGCCGATCTCGCCGCGCAGATGCACAAAAACCATGTCATGCACGCCAATGGCGAACAGGATGTCCAGCCACTTCTCCGAAGTTGCCCGATGCTTACTCTTAAGCAATATGGACAAAAACCCCTGCAACAGACCCTGATCCATAATAATTATGGTATTCTTTCCTTGCCTCTCGGTCTGAACATAAGCAACCAAGACCGAAAGATTCCAGACGACCCTGATTACATCTACAACCGATGATTGCCCACCTTCGATGACAAAACGTGCAATTCGGGCGAGCAACGAACGAAACTGACGATCCTTGAATCTTGGGGCAATAATACCGATCCTGTGGATCTGGCGGTCGATGAACGTTCTTGCCTCCCACGCTATTCGCACATCGCCTACTAGCGGGCCGCACTCTCGCAAGCCGTTCGCCAACAGGCTGGAGGCGGTTGTCTTTCCAATCCCAGGGAGACCAAAAAATTCCACGAATCGAATGTCTCTTTGAAGCGCGCGCGCTTCGAGGCTTGGCGGCAGGCCTGCCGCCAGATCAGGAACTGTGTGCGTGGTCATCGGATTGGTTTTCGGAAGATCCAAGAAACGTGGCTGAAGCTCAACGTTGAAACAGCTGGGACCCGGTCCCCGCATACAACTTTGGATTCTCATCGAGGCCGCTCTGCAGTGATCGTTGCATGCCGCGGTAGAAGACGAGCAAAGCCAGCGGGAGCCAGAAGAAAGCCGCTGTTGACGGACCGAAGGAATCGCTCATTTGGTTTGCGACGATGTAGTTCCACACGGAAACCGATGTTCCGAGCACCATCACATTCACTTCCGTCGCGTAGTCACCCTTGTCGTTGCCGAGCAATGTGGAGAAGACCGCGCTGACCAGATATGCAACGACCACGAGAACCATCACCGACACCAACGCGATGCCGGGCACTCCCAGTGTTCTAAAGGAGTCGATGAACAGGTTATGGCTATGGGGAGCGATATCGCCCACCGGCTGCCCTGCTCCCACTCCCACAAACGGATGCGACAGGCCGAGATCTATCGATATAGACCACAGTCGCTGCCGCGAGACCACCGAATGCGCCTCCCCTCCGGAAAGTTGAAGGGCCAGCAGATTGTAAGCCCGTGGATTTAGGAACTGCAATGTAACCAGACTCGCTTGGAGCAAAACCGGAGCCGTAACAGTACCCACGATCACTGTTACAGATCTCTGCTTTCTTCTCACCAGATAGATACTATATAGTCCAAAGAAAGTTCCAAGCCCTGCAACGCCGAGAATGAAGTTTGTCTTTGAGCCCGATTTCACCAAACCCAGGAGCACCGCAAGGAGGCAGATCAAGAGGAAAATTCGATGCCTACGAGATGAGACCAGCTTCGCGGCGATGAGCGGCAGAACAGCCGACAGGGCGATCCCGAGTTGGTTCGAGTGCTTGAAATAGCCTTCCGCCCGATCGGCGAATCTGGCGTCGCCCAGCCCAATTGCGACAAGACAGGATGTTGCAGCACTCATGATGATCATTGTCATCACGATCCTATCGATTGCCACCAGACCATTTGGCCTTGTGGAGATCGCTGCGACGGCTGGAATGATCGCAAAACCGAACACCTGGGCGAAAACTGCGCGCATCGTTCTCATCGGATTGTCTGCGTAGAGCATCGACAGCAGGGACAGAACGATGATGAAGGCGGATATCGTCAGCACCGCAGTCGCCAAGGCCGCCTCGGCCCGATGGAGGCGTCTTGCTGTTTCGGCATAGGCAACGATGCTTACCAGGGCGCAGAACAGAGCCAGCAAAAAGGAAAGCGAGCCATCTGTTCCGGCGATACGCGTGGCGCCAGGGAACCAGATGGACACGATCAGCAAAAGGACGGATGCCTGCAGCATAGATGGGATGTCAGTGCGTTGCACAGAGACTTCGCGCCCGATGCGCAACGTCCCGCGGTTTGTCGTCCTGAACAGCAACACTGAGAAACAGAGGCTCAGCGTTCCTTTCCGGATCGTGATTCATGGCATGCTGCCGCATGGCGGGTGAAATTCTCCGCATACCTATTTCACAAGCAGCCTAGGCTCGACGGGTGGATAAGGAAATGAACGAAAAGGGGGTATTGGGACGGGATGCCCTAAGCCTTTTGTGCAAAGCGGCGCGGGACTGCCGATTTCCCGCCACTTGATCGAGAATCGAGCAGGCAGTGCAGCCGGATTGGGTGTTGGTACGGATTCGCGGATATGGGAAGCTTATGGACGGCAGACCGAGTCTTCCACACCATAGGAGATCGCCGTGCTTTGGTACCTTGTCGCAGTCGGTGTGATCGGCGTTTTGCTGGGATTTCGTTTTCGAGCAGCTGCGCTCATCGTCGTGACCGCGGCGACTGTCGTGGGCGGCGTCGTTGCGGGCGGCATCGGCAATGTGTTCGATTGGCACCGCCTGCTTTCAATCCTGCTTCTGGTTGTCGTTCTGCAGTGTGCCTACTTGCTTGGCGTCATATGGCGCCGTGGCATGTCACGTGAGCCATGACGGTCCGCTGCCGTGCGCTCTGCTCAAGACGCCTGGTCGAATTTCATCACGGCGAAGACGGTCCGGACGAGAATAACGACATCGGCCCGCAGCGACCATTCCCGCACGTAGCGGCTGTCGAGAGAGACACGACTGGGATAATCCATTGCGTCTCTGCCTGTCACCTGCCACAGGCCAGTCAGCCCCGGCCGGGTTTTTAGATAGTCCATCGCACAGGAGCCGTAACGTTGCAGTTCGTCGGGAACGACCGGACGAGGACCGACGCAACTCATCTCGCCGCGCAGCACATTGATGAGTTGAGGCAACTCGTCCAGGCTGGACTTCCTGAGAATGTGGCCCAGGAATGTAATGCGCGGATCCTTCTTGAATTTCCAATTCTGCTCCCACTCCTTGGCGGCTTCGGGATTGCTCGCCAGATAATCGGCCAGGACCCGCTCCGAGTCCGCCACCATGGTTCTGAACTTGTAGCAGGCGAAACGCTTGCCGTTGAACCCGACCCGGGTGTGGGAGAACACCGCCGGTCCGCCGTCGGTCAGCAATATCAAAAGGGCAACCACCAGCATGACCGGAGCAGCAAGGACCAGCGCGATCAATGCGACAGCCATGTCCATCATCCTTTTGCGCCGGCCTCCAAGCGGACGGAGGTTTTGGCCGATGCGGATGCCGGGCCTGTGGCCCTTCGTGTCAAAAGCGCTGATTGTCACGGGTTTTCACCAAGAAACGCTGTTGGTGTTGCTGCCCAACTTCACAGCGGCTTGTGATTGTTGGCAAGAGAATCAAAGGAGGTAGCGGCATACCCGGCGCTCGTTACCCCTTAGCCTGATCCGCGCGGCGCTGGCGTAGTGTCTGTAAGCCTTCTGATCAAACGGCGTATAACCTGGCATCCGTTTGCTGCGGTAGCAGTTCGGGCAGGTTCGGCTGTAGAGCCTGAATTGGAACTGGTCAGTCAACACGAGGTCGGAGTGCCAACCAAATCCAGGCCGTCACGCTCGTGGCGATACAGGAACCATGTTTGCCAAATGCGCAAGACCGCGAAGGCGTCCCTCAACACAATGCAGGACTGCAAATGCATCGCGGCAGGAAATGCACGTGCATCGCGCCGAGACGATATCCCGGAGGGCAGTTGATCCGCTTAAAGGACATTGCAGGCTATCTGATAGTGGAGGGCGCAACGTGGTGTCCAGCTTGATGCTCTTACCGGGTGATCTGGCCGCAAGGCCGTCTGCTCGTGATGTTATCGAGATCGACTTTGCCGGAGTACTTGCTATCGTGCGCAAGCAAATAGCCTTGCTTGATCTCGATCTCTCCGGCCTCACCGTGGTCGTTGGCGCCACGACAGGACATCAAGCGGTGACTGCCACGGCGGCGGCGCTCGCCAACGCCAACCGTGTCGTCGCGCTCACCCGCATATCCTCCAGACATCCGAGCCTGGCGGCATCCGCGGATGCAACGTCGGCATTTGCCAACCTTGCCAAGGTCTCCGAACGCGTCGAAGTGACGAACCGCATCGATGGCCGCAAATGGCAGGACGTCGACCTCGTCACGAATTGCCTCCAGGTCGGGCCGATTACGAGATCGCTCATCGAACTCCTACCCTCGCATGCGGTTGTTTCGCTGATGGCTGAACCGTGGGAGCTTCGGCCGGGCGTTGTGGACTTCGACGCCTGTGACGAAGCCGGCATCAAAGTTGCGGCTCCCAACCTCAGCCACCCAGCCATAGACCTGCTGCCGGAACTCGCGCGGCTATGCTGCATCCTGCTGCGCGATGCCGGTGTCGATCAACGTGCCGCGAGGCTCGCCATCGTCTGCGACACGCCCTTTGCGCCGTCGCTCGAGCATACGCTGCGCGAGAGTGGGGCGAGAGTAACTGTCTTTTCGCACCCCATGCTCATGACCAACGATGCATGGGATGTGATCGTCGTCGCGATGAGGCCGTCCGACAAGCCATCAATGGACATCAACAGCCTGGGACGCATTGCCCGGAACTCTCGCCAAGCCCTGCTGGTGCAGTTCAGCGGCGGGATTGATCGCTCGGCCGCCAACTATTTCGGCCTGAGGATCTGGCCGCCGAAGCGGCCCAACCGTGGTCAGCTGGGCCTTCCACTTGACGTACTCGGATCGGCTCCAATGGTCCGCAGACTGACGGGAGGGCTGAAGGCGGCCGAAGCCGCGTATCGGGGCGTGGAGCTCGGAGAGGACAGCGTTGGATTTCTCGTGACGGCAAGGTCCGCGACGGTTGGCTGGGAACGTGCCTAGACACACGCCGAGCGTGCCCGTTTCGCGAAACGAGACATCGAATTTCCGAACCTTGGATCAGGACCGCGAGGTCCCGCCCTTGACGCACCCGCCAGCATGCCAGGGCCGGCCAGGCAAAACCCGATCGAGGCAGCCTTCAAAGCAACATTTGTCTGAGCTTGTACGCCACCTCGGTGCGGTTCGTAGCCTTGAGTTTCTTCATGATGTTTCGGATGTGGACCTTGACGGTGCTCTCGCAGAGGTTGAGCTCATAGGCGATTATCTTGTTCGCCTTGCCTGTCCTGAGCGCCTCCACGACCGCGGCCTCGCGGGTGGTGAACATGCCGGAGAGCGGGCGGGCACCGTTTGCGGTCGAGTGGATGATCTCTCGAAGCGCCAGCACGCAGCTGGCGGGCACAAAGATCCCTCCGGCACGAGCAAGACCAATGGCCTCGGCAGCGACCTTCACCTTCACGCTTGTAGGAATGTAGCCTCGGGCGCCGCATTCCAGAGCCGCGAGAACCTCTCCCGGCTCGTCGGAATCCACCACGACGATTACGGGTACGGCGCCAATCTCGGAAATGAAGTGCGCAAGTTCCGCCCGAACGCTCGGGTCCGTGACCTTTTTGGCGCCAAGAATCACGAGGATCGCGGATGGGTCCGCTTCCCCCGCAATGTGATGGATTTCGTCGAGCGATCCCACCGCGCTAACGCGCAAAGTGGGAGTGTGTTCGATAAGGCCACGAGCAAGGCATTCACGTTCGAGTGCTCGCTTGTCGACAATCATGACAAGGCCTTCGTTTCGATGTCCTTCTTCGACCTCGGGGCTGCCAAGACCATTCGCGTCCGGCAGATGTCCGTTGTGTATCGGTCTTGTTGCGTCATTCCAAAAATCGGAAGTTTGGGGATGTCCCATAGCCTCACCTACTCCTTTTTGCCGCTGACTTTGCTTTTCTCCCTCTTGGGTTGGTACCCTCTCAAAGCTTGTCAGAGGCGACAACTGATACGCTTGATCACATGTCAGGCTGCCTAGATGTAACTGAGGATTGGATTCAAGGAGTATGGCATACGCCGCCCCAACGCACGGACGTATGGCTTCCCCGACCTATGGTGGTAACCCAACCCAGAGGGCATACTACGATGCTGTGGAAAACACGCATTAATCCTGGTTAACAATTTGGTAATTATATCTTAGCTAGCTAATATAGTGTTACAACTTAAAGTTGTGCAAAACTGGACTGCGCCAATAAGGCGAATTCGATGGCGGCTTTGTCCTGATAGGACTTTTTTCTTGACAGGGTGAGTGCAGCTATGGTAGATATTTATCCATGGTGCAGATTTGCGCCAACGGCCCGCCGCACAGGCGGGTTTTTCGTTTGACGCTCATCCACACGATCGGCCCGGATTTCGCATAGCAGAGCCGGCTGCCGCCGTTCAGTTAAGCTGATTCAGAATTCCGGAGCTGGTTGCGGCCACCAGCGCGGAGTACATCTGGAAGCCTATCGTGAAGATCGCGGCCATCGAAATCGGCACGCCGAAGGGCACGACGCCTTTGCGGTCGAGATGCTGGGTGTAGAGGCGAAATGGGCCTTGGGGCAGCAGCAGCGGGTTTTTAACGACCAGCGCCGTGACGAGAGCAAAAACCAGCAGCAGTCCGGAAAACACGATGAGGTCGCTTTGGCCGATCAGGAACGGCGTGACCGCCAGCAGCTTGACATCGCCGGCGCCGATCTTGCGCAGCGCCCAGAAAGGGAAGAGCGCGACGAACAACAGAAGCCCGGCAATGGCGCTCAGCCCCAAATCCCACCACGATCCGGACTGGAGCGACAGCAGCAGCAGGCCCCCCGCCCCCAGGCACAGCAGCAGCAGCACGTCGCGATTGGCTATCTTCTGCGTCGTGAAGTCGAGCCACGCGATCCTTGCGAGCAGAGGGATGGCGAGCGCCTTCAGCAGCAGCGCTTCGACGAACAACATGCTAGCGCTCGATATTCTGCACGCTTGAGGACAAAAGCTTCAGATTGTTGGCTACGGTCGGGTCGTTGGGCGCCAGCTCATAGGCCTTGAGGAAATTGGCGCGCGCGTCCTGCAGCTTGCCGCGCAGCAAATAGGAATAGCCGACATTGTTGTAGTATTCGGGCGATGCCCCCATCAGCTTGAAGGCCCTGGAATAGGCCCGGTCAGAGAGATCGAAGCGGTGGATGCGGTCGCAGGAGGCAGCCAGCCCCATCCAGGCGCCACCGTCGTTCGGGGCAAGTTGCGTCGCCTTGAAGAACAGGGCGCCGGCATTGCCGTAATTTTCCGCGCGGAACTGGTTCTTGGCCTCCCCGACGGCCTGGTCCGAGGCGTAATATTCGACGTCGCTGACTGTCTTCAACCCGTCGAATGCATCACCAAAGGAGGTTACGTCGCCTTTCGACGGCTCGTTGGTGCGGACGACACCGTCGGTGGCGTCCGTCTGGCAGCCGGCAAGCACCATCATCAACAGACTGGCTGCGGCTGCGACTGAGAGGCGCATTAGCGCTGTCATTCTATCCCCCAAGAGCCGTCCGACTCCATCTTTAGAATCAAAGCATATACCATTTAGAAGAAAATGCCCCTCATGCGGATGATAACCGGCAGCATGATGACCATCATAACCACCGGGAAGATGCACAGCCCCAGCGGGATCATCATTTTGACCGGCAGAGAATTGGCGCGTTCCTCGGCACTTAGAATTCTTTGTCCACGCATTTCGGCGCTATAGACACGCAAGGCGTCGGTGAGGCTGGTGCCCAATTCTTCCGATTGCCGAAACAGCACGGCCAGTGCCCTCGCCTCGTCAAGCCCGATGCGATCCGAGAGTTCGCGTAGCGCCTCTCGCAATGGTTTGCCGGCGCGCAATTGCAGGTTCATGATAGACAGCTGTATTCCCAGCCATCTGTGGGTGGCAGTCATTTCATGGCTGACGCGTTCGACTGCCGCTTCCAAGCTCATGCCCGCATCGGCGCAGGTGATCATCATGTCCATGAAATCTGGGAAGGCCCGGCGATAGATCAGTTTCTGGCTGTTCTCGAAACGGTCGAGCAGAATGGCGGGAAGCACGATGCAGGCGAGGCCGAACAGGGCAGAACCAGCAAGGGTGATGAAACCTGGCAAATGCGGCGGCAGGATCCGCGAAAGGAGTGCATACATGGCCAAAAAACCGACGCAGACCGCGACCAGCCGGAATAGCGTATAAACCAGCGGTGCGCCTGATTGATAAAAGCCGGCGCGAAACAGCTTCGCTTCCAAGGCGTTTGGCTCTTCCCGCTCCTTCTCGATCGACCTGAAGTAGGCATCGACCGGCCGTTGCGCCGCAAGCTTGGCAAGCTGGTCTTGTCCGAGCATCGATCGGCGGTCTGTAGTTCCTTCGGCCATCAGGCTCTGCGCGACGAGCTTTCGTGTCTGCAGAGCCGGCAAGAAGACAAGCGCACCGAACAGGAAGAAGGACACCGCCGCCACGAAGACGGCAATAGACACCAAAAAGCCCAGGTCCTGAATGTTCGAAAACAACTTCCTCGCTCCCAGTCAAAAATCGAAAGTAACCATCCGATACATGATGAAGTCGCCAAGCAGCGCCCACAACCCAAAAAGCAAAAATATCGGGAAGACGAGCGGGTTGCCCCAGACGCCGCCGTAATAGGCTGGGGCAAGGATTTGAAGCGCGAAGAACATCACAACAGGAAACAAGGAGATGATCCACGCAGAGACGCGACCTTCGGCCGAAAGAGCCCTGATCTTCATTCGCAATTTCTGCCGTTCGCGCAAAACCGAGGAAAGATTGGCCAGGATTTCGGTCAAATTGCCGCCCGTCTTGGCCTGGATCGACAGCGATACCGACAGCAGTTGAAGGCCCTCGAAGCCGACACGTTGCGAAAGCTTTCGCACGGCTTGCTCGATGCTGAGACCAAAGGTGATCTCATCGGAGACGATGCCGAATTCGGTGCCGAGCGGATCGGGCATTTCGCGCGCGACCAGACCGATCGCGACCGAAGCAGGGTGTCCGGCGCGCAGCGAACGAACGATCATGTCGAGCGCATCCGGCAGCTGTTTGGCAAACTTCAGGATTCTCTTGTTGCGGGCACGCCGGAGGATGAGAAGCGGCAAAACCAACCCTACGACCAGAAAGATCATGAGCGACGCCAAAATGGAGAAATTGAGGAGGATGATTAGCAGCAACGCCATCGCCAGCCCCGCAAGCAGGAACGTCGCAGCGAACGTCATGGGATTTCCGGTAATGCCGGACTGGGTATAGAGCCTGTTCAACCAGACCATTCCAAACAGAAAGTCGCCGGAGTCAGTGAGACCACGCTCCCGCAGCAATCCCTGTAACGTTTGTTCGGCCGGGACCTCGCCAGCGAGCCGCTTCAATCGGCGATTGACTGCTAGAGATCGAGAGCGGCGGCCGGCAAAGGAAAGATAGAGAGCTTCGCCCGCCAGAATGACCGATGCCGCCGCCAGCATGTAAATGAAGTAAAGCAGAGCTTGACCCGTCGGCATCAGAGGGCAACCTGCGGGTTGAAGGCGTCCTTGCCAAAATGATGGCCAAGCGTCGCGGCCTCCGGAGCGAAGCGCGGACGGACACCGGTGGCGCGAAAATCTCCGATGATCTTGCCTTCGGCCGTTACCTCACGGCGAACGAAGTGATAGATTTCCTGCAGCTGGACGACATTGCCTTCCATGCCGGTCAGTTCGGAGATGGAGGTGACACGGCGACCGCCGTCCGAAAGACGCTGTGTCTGGACGATAATGTCGATGGCCGACGCGATCTGCGCCCGAATGGAGTCGTGGGTCATCGGCATGCCGGCCATGCCGACCATCTGCTCCAGCCGCGAGATCGCGTCGCGCGGCGTGTTGGCATGGATGGTGGTCATCGATCCCTCATGGCCGGTGTTCATCGCCTGCAGCATGTCGAAGGCTTCCTCGCCACGAACCTCACCGACGATGATCCGGTCCGGCCGCATGCGCAACGCGTTCTTCAGCAACTCGCGCTGGCGAACCTCGCCTTTTCCCTCGACATTGGGTGGACGCGTCTCCAGCCGGCCGACATGCGGTTGCTGCAGCTGCAACTCAGCCGCATCCTCGATGGTGATCAGGCGCTCCCTGGAGGGGATATAACTCGACAGAGCGTTGAGCAGGGTTGTCTTGCCGCTGCCGGTGCCTCCCGAAACCAGGATCGACTTGCGCGCCTGCACTGCGATCCGCAGCATATCGATCATTGGCGGCCGGATGGAGTTGAAGGCCATCAGGCGTTCGAGGGAATAGGGATTTTTGGAGAATTTGCGGATCGACACCAGCGGGCCGTCGACCGAGATCGGCCGCACCGCGATATTGACGCGAGATCCATCCTCCAGCCGCGCATCGACCATTGGCGACGATTCGTCGACACGCCTGCCGATGGCGGAGACGATCTTGTTGATGACGCGCAGCAGATGCGCCTCGTCACGAAACCGGATGGCCGTCTCTTCGACCAAGCCACGCCGCTCGATAAAGACGCGCTTGTGCGTGTTGATCAGGATGTCGGTGATCGAATCGTCCTTGAGCAGCGGTTCGATTGGCCCCAACCCAAGCATCTCGTCGGCGGTGTCGCTGGTCAGTTGATCGAGCTCGCGGGCGTTCAGCGGCACGTTTCGATTTCTCACGAACTCGCGGACAATCGGACGGATCTCGTTCAGGATCTCGTCCTTCGAGGCAGTCTCGAGCGCGGCAAGGTTGAAACGATCTATCAGATGACGGTGAAGCTCGACTTTGAGCGTCAGGAAATTGTCGCCATGCGATTCGATGTCAACGGTAGGCGACGGTGCCGGCGCGACGGGGGCAACCGCGACCGATTCCACCCTTGGCTCGATCCGCGCCTCGCCACCTTTGATGAACCGCCCCAGCATAATCCCCTATACTCCCTCCAGCACATATTAGCGGAAACTAAACGTTAACCAAGCGACGCACAAGCGCCCGGGCGCCTCACGTACGGCCAATACTTTCAACATAGTTAAGGAGCGCGCCAAAAAATATCGTTTTTATTTCTGATCTCCGCACGGCCAAACATGAGTGTCGCACTAAGCTTTAGCGCGCTCTGTGCTCCCTGCGCGCTCCGACATCGGTATCCCCTCCATGATTGGCCATAACCCCTTAGATATAAAGGAATATGCCATTAAGCTAAAGTAGTGAGCACTTGATTAGTCGGTAGGCATAATTGTGAACGAATGGTTAAGGACGCTTGAAAAATTAGACGAATCAAGCTCTTGCTGAAATTTGAGACCGCGCTCAACTCGAAAGACGATGTATTGGGAAGTTAAGGAACCGTTAATCCCGTTTGACTCTGCAATTTCTCGGGACCTAGGATCGAGATGACGGGGGATGCTTGGGTATGGATTTCATCCCGTGCTCTGTCTCGTCGGGTTCAAACCTCCAAGGGGAGAAATTGACATGAAGAAGCTCATGACGATGACCCGGCAGTTCCGCGACGATGAAAACGGCGCTGCCATGGTCGAATATTCTATCCTCATCGGCATTATCGCAACGGCATCTATTCTGGTCGTTATCGCTATCGGCGGCTGGGTGAACGGTCGGTTCGCCGATCTCTGCTCCGACCTGCAGGCCGCTAGCGTAATCACCAAGAAAGGTGGCTGCGCCGTTACCGGCGTGGGTTCCTGATTAGCTGACTGAGTTCAGGCCCGGATCAGATCCGGGCCTGAAATCACTCAGGTCACTCGGCCGTTCTGCTGCCTTTTTCGGGGTTTTGGGGTTATGCGCGCCAACACACTTATTATGATCGTGCTCGCCGGCGTGTTCGGCGTGCTGGCTGTGGTTCTGGTCAATATCTGGCTTGCCGGACAGCGAAGCGCCATGGCGCAAACGGGCATCGTCCAAGGCAGCACGGTTGTCGTTGCGGCAATGCCACTGAAGTTCGGCGATACGCTGAGCGTAGATAAATTGCGCGAAGTTGCGTGGCCGGCAGGCGCGGTTCCAACGGGCGCCTTCAAGACAACGAAAGAGGCGCTGGCCGGGGAAGGCACAAAGCAGGCGTTGCAGGCAATTGGCGTCAACGAACCTGTCCTTGCCAACAAGATCACCGGCCCGGGCCAGCGCGCCACGCTTTCGGCGGTGCTCGGCGAAGGCATGAAAGCAGTATCGATCCGCGTCAATGACGTGCTCGGCGTCGCAGGCTTCGTCTTCCCCGGTGACCGGGTCGATGTCTTGCTGACACGAACCGTGCGCGGCGACGATGGCGCGGACAAGAGTTTCGTCGACGTGCTGTTACAGAGCATGAAGGTGCTCGCCATCGACCAACTTGCCGATGAGAGCAAGGACAGCCCGACCGTCGTCAAATCGGTGACGCTCGAGGCCAGCACCAAGGATGCACAGAAGCTGACTTTGGCAGCGGGCGCCGGCCAATTGTCGCTGGCGCTACGCCAAGCCGCAGCCAGCAAAGGCGAGACGACCGAACGAGTAACGCTTTCCGATCTGATCGGCGAAACGCCGGCCGATGTCGCCGCCAGGCAGGCGGAGCTCGACAGGAAGGCAGCAGCCGAAGCGGAGGCAGCAGCCGAGCGCAAGCGCGCCGAGGACAAGATTGCCGGGTTGACCCAGGCCGTGGAGCGGGTGGGAAGCCGCCTCGACGAACTGGGCAAGGTAAAGCCCGCTCCGGCCGTGGTGACGGCACCCGCACCGGAGCCGGTCGTCAAGGAAGTGGTCAAGTATGTGCAGCCGGAACCGCCGAAGAATGTGTCAGTGGGCGTTTTCCGAGGCGTGAAACTCGAGACATATGACGTGCCGCGACAACCGTGATAGAGTGCGGCTAATAAAACGAGGCTGCCACCGGCAGCGGTTGGGGAGACGGGGATGCAGGGGGCTTGGTTGAGGTTGGCGGCGGCGGCATTGCCTTGTCTGGCAGCGCTGTTGCTGTCGAGTCTGGCGGCCGATGCGGCCGACCGTTTCATCGACGTGTCGAATCCCAGCGTCCATCGCATCTTCCTGCCGATGTCGCAATCGGTGACCGTGCAGGTAAATGCCAATCTCGGCGATATCGTCGTCGGCGACGAGAAGATCGCCGATGCGCAGCCGATGACCGATCGGACGCTTTATGTCATCGGCAAGGGCGCCGGCACCACCACGGTCAATCTGTTTTCCACCGACAAGCGCTCGCTCGGCGTCATCCAGATCGAGGTCGGCGTCGACGTCAGCGACATGGCGCAGGCGATCCGCCAGGTGGCGCCGAGATCGCGCATCGAAATCGGCTCGATCAACGGCAAAGTCAGGCTCGGCGGCCATGTCAAGGACGGCGCCACGCTCGCGGCAATCATGGAAGTGGCGCAGCAATATGGTCCTGACGCCATCATCAACTCCGTTACTGTCGATGACAGCCAGCAGGTCAATCTCGAAGTTCGCGTGCTGGAAGCCAAACGCAATGCCGGCCGTGATCTCGGCGTCTCGATCCGGACCAAGAACAGCAGCGGCACGACCCGCAGCGGAACAGGCATTGCCACCGTCGACGCGGACGGAACGGTGCTCGGCGCGGGAGACCTTGTTAGTGGCCTCCTGTCGAACTCTAATCCCTTCGCGGCTCTGATCACCCGCGTCATCGACAGCAACATCAAGGTCGATCTGATCATCGAAGCACTCGAAGCCAAGGGCGTGGTGCGCACGCTGGCCGAGCCCAACCTGACCACGCTTTCTGGCGAGCCGGCCAGCTTCAATGCCGGCGGCCAGGTGCCTATCCGCAGCGTCACCGCCGATGGCCTGATCCAGATCGAATACAAGCAGTTCGGCGTCAATCTTCAGTTCACCCCGGTCGTGCTCGCCGACGACAAGATCCATATGAAGCTGGCGCCCGAAGTGAGCGACCTGACCGGCTTCACCACCGCCGGCGATCCGATTTTCACCAACCGCAAACTGGATACCGTCGTCGAACTGCGTGACGGCCAGAGCTTCGCGGTGGGCGGGCTTTTGTCGAGCAAGACGACAAAGCTGCAGAACCAGGTGCCGTGGCTCGGCCAGGTGCCGGTCATCGGCTCGCTGTTCCGCAATTCGAGCAACCAGAAGGAAGAAACCGAGCTGGTCGTCATCGTCACTCCGCACATCGTGCGGCCGGTGAAGCCCGGCGAACAATTGGCGACACCGTTCGACAAGACGCGGCCGGCCAACGATCCCGAATTGTTCCTGCTCGGCCAGCTCGAGGTGAACAAGGACATGATCCGCAGATATGAACACGGCGAAGGCGTCACCGGACCTTATGGCCATATGCTCGACTTCAAATCGAAGGACAAGATGCTCTATGTCAAGAAATAGCGCCTTGTTCCTCATTCTGTGCGCCGCTGCGCTGTCGGGCTGCGCCGCCGACTATCTGAACCATTACGACTCGGTGACCCTGGCTGCCGGCGATACGCAGAAATACAATTCGATGCTGCAGACGGTCGACCCGCTCAACCCTGCCTCCCGGAACACACATATCGAGGGCGACGGCACGCGTGCCGCGCTCGTTGCGCACAACTACAAGTTTCCACCACCACCACCGCCGCCGCCGGCCATCACGGTCAATGTCGGCGGGTCGGGCGTGACACCGTGAACTGAACGGAAGGATGCGGAGGGCGCCGGGCATGCGAGGGGCCTTGGCGCGAGAAAGCAGAGAGTAAGGTCATGTTGGGGACCATTCGCGCCTTCTGGAACGATCAACGCGGCATAGCGCTGATACTCCTCAGCGTCATGTTGCCGGCCATCATAGGCTTTTCGCTACTCGCGATCGATATGAGCCGGGTCAATAGCCTGCACAACGACATGCAGAAAGGCGCCGACGCATTTGCGCTGGCGGCGGCGGCCGAACTGGATGGCAATTCCAATGCGATAACCCGCGCCAACTACGCCGTCACCACTCTTCTTCTTACCAACAGTACTAAATTTTCGACCTCCGGCGATCACACGCTCGTCCCGTCCGATCTCATTGTGACCTATCTATACGGAATTCCGGCTAGCGACAGCATAGGGCTGGACGCAAACGGCCTGGACGCCAACGGCGTGAGCTGGAAAACCACCGATCCCAAGACTGCCAAATTCGCCGAGGTGACGGTGAACCCCACCGCGTTCGCGGCGATCTTCCCGGCAAGCTTTCTTGGCGGCAGCAATGGCTTCAATGTACAGACGCAGGCCGTGGCAGGCTTCAGCAGCGCACTATGCCAGTTCACGCCGATGTTCATTTGCAATCCTTATGCCTCCCTCAGCGCGTTGCAAACTGCTCTGTCCGGAACCAAGAAGCCGATGATTTGGCTCAAGGAGCAGGGCGGCAATGACGCCCGGTATCTTCCCGGCAACTACGGCTTCCTTGCATCGCCAGAGGGCGACAAGGATACGGCCGCAATTACCGAAATGTTCGCAGTGACCAATCCGCCCGCCTGCTATGACCAGAGCGGGGTAACGACCCGACCTGGTGACATCCCGCCGGTCAATAACGGCATCAATACCCGCTTCGACATCTACGACAATAGTGGGGCATACAAGACCGATCCGGCGATCAATCCGCCGGCGCCAAATGTGCGCAAGGGTATGGATGTGAAAAATCCGGGGAAGAGCAATTGCAGCTATGTAGCTCCAGCCAACGGGCAGGAGAAGAACTACATGGCGCTGCCCAGGGATAATTGTTTTACTAGCGGCGGATGTTCGCAGGCCGGCGCCTTGGGAGACGGCAACTGGAATTTCATAGGCACCAAAGCGAAGCCGGGATATTGGGATACGAATTGGTCGAAGGATAGTGGCAGCGGCGTGATAACCGCCTGCGGTGCAAGCCCCAGTAGATACTGCGTCTACAAATATGAAATCGAACACAAGGCCGATCTGACGAGCACTTTCGAACAGACCGCGCCAAAGTGCAACTCGACGACGCAGCCCGCGGATAGGCGACTCCTATATGTCGCAATTGTTGATTGCGACAGCAACGTTGTCAAAAACAAGGGGGCCAAGGGCGGCAATCAGACGCTACCGGTGCAAGCCTTTGCAAGCGTATTCGTTACCGAGCAGGCAGGCGGTCCACCCGATGCCGATATTTATGGTGAAATGGAAGACATCAGCACTGTGGTCGGCCAGGGCACGTTGAAGAAGCTTCAGCGCAATGAAGCTCAGCTTTACCGGTAAGGCGATGTTAATCAAGCTTAGACATACGATCCAACGGCTGCGACGCGACGAGAGTGGCACCGCACTGGTCGAAATGACGTTGGTTGCGCCACTGATGTTGTTGCTCTCAGCAGGCGTGTTCGAGTTCTCGAACATTATCTATACGCGCCTGCTGCTCGAAGCAGGTGTCGAGGACGGCGCACGCTATATGGCGCGCTGCAACGACAGCGATTGGGCCACCTGCGAGACCTATGGAAAGAACCTCGCGGTGAACGGCGCCATTAGGGATGGCAGTCCCCGGGTCCAAGGATGGACGACTGGTATTGTCACCGTCACCAAGAAGTCCTTCTTGACCGACCCCAACAATAACGGAGCTCAGCTCTATCTGAGTAGCACCGGAGCGGTGGACGTGGTCCAGGTCAGCACTTCGTTGGCCTATACCGGCATCGGACTGTGGAGTTACCTGGGCTTCGGAACCATCAACATCACCGCATCGCATCAGGAGCGCGTCTTCGGATGGTGATGAGGGGAAAAAGGTTCGGCTCGGATGAGAGCGGTGCAACAATGGTGGAAGCGGCTATTGTCATGCCACTTCTGCTTACCCTTTTACTCGGTTTTGTCGACTTCGGCTACGCGCTGTATCAGTGGAACGCAGCCAGCAAAGCGGTGCAAATGGGTGCAAGGCTGGCCCAGGTTTCGACGCCTATCGCCAGCGGCCTTTCTCTCGAGGCGAAGACGCCCAGCGACCCACTAGACGTGGGAAAGGCGGTTCCCGCCAATGCCTATGATGCCTCTACCTACAACTATATCTGTACGGCTGACAATGCGGGGACTGTGTCATGCACTTGCGGGACGAACGCCGTGTGCAAGAATCTCAATGTGAGCCAGACCGCCTTTGATTTCATCTTTAGCGGCAACAGCAGCCGGGCCGGAATGCAGACATTCTTGCCAATGCTGGCGAAGTCCGAGGTGCGGATACAGTACCAGGCCTCAGGACTAGGCTACTGGACGCGCCCAAGCGGCCCGGTGCCGACCATCACCGTCAGCATCATCAATCATCCGTTCCAATTCTTCTTTCTGGGCGGACTGCTCGGATTCGGAAACATCACCATGCCCTCGATGCTGAGCACGGTCACGGGTGAAGACATGAAGAGTACCTGGCCATGAACGCCATCAACACCAAGGTTCTGCCGACCAAACGCAAGCAGGTGGCGCTGTTTTCTTCGGATGCGAATTTCAAGCGCGATGTGGCGACGCGGCTCGATGCGCTGGCGATCTACGATGTCCGGATTTCCGAGACGGGCGACTTTCTCAAGGGGCCACCCGCCGATACGCGCCCGGGCATCGTCATCCTCGATCTCGGCAATGGCGAGCTGCTCGGCAAGCCGGGCATCGTCGAGGCGCGCGCGCTGTGGGCGAGCGTGCCGCTGATCGCCGTTTCCGACGAATTGACCTCCGAACAGACGCGCGTGCTGGTGCGCATGAACGCCTCGGACTGGCTGCACAAGCCGCTCGACGGCAAGGAATTGCTCAACGCGGTGACCTTCCACGACACCGGCAACCAGGGCACGAAAAGCCGCATCATCACCTTCATCAGTGCCAGCGGCGGCGCCGGCGCGACAACGCTGGCACTCTCGGCGGCCGAGTTCCTCGCCTCGAAATCGACGGAACGCGCGGCCTCGACCTGCCTGGTCGATCTCGATTTCCAGAGCGCCAATTGCGGCGCCTACCTCAATCTGTTCAACCAGTTCGATCTTGCCGGCATCATCGGCCAGCCGGAACGGCTCGATGTCGAGCTGATGGACGTCATCAAGCTTTCGCGGCCGTCCGGCCTCACCCTCTACGCGTTCGAGCGGCCGCAGCTGCCGTTCGAGCCGCAAGGCAGCGATTTCGTGTTCCGGCTGCTGGATCTCGTCGCCTACCGCTTCGACGACATCGTCATCGACCTGCCCAACATCGAAACGCCCTGGCACAATTCCGTGCTCTCGACGAGCGACGAGATCTTCATCGTCTTCGAACTCAACGTCGCCTCGCTGCGGCAAGGCAAGCGGCTCTACAAGAAGATCCGCGAGCTGCGCGGCAATGCGGTCAGCATCACGCTGGTCGCCAACAAGCACAAGCGCAAATGGTTCGGGAACCATTTCTCGCGCAGCGAGCTCGAGAAGATATTCAAGGCGCCGCACATCAAGTCGGTGGCGCTGGACAACGCCCTCCTGACCGATGCCTTGAACCGTGCCATCCTGCCCTCCGAAGTGGATGGGCGCGCGCGCTTCAACAAGGATCTGAAGAAGATGTTCAAAGAGCGGCTCGATGACGCTGCCCGATAGACATCGCATCGCGCCAAGGTTCGCCGGCGCCTGCGCCCTCGGCGTGGTGCTGGCGATGTCCATCCAGACCGGCGCCGCGGCGCGGTCGGGGCTTTCGGACCGGCCGCCGCTGCCGGCGATGGGCCCCAGCCTGCGCAAGGCCGTTGCCTTCGCGACCGGTGAGCAGCCGGGAACGATCATCATCCGCAAGAACGAGAAGGCGCTCTACCTGGTCACCCGCCAGGGCCAGGCGCTTCGCTACCAGATCAGCGTCGGACGCGACGGCTTCGGCTGGACCGGGATCGTGAAAGTCGGTGCGAAGACGGAATGGCCCCAATGGCGCCCGCCGCGCGAAATGCGCGCCCGCCAGCCGGAACTGCCGGAGCTGGTGCCCTCGGGCCCCTACAATCCGCTCGGCGCCAGGGCGCTCTATCTGCTTCGGGACGGGCGCGATACGCTCTATCGCATCCATGGCACCAACGACCCGTCCGGCGTCGGGTTCGACGGCACATCCGGCTGTTTTCGCCTTACCAACACGGATGTGATCGATCTTTTCAAGCGCGTGCCGATCGGCACCAAGGTGGTGGTTCAATGACGACGATCAGCGATCCGCGCGTGCCGACGATAGAACAGCAGCTCGAACCGCAACTGCTCGACCGCGCCACCAGCCGGTCCCGCCTGGCTGTCGCGATCGGCGTCGGGCTGACGCTGTTTGCGGTGCTGAACGCCACGGCCGCCGTCTATCTCTACCGGGGCATCACCGACCTGCGCGTCGTGGAAGCGCATCTCGAACAACTCGGAAGCTTCGAGCAGCGCATCGGCGCCCGGCTCGACAGCGTCAACAACGGCTTTCAAAGCCGGTTCGAAAAGCTCGACAGCCAGCTGCAAGGCAGGTTCAACGAGATCAACGGCAACATAGCCAAGGTGGAGCAGAACCTTCCCCAGGCTGGCGATGCCGGTCTCGCCCGCGTGCCGGAACCTGTCTTCACCACCAGCACGGTGGCGGAGGCGTCCTCCGACACCGAAGTCGCGGCCGAACCCGCCGCTGCCGATGCGCCGCGGCCCCCCAAGAGGAGGATCGCCGCCTCGCCGCCCCCACCCAACCCCGGCTACCAGCGAACCGAAACGCCGGACGGCAAGGTCTACTATCGCAAGATCAATTAGAGACGGGTGCGAAGACCCGGCGCCTGCCGCGCCGGCTAGATTAGAAATCCCGCTTCAAAACCATGAGGCGCACGGCCAAGGCCTCCGCGCGCTGCCGGGCTTCGCGCAGGAACGCGACATGGCAGTAGGCGCAGGCCGCGAGGCCCATGACGAGCACGAGGCTGTTTTCCCAGCTGACGTCGAGCATCAGCGAGAACGGGAACACGCTCGGCACGGCGAATGTGGCGATCGCGCTCGCTGTTTGCGCATGACCGGCGACCGCGATCATCAGCCCCGCGAAAAGCAGCGCCAGGTGGTTGGCAAGGAAAAACGCAGCCGATTTTCTCGTGCGGTGCGCCACCCACAAGACAACACACGCAGCGATCAGGATGGCGGCATCGATGGCCATCGAGCCACCTAGATAGAGATCGACCTGTTGCCAGAACATCGTCGCCAACGGACGCAGCTCAAGCCAGATCCTCCATGCGATGGGGCTGGCCGGATACGTTCCTAGCGAGAAGGTCGCCACGCGCTCACCTGCCAGAAGCGCGATGATGAGAGCCGGAAAGGCAAAAAGCAGAACAGGGTTGCGTTTCATGTTCCTCCCCAATCTGGCGCCATGATAGATTGGGGAGATTACGCGAAGCTTAACGGCTGAATGGCCGAAACGTCCCAAGGCGAACGTTCGAGATCGCCCTTCATCGAACACTTATCTGCATTCGACAGGCGTTTGATCGACGAAGCTACTCGAAGGCGTAGGTGAAGCCCTCCTTGGAGGCACCGACTGTCACCTTCGTCATCTTTTCGCCCTCGAGCGAGCGGTTCAGCACACCGCGGCTCAATTCAGGCAGAAGCGTATTGGTCAAAATGGCGTCGATCATCCGCCCGCCGGATTCGATCTCGGTGCAGCGAGCCTTGACCAGGTCCATGACGCCGTCGCCGATCACCAATTCCGCGTCGCTGGTCGCACGCAGCCGACGAGCGATTTTGGCGAACTGGTGGCGGGTGATCGCCTCGATCATCGAATCCGAGAGCGGGTAATAAGGAATGGTCACCACTCGGCCGAGAAACGCCGCGGGGAAGACCTTCAGCAGCGGGCCGCGCAAGGCAGCGTCCAGATCGTCGAGCCCTACCCGCAGCGTGCCGTTCCTGGTGCGATCCATGATGACTTCGGAGCCGACATTCGAGGTGAGCAGGATCAGCGTGTTCTTGAAATCGATGCGCCGGCCCTCGCTGTCGTCCATCATCCCCTTGTCGAAGACCTGGAAGAAGATTTCGTGCACGTCCGGATGCGCCTTCTCGACCTCGTCGAGCAGGATCACCGAATAGGGCTTGCGGCGGACCGCCTCGGTCAGGATGCCGCCCTTGCCATAGCCGACATAACCGGGCGGCGCCCCCTTCAAGGTGGAAACCGTATGCGCCTCCTGGAATTCGGACATGTTGATCGAGATGAGGTTCTGCTCGCCGCCGTAAAGTGTTTCGGCCAGCGCCAAGGCGGTTTCAGTCTTGCCGACGCCCGAGGGGCCGCAGAGCAGGAACACACCCACCGGCTTTTCAGGCGGGCCGAGCCCGGCGCGGCTGGTCTGTACGCGCTTGGCGATCATCTCCATGGCGTGGTCCTGGCCGACGACGCGTTCGGACAGGGTCACGGCGAGCCGCAGCGCCTTCTCGGTCTGGCTCGACAGCATCCGCCCCGTCGGAATTCCCGTCCAGTCCTGAACGACCGCCGCCACGGCGTTGCGGTCGACCGACGGCAGGATGAGCGGCGTCTCGCCTTGCGCCTCGGCCAGTTCTGCCATCAGTTCGCGCAGCCGGGCGAGATCGGCGGCCGGATCGGGCGGAGAGACATCGGCAGCCGCCGGTGTCGCCGCGTCGATCTTGGCCGTTTCGGCCGTTTTGATTTTGAGCATTTCGGTCTTAGGCAGCTCAGTCTCAACTGCGTCCGGACCTGCTGTTTCGACGGTGGTCTCCGGCGCCTCATCCAGCGGCACACCTTCGCCGCGCAGCCTGGCCCGCAATTCGAGTATCTCGGCGACAAGGGCCTTTTCGCGATCCCAACGTTGCTGCGCTGCGGCCAGCGTGGCCTCGCTTTCGGCTAAACCAGTCTCGACCCGGGCCTGCCGTTCAGTCACCTCGATGCCGATCGCAGCCTCACGGCCGATAATACCGCGCTCGACCTCCAGCGCCTGGCGGCGGCGCATGATATCCTCGACCTCCGCCGGCGTGGCATGCTGCGATATGGCGACACGGGCACAAGCGGTGTCGAGAAGGCTCACCGCTTTATCCGGCAATTGCCGCGCCGGGATGTAGCGATGCGAGAGGCCGACCGCCGCCTCGATCGCCTCGTCCAGTATCTGTACCTTGTGGTGCTGCTCCAGAACGCCGGCCACACCGCGCAACATGAGAACGGCCACCACCTCCGAAGGCTCGTCGATCTTTACCACCTGGAAACGGCGGGTCAGGGCCGGGTCCTTCTCGATGTGCTGCTTGTATTCCGCCCAGGTCGTTGCCGCGATGGTGCGCAATTCGCCCCGCGCCAGCGCCGGCTTCAGCAGATTGGCCGCGTCGCCCGTTCCAGCCGCGCCGCCGGCGCCGATCAAGGTGTGGGCCTCATCGATGAACAGGATGACCGGCGTTTCGGACGATTGAACCTCGTCGATGACAGCCTTGAGCCGTTTTTCGAACTCACCCTTCACGCTTGCCCCCGCCTGCATCAGTCCGACATCGAGCATGCGTACACTGACGTTCCGCAGGCTGGGCGGCACGTCGCCCTCGGCGATACGCAAGGCAAAACCCTCGACGACCGCGGTCTTGCCGACCCCAGCCTCGCCGGTCAGGATCGGATTGTTCTGCCGGCGCCGCATCAGGATATCGACGATCTGCCTGATCTCCGGATCGCGGCCGACGACCGGATCGATTTTGCCGTCGCGAGCGCGCTGGGTCAGGTCGGTGGCGTATTTCGCCAGCGCCGAATCCCCGCTCGAAAGCCGCTTCGGCGCCTCTGCGGCGGAGACCGCGGTCGAGGCGCCGGCTTCGAGCGAGCCTTCCATGACATCGGCGAACCGCGCGATGACCGCGTCGGCGTCGATCTTGTCGAACTCGCCGCTGATCTTCGACAACAGGCCTTCCAGCACCGGCGTCTTAAGGCAAGCAAGGAGAATATGCGCGCTGCGGACTTCCTCGACGCTGAACTCAAGCGTTGCCAGGTTCCAGGCTTCCTGGATGGCATGAAAGATGTGGTCGGAGAATTCCTCGATCGACGTTGCGCCATAGGGCAGCTTGTCGACGGCGCGGGTCATATCGGCCGTGAGCCGGCTCGCATCCAACCCCGCATCGGCGATTATCATTTGCACGTCGGAGCGGTCGGAAAGCACCAGTTGCTCGATGAAGTGGACGAGTTCGACGTAGGGATTGCCGCGCAGCTTGGCGGTGTCGGCGGCAGCCTTGAAGGCGCGCACACCGACAGGATTGAGCTTGCCGACCAGTTCCTTGCGTTTGAAGGTCTGCGATGACCGGCGCTGTTCCATCGAACGTGCTCCTGCAATCTGCCAGCCGATAACCTGCCACATAAGCGGTCACTTGACAAAGCGTGTGATGGCGAGGGCTTGACGCGGGTTCAACCGGCTTCGTCCGCTTTCGAAAGGTCCCGCACCACCGGCTGCAAACAACCACGGAATTGAGCGCCCCCGTGCGATGCGTTTCGCAGCGGGATTTCGCAATCACGCCACGGATTTCGGCCTCAAGCCGGTTGCATTTAGCTTCTGTTAATTTTTGAGCAGTCCTTCAATTGTGGTAAAGTGCGACGGTGTGATAACGTTAGGTCACATACGGCTTGAGGCCGGATGCTGGGGGGTTGGTGTGATTGATATCGCACTCTGGCTTACTTCGCTCGACGGTGAAAATCCGTCAGGGGAGGATTTGCGCAACGATCCGGCTTTTCATGAGCTGGAGCGCCTGACGGAACCCCAGGTCAAGGTCGTCCACGACGGCAACAACAAGCCCAACTCGCAAAGCACCATTCCGGTCGACTGGCCTGCGGTGCTCGCAAAGGCAGAGGAACTGCGCGCCCATGGCCGGGACCTGCGCCTGCTCGTCATCGTCGCGCGCGCTCTGGCCAATGAAGAAGGACTGGCCGGGCTCGCGCAGGGTCTGACCCTCATTGCGCAGACCTTCGACCAACATTGGGCGACCATGCATCCGGCACTGCGGCCCAACGCTTCGCCACGCGATGCCGCCTTGCGCCGCATCAACGCACTGCTCGACCTCCAGAATGGTCAGGACGGGTTGTTGGCGAACCTGCGGCAGATGACGTTCTTTGCGCCACGCTCGATCGGGCCAATCAGCGGACGCGATCTGGAACAAGGCGCGCTCGACGACCGCGTCATGCTCCAGGAAGCCGCCTCGGGATTGAATGCGGCAGAAAAAGCCACACTGGTCAGTGCGCACGGGCAACTCTTGAACAGGGTGCGTGCCGGATGTGCGGCACAGATGGATCAAGCCAAGGCGGAGATGGTCTCGCTCGTCGCCGACGCCCGGGCGGCGATCGCGGCTCTCGATGCGGTCGAAACCAACCTCAACGCTCGCCTTGAGGGCGGCGGCGCTCCTGTTCCGGAATTAAAACGATTTCTGCAGCGTTTGCTGACGACCCTCGAACGGAATTCGGCAGCCGGCGCCGTCGCGAATGGCACGGCCAAGCCGCCGACGCCGGCGGAACCGGCAGCGACTGCTCGAAACGGTCATGGAGCCGATACTATGGCAAGTGTGGCAAGCTACGCGGAACCGAGCACGGGGCTTCCCGACCGCATCTCCTCGCGCGACGACGTGGTGAAATGCCTCGACCTCGTCGTCGCCTTCTATGACCGCACCGAACCGTCGAGCCCTATACCGCATCTGGCGCGGCGTGTGCGCCGGATGGTGCATATGGATTTCGTTGAACTGATGGAAGATCTCGCGCCGTCGGGGCTGAAGGAATTCCGGCTCCTTGCCGGCGTTCCCGATGCCAAGAAGACGGCTCAGAAGGATGAAAGGTAACAGCACATGCCAGCCGAAAGCAAAGCGAAGGTTATCGAACGAAATCGCGCGCCGCGGGTGCAGATCGCCTACGACGTGGAAACCTACGGTAGCCCGACGACGATCGAACTGCCGTTCGTCATGGGCGTGATGGCCGACCTTTCCGGTGCTTCGCAAACCAAGGAGGCGTCGAAGTCGGTGCTGGACCGCTCCTTTGTCGAGACCGACGCGAACCGCTTCCCCAAGTTCATGGAGGCGCTCGGGCCCCGCGTCAAAGCCCGGGTGAAGAACACGCTGCCGCAGGCCGAAGGCCAGGAGCGCGACGAGGAACTGGCGCTCGATCTTACATTTTCCAGAATGGGCGATTTCGCTCCGGACAAGATCGCCGAGCAGGTGCCGCAACTGGCCGAAATCCTCAAGATGCGTCGTCAGCTCGAGGAATTGCTCGGCTTCATGGATGGCCGCGTCGACGCCGAAAAGCGCATTGCGCAGCTACTGAACAACGAGCCGCTGCTTGGCAAGATCGCCAGCCAGGCACTCGCCGACGACGACAAGACAGGGGAGTAAGTCATGGCTGAACAGCAAAAGACTGCCGTCGTCGCCGAGGCCGAAACTATCGACCTCGGAGAATTCAGCGGGCTCCTCGAGAAGGATTTCAAGGTCAAGAAGGACGACAGCGAGAAGCTGCAGCAACTCGTCCGCAATCTCGCGCTCGCGGCACAGTCCCGTTCCGATACCACGACCATCTCGTCCAATGCGATCAAGTCGATCAAGTCGCTGATCGCGGGCATCGACAAGATGTTGACGACACAGGTCAACGAAATCCTGCATGCGCCGGAAGTGCGCGAAATGGAAGGCACATGGCGCGGCCTCTGGTATCTCGTCAACAATACCGAGACGGATCAGAAGCTGAAGATCCGGGTGATGAACATCTCCAAGGAGCAATTGGCCGACACGCTCGAGGACTATGAAGGCCAGATGTGGGACCAGAGCCCGATCTTCAAGAAAGTCTATACGGACGAGTATTCCATGCTTGGCGGCGAGCCGATCGGCTGTGTCATCGGCGCCTACGAATTCTCGAACCATCCGCGCGACGTCGGCCTGCTGCGCAATATCTCCGGCATCTGCGCCTCGGCGCACACGCCGTTTATCGCAGCTGCCTCGCCGCGCCTGTTCCGCATGGACAGCTGGCAGGAATTGCCGAACCCGCAAGACCTGCAGCAGATCGTCTCCAATCCGGCCTATGCCTCGTGGCAGTCGCTGCGCGAGAGCGAGGACGCTCGCTACATCGGCCTGACCATGCCTCGCGTCCTGGCCCGGCTGCCCTATGGCACCGACACCGTCCCGGTGAAGGGCTTCACCTTCGAGGAAGAGGTGCAGGGTGATCACAACAAATATGTCTGGATGAACGCTGCCTTCCCGATGGGCGTCAACATCAACCGCAGCCACAAGCTCTTTGGCTGGGGCACGCAGATCCGCGGCGTCGAGAATGGGGGCACGGTGCTCAACCTGCCGGTGCACAGCTTCCCCACCGATGATGGGTCGATAGCGATGAAATGTCCGACGGAGGTGGCCATCGACGACCGCCGCGAGGCGGAACTGGCCAAGCTTGGCCTGATGCCGATCCTGCACCGGAAAAACACCGATCTGGCGGCCTTCATCGGCGCTCATTCGCTACAGGACGACGAAACGCGCGCCGGCCGCCTGGTCGATCCCGATGCACAGTCGAACGAGCGGCTGAGCGCCAACCTGCCGTACCTGTTCCCGGTCTCGCGCTTCGCCCACTACCTCAAGGCGATCGCGCGCGACAAGGTCGGCTCGTTCAAGGAGCGGTCCGACATGCAGATCTGGCTGACCGAATGGATCAACCGTTACGTGCTGGCCAACCCGGCCTTTGCCGACGACAAGGCGCGCGCCAAGCGCCCGCTCGCGGCGGCCGAAGTCCAGGTGGACAGCGTGGAAGGACGGCCGGGCTACTACAACGCCCGCTTCTACCTGCGCCCGCATTACCAGTTGGAAGGCATCAACGCCTCGCTCCGGCTGGTATCGGAACTGCCGTCAGTGAAGACTTGATTTGCAGCAACATCCTGATTTCTTAAAGCGGTGGAGAAGTTACAATGCCCACAACTACGAAGATTGATGGCTTTCTAAAAGTTCCTGACATCAAAGGCCCCAGCACCCGCGATGGCCATGAGGACGAGATCGAAATCCATGGTGTCGACTATAAGATGGTCGCACCTTATGATCCGAATTCGATCTCGCGCCGTGGCCGCGTGTCCATGGGCATGATCAAGTTCACCAAACACTACGACAAATCCTCGCCCTATTTGAAAAAGGCCTTGTTCGACAACAAGGCCCTTGATGAAGTGGTGTTTTCGGCACGCCGGACCATCGATGGCGAAAGCAAGGACTACCTAGTCGTTACCCTGACTGACGCCTTCGTCATGGAATACGACATGTCGCAGGCCGAGGATGAGCCAGACCTGATCGAGGAAGCGGTGAGCTTCGCCTACAAGAAGATCAAGTTCGCCTATGACGGCAATGATGAAGCCGAAATGGATGTCTATGTCGGCAAGTGAGGTTCGGCGGCCGGACAAGCAGCAGATCGCGGGCAGCTTGCGGGCAAAAAGCGAGGCGGTGCAGCCGTCGCTTTGGGATCGCCTCGTCAATGACCTGCCGGGCCTGACCTCGGAGATAGACAGGCTGCGCCATGTCTTGCTAGACGAGCTTGGCGCGGACCGTCTCGACACTTTAACTGCCGGCAGTGCGCGGACCATAGACGCCGATGCGGAGCTGACGCCCGATCAGAAACGGCGTCTGCATCGATTGGTCTTTCAGATCCAGCATCGCGTCGAGATCGAAAGCCGTGGCGTGGTGGTATCGGCCCGCGTGCTCAGGGAAGCGGTGCGGCGCGACATCGAGGCTCTGTTCAACACCGAGCGCTTCGAGGCCACGCCGCTGCTTTCCGACCTGGAAAACGAGCAGGTGGCGGATAATCCGCCGTCGCTCGCCGATTTTCCGGAGGTCCGGCGAAGCGTGGTCAATTACGGCGTGCCTTCGTTCTCGGGCCGGTCGTCCCGCGACTTTGACCGCGACGTACTGGCGCGCGAAATCCGCTCGGTGCTCGCCACCTTCGAGCCGCGCCTCAAGGAAAGCGCGACGAAAGTGACGGTCACGTTGGGCGACAAGACGGTGGGCCTGAAGATCGAGATAGACGCCGTGCTGATCATGACGCCCACACCGGAACGCATGCGCCTGCGCACGACGATCAATCTCGATAACGGCTTGGCGCGGACCGAAATTAGGGAGGCCTGAGGTGGATCGGGTCTTCGTAGAATATTACGAGGAGGAACTGACCCATATCCGGGGCCTTGCGGCGGAATTTGCCGACATGCATCCGGCGGTGGCGCGCAACCTTTCCCTCGATACGGTGCCCTGCCCGGATCCTTACGTCGAACGGCTGCTCGACGGCGTCGCCTTCCTCGCCGCGCGCACCCGGCTGAAGGTTGATGCGGAGCGCTCGCGGTTTTCACGCAGCGTGCTGGACGTCCTGTATCCAGATCTGGTCACGCCGGCGCCGGCAACGGCCATGGTGGTGCTCAAACCCGGGCAGCAGGTCCAGTCGATGGTTGCCGGCCATGTCGTCAAGCGCAACACCCGGCTGGTCTCCGGCCTGCAGCCCGGCCTTTCGACGCGCTGCACGTTCACCACCGCCCAGGACATCACCCTGTGGCCGATAGCGGTCACTTCGGTAAGCTACTTTCAAGATCGCAGCGCGCTCGCGGCGGCCGGCATAGCGCCGATCGGCGGTGTTGGTGGCGAGGCGGCACTCCGCATCGTGCTGGCTCGGACAGGAAAGGGCAGGCTCGACGAACTGTTGCTCGACCGGCTTGATCTCTATTTTGCCGGGCGCACAAAGGCGCCACTGCTTTTCGACGCGATTTTCGGCGCCTGCTCGGCCGTTGGCGCGCGCGCGGAAGGCAAGACCAATCCCGTATCGTCCTTGCCGGAACCCGAAATGATCGGCATCAGCGACGAAGAGGCCCTGATGCCTCGTACCCGCCCGACATTTGAGGGGTACCGTCTGCTGCGCGAATATTTCATGATGCCCGAGCGCTTTCACTATGCGCGGATTTCCGGGCTGCTGCCCGTCGTGCGCCGATGCGCGGCCGGGCTGGAGATCATCTTTATGTTCAGGCGTCCAGTACCTGAGCTAGCCGACCTGACACCGGCTGATTTCGAGCTTTTCGCAACGCCGATCATCAATCTCTTCGAACGTGAGTGCAACGTCATCGAGCTTGATCCGCGCAAGACGCGCCAGGTGCTGCATGCCGACCGAACGCGGGCGCGCGACTTCGAAATCTACCGGGTCATCCGCGTCGAAGACGCCGACACGGGGAGCAGCGATGCCGAAATTCCAGAGCTCTTCAGCCTGGGTCAGAATCGCGGCAGTGGCTGGGTCTATTCCACCGAGCGTCGCCCGCGCCGTGCGACGGAAGAGGAGCGGCGCGACGGGCTGACCCGCACCTCTTACACAGGGGACGATGTTTTCCTGGCGATTTCACGCCCGGTGGAAAGTCAGGCGAACCGGCCGCTGAAGCGTGTCGACGTCGTGGCACTTTGTACCAACCGCGATCTGCCGATCCTCGACGACAATCCTACCTTGACGCTGGAGGCCGGCGATCCGGTCGAGACGGTGCGGCTTCTCGGCGCGCTGCGTCCGCCTCGCCCGGCCATTCCCGCGGCGTTGCCGGCGGGCGCGGCGGGAGAATCCCGGGCCGACAATCTCGCCTGGCGGCTCGTGGCACAGTTGGCGCTCAACTTTCTCAGCCTTGCCAAGGAGGGCCGCGGCGTCGATCCGCTGCATGCGCTGCTCGACCTCTATGCCGACCGCGGCGATCCGAGCCTTGCCCGCAACGTACATTCGATCGTCCGTATCGACTCGCGGTCGGTCATCGAACGGCTGCAGATCGACGGGCCGATGTGCTTCGGGCGCGGCACCGAAGTGACATTGCATGTGGACCAGTCGGTCCTGGCAGGGCAAAGCACATTGCTGCTTTCGGCGTTGCTGGCGCGGCTGTTTGCCCGTCATGCCGGAATAAACGGCTTTGTGCGGACCCGCACGCGGCTGCTGCAGAAGCAGGAGGATGTGCCATGGCCGATGACGCCCGGCAATCGCTACCTGATCTAGAGGCAGTCGATCCGAACTGGGCCGACGGACTGTCCGAAGCGTTCGACTTCTTCGAGCTGTTGCGCCGGCTCGAACGGCGGGGCGGGCTGTTCGGCTATTCCGGCTCGCCGGAACGCGAGCCGGCAAGGCTCGGACAGCACGTGCGCCTGAGTTTTTCGGCCAGGGACGTGGTTGAATTCCGCGACGCGAACGACAAGGCCCCCGCCAGGGTCACCGTGGCAAATCTCGGCCTGATGGGACCTGAAGGTCCCATGCCGCTGCATTTGACGCGCTGGGTGCTCGATCGCCTTTCGCAGCGCTGGTTCACCGGCGCTGACGCGCAGCAAACCAGTGACACGACATTCATGGACTTCGTCAACGTGCTGCAACACCGCATGATCGCCCTGTATTATCGGGCGTGGGCGGATGCGCATCCGGCGGTACAGGTCGAGCGCGCGGTCGGCGGGCGCGTTCGCGCCATGCTTGAAGCCATGGCGGGACTCGGACTTCCCGGCACCCAAAGCACCGAACTCGATACGGTGAAGCTTCGCCAGGCGGCTTCGCTCGCCGGCCAGGTCGATGGCCCGGAACGGCTGACGCTGTTCCTGGCGGAGGCGTTCAAGGTGCCGGTTCAGATCAAGGAGTTCATCGCCTCCTGGATAATCATACCAACCGGGCTCCAGACCCGCCTTGCCAAAGCCTATGCAGGGCTCGGTCGAGGAGCGACGATCGGCCCACGCGTTTTCAATCGTCAAAGCAGGATCGAACTGCGTGTCGGTCCGCTGGGGTACGAGGCCTTCAAAGCGTTCGTGCCTGGCGGCCAGCGGCTCAAACTCTTCAAGCAAGCCGTTCGCGACATGGTCGGGGAATCGCTCGACGTCGACCTGCGCATCGTGCTTGCGCGTGAAGCAGTGCCGCAGCCCCGTATCGGAGCGGTACAGCTCGGCCGGACCGCCTGGCTTGCGCGGCCCACTGAAAGGGGCGATGCTGACGACATGCGGCTGCGGACAATAGTCGGATGGCGGCCGGAAATGGCGGGGGTCGCGGCATGAGCCTGCTGCTGACGCTGGAGCAAGGGCCGCGTACCCAGGCGGTACGGCAGACCCGGCTGGACGACGGCGAGCTGGTGATCGGCCGCAGCGCGGACGCGGGCTGGCAGATCGACGATCCCGACATGTTCGTTTCGCGCGCTCATTGCAAGATTTCGGGCGGGCGAGATGGATATTTCGTCACCGATACGTCAAGCAGCGGATTGTTCATAAACGACTCCGACAGCCCGCTCGGGGCCGGCAAGTCAACGCGCCTTCTAAGCGGTATGCGGCTGAGACTGGGCGACTACGTCGTACATGTCGACCTGCAGACGCCAACCGCCCAGGCACAAGCGGCCGGCCAGCCGGTCCCGGAACGCCTGCCGGCGGCATCCCGGGCGCCGGTGAGCATCGGCCGCGATGACTTCTTTTCCGCCCCGGTCGAAGAAGAGCCGCGACGGCCACGTCCGGCCGATCTGCCAAACCCGTTCGAGCAGCCGGTTCCGGGCGCGTTCGAGCGTGTCGCCTCCGGCCAGCGCAGCTCGCCAGCTTTCGATGACCCGTTCAGCCTCGATCCGGTTTCAACACCTGTGTCGAAAGACGCCGCCCCTTACCTTGAACCGGGCGGCGCGGCGAACCAGGCGGACCCATTCAGCCTCGACCCCGTGCCGTCCCCCGGCAGCGGAGCCCAATCTGCCCAGGGAAAGCCGTCCGATTTCAGCGATGATTTTGGTTTCGGACCAGCCCCGGCGACCGGTTCGGCAAACGGCAAGGGCTCGGCCGTGCAGCGCGAGCGCATCGCCAAACGACCGCAATCCGCCAACCCCTGGGATTTACCCGTGCAAGCGGCGGATGTCCCGCCTCCAGCGCGGACAGGTGCCGCTGCCAAACCCGCCCGCCTGCCGGCAGCGGCGCAGCTGGGGGACATCACGCTTCGCTCCGCATTCCTGCATGGCATGGGGGTCGAGGAAGCCGACTTCCCCGGGCGCGACACGGTTGCGGAAATGGAGAAGTTCGGCCGCGAATATCGGCTGATGATGGAAGGCCTGATGCAGCTTCTGCGCAAGCGGGCCGAGGAGAAGGGAAACGCGCGCGTCGCCCAGACCGTGGTCGGGGCCTCTGAGGTCAATCCGCTCAAGTTTCTGCCGACGGTCGACGACGCCATCGTCACCCTTATCGCCGAGCGCAGCCCCGGATTTCTCGCCGGCGAAGCGGCAATCGCCGATGCGGTTCGCGATCTCGCTCAACATCACGTGCGCGCCTGGCGTGGCGTACAGGCTGCCTTGCGGCGGATGATCGACCGTTTTGACCCGGCAGCGATCGAGGAAGAGCTGAAATCGAATTCCGCGATCGGCACGCTGCTTTCAGGCGGGCGCGGCGCCAAGCTGTGGGAGCTTTACCAGAAACGCCATCGTGAAATCGCCGAGAGCGCGGAAAAAAGCTTTCTTGGCGAAATCGGCGCCGATTTTCGGGATGCATATGAGGAGGAGTGAGACATGATCGATCGACGTGAATTCGTCGTTGCCCTAGGTGCGACCGGACTGCTCGCCGCTTGCCAGAGCGGTCCGCCGAAACCATCGGTGATCACCGTCAACGTGACCGGCGGGGCCGGCATGAATCCGGGACCAGGGGGCGGTGACCGTCCGGTGACGGTCCTCGTGATGCGTCTGCGCAGCACCGGGAAATTCAACTCAGCCGATTATTTTGCGCTGCAGGGGGATGCCGGCTCGGCGCTCGGGGGCGACCTCATCGGATCGGACCAGATCGCCGTCGGGCCGGGGAAGACCGCGTCCAAGACCATCACGGTCGAGCCGGACGCGACGGCGCTGGGCTTCGTTGCGCTTATCCGCGAGCCCGGAGGCCGGAACTGGCGAACAACCAAGTCGGTATCGGCAGGATCACAGTTTACGGTCAACGTCACGATTGGCAGCGGCGGCATTTCCGCCTAGCGGCCAGGGCAAGGGGAGCTCAATGCAGGATGTAGCGGCATGAGCGATGCAAACAGGGTGCTGTGGTCCGAGGGCCTTTTCCTGCGGACCCAGCATTTCCAGCAGCAGGATCGTTTTTTCGAGGCGACGGTGCGCGGCGCGTTGCAGGCCGGGCAACTGCATACGTTCGGCTTTCAACAGCTGACGCTGGATCAGGCATTGCTGGACGCCGGCCAGATCTCGATCCTGTCCGCACGAGGCATCTTTCCGGATGGGACGCCTTTTTCCATCCCAGACATGATGGACGCGCCGCGACCGCTGCCGGTCACCCCAGACACGGCCGCCGGACGGGTGCTGGTCGCCTTGCCGCTGGAGCCTCCGGGCGGCGTCGGTTTCGATCCAGCGCATGCCGCCGCCTCGGGAGCGCGATATCACGGGCGGATCGTTTCGGTGCGTGACGCCGTCCAGGGCGGTTCAGATCCTGAAGAGATCGAGATCGCCCGGCCGCAAGCGCTGCTGCTTGCGCCCGGCAAGTCGGTCGGTGGCTACACAGCCTTGCCGATTGCCGACCTCAAGGGGGTTCGAGCTGACGGCGGCGTCTCTCTGGACGAGACCTTCCTGCCACCCGCATTGGTAACCGGCGCGGTGGCCTGGTATCGGCAATTGCTTCTGGAAGTCGTGACGGGCCTCGACCAGATCGCCGAGGCGCATGGCAAGATGGTCATGGGTGGGCCTGGGCGCAGCGTCGAAGATCTGCTGATGCTCAATCTCGCCAATGCGGCGCGTCCGCGGCTGGCTCACATGCTGGCGCAGGATGTCTTCCATCCGGCCGAGCTTTACCTGGAACTTGCCGGGCTCGCCGGTTCGATGGCGACCTACGGATCGAGCGCGCGGCGGCTGGGCGAATTGCCCGCTTACGATCATATGGCGCCCGGCCCCGCCTATTCGGCGCTGGCGGATGCGCTGCGCTCGCTCATCCTCAGCCTGCGTTACATCGAACCGAAATCGCGTGCGCTGCCTGTCATGCGGCATTCGACCAATGTCTGGAAAATACGGATCGACAATCCGAAGCTGCTGGTGGCCAGCCGGATCGTCATCCGGGTCGGCTCGGAGTTGTCGGAGGACGCGCTGCGCAAGATATTCGTCAATCAGGCGACTGTCGGCTCGGCCGACCAGTTCGAGGGCCTGTGGAAATCCCGTTTGCCCGGTATTCCGCTGAAACCGCTTCATTCCCAGCCGCGCGAGATCCCCTACGATGGCGATCGGCTATGCCTCGAGCTGGACCAGAAAAGCGAGCATTGGGCGTCGCTGCTCGATGCTCCCGGCTTCGTCATCGGAGTTTCGGGCGTCTTGCCAAGCGAGCCGCAGGTGGACTGCTATTCGGTGAACAGGTGAGATCATGAGCCGCGATGATCCTTTCGGACTGTCGGAGGATCGCGAACGCACTCGCATACGATTGACCGGAGCACCGGTGCCGCGGCCGATGGCGCCGCTGTTGCCGGGCGCGGCGGTAAAGCGGTCTCGCACCCACCCGAACGCGCTTGTCAACGCATTCGCGCCCCTGCTCGAATTCGCTCCCGAGCTTGAAAGCGCGCTGCCGCCGGAGAACCCGGAAGCGCTGCGCACCCGGCTGCTTGAAGAACTGGTTCGGGCACGCGACACGGCAATGTCGACGGGGTCCTCGATGGAGAGGGCCGACCAGGCAGCCTGGGTCGTGGCGGCGTTGCTTGACGATCTGGCTCTGAACACGCCATGGGGCGGCGCCAGCGCCTGGCCGCGGCAGCCGCTTGTGGTCATGCTGCGCGGCGATGTCGATGCCGGCACGCAGTTCTTCACGCGTCTCGACGAACTGGAACGCCATCCCAACCGCGATCGCGAACTGCTGGAGTTGCAGTACGATTGCATGGCGCTCGGCTTTCGCGGCAAATATCGCGTGCCTGGCCGGTCAGGCGATCGCTCGCTCAATGCGGTTCGCGTCGCGGCAGCCCGCTTCTTGCGCGATGCCGACGCCGAAGGCGCGCCCCTGTCGCCAAACTGGAAGGGCGTGATCGCATCCGACGAGCCGCAGCGCTTCATCGTTCCGATCTGGGTCATGGCACTCGGTGCGGCGGTTGTTGCCACGGCAATTCATATCGGGCTCTCGATGGGACTGAGCAGCCAGGCGGTCGAGCTTTCCGCCCTTGTGCGGGCGCTGCCGCCGCCCGCGCGCGGCGACGTCAGCCGTACGTCGCCCAAGGTCGATGCCCCGCCCCCGGAAAAAGTGGATTTTGCGCTGTTGCCTGAATTTCAAGCCGGGGCGCCGGCCGAGCTCAAATCCGCGCTCAGCGGCACCGAGAGCGTCTCGTTGGCCAAGCTGATCATCCAGGCCTCCAATCCCGAACTGTTCCAGTCGTCGCGCCCGCAACTGACCGAAGGCTTCGAGCCCCTGATCGGTTCGATCGCCAAGGTGATCCTCGCCAATCAGGAGCTGATCGGGAACATCACGGTGGTTGGTCATACGGACAGCGTTCCTCTGCAAAAGACCAATCCACTGTCGACCAACCAGCGACTATCCGAGGCTCGGGCCCAGACGATTGCCGACATGCTGGTCCAGAATGGGGTGCCAGGGGACCGCGTCCATTCCGAGGGCCGCGCCGCAACCGATCCAGTGGCCAGCGACAGCACGCGCGAGGGGCGAGCCTTGAACCGCCGCGTCGAGGTGCTCGTCGAGAAGAGGCTGTGAGATGTTCATCCTGCGCTTCCTCTGGGCGGTTCTGACATCGCGTTGGCTGTGGACCTTGATCGGCATCACGCTGCTTTCCCTGGTCGTCTGGGTGTTCGGTCCGATCGTCAGGGTCGGCCCCTATGAACCCTTCGCCTCCGACAATGTGCGCATCGTCATCGTCGCGCTGCTGGTCATCTTCTGGCTGATCTGGCTGATCGTCGCCCAGCGCCGGGCGATCCGCGCCAACCGCCTGTTCGTCGCCGAGATCGCAGCGCCTGCGGTGGAAAAGCCGCTGAGCCCCGGCGAAGAGAACGTCGCTGCCGTAGGGGCCAAGTTCGCCGAGGTGATGGCCGAACTGAGGCGTCGCAAGCTGGGCGGACGCAAGTTTCTGCGCGAGATGCCGTGGTATGTGATCGTCGGACCGCCGGCCACCGGCAAGACCACGGCCCTGCGGCAGTCCGGACTGAATTTTCCGATCGACCTCACCGACGACCTGCAAGGAGTCGGCGGCACGCGCAATTGCGACTGGTTCTTTTCCGAGAACGCGGTTCTGATCGACACCGCCGGCCGCTATGTGCAGCAGGAGAGCCAGCCAGACGTCGACGCGGCGGAATGGCTGGGCTTTCTTGATCTTCTGAAGAAGCATCGCGGCCGCCGCGCCCTCAATGGCGTGATCGTCGCGCTTTCGATCGACGTGCTTTCGGAGGGCGACGAAGCCATCAAGGCGCACGGCCGCAAGATCCGCCGACGGTTAGCCGAGCTCAACGACCGGCTTGAAATCCGCCTTCCGGTCTATCTGATGCTGACCAAGGCCGATCTGATCAAGGGCTTCGAGGCCTTCTTCGGCGGCTTGTCCACCGCCTCACGCGAGCAGGTATGGGGAACGACTTTCGCGCTGGATGCGCGCGTGGATGCCAAGACCATCGAGCGCGAAATTTCGACGCTGGCGACACAACTCGAGTGGCGGCTGGTGCCGCGCCTGGAGGATGAGGAAAAACTCGCCGCCCGTGCCGAAATCTTCAGGTTTCCCGCCCAACTCGCAAGCCTGTCCGAACCGATCCAGGTGCTGGTCGAGGCGATGTTCGGCGAAAGCCGGTATGAAGAGGCCGCCTGGCTGCGCGGCCTCTATCTGACATCGGCGACGCAGGAAGGGGCACCGATCGACCGGCTGACCGCGGCGCTGTCGTCGTCCTTCGGTCTTCCGCCACGGCGGGCCCTGCCCGCGCAAAGGGTCGAGAAACGCAGCTTCTTCCTGAAGAACCTGCTCACCGAAGTCATCTTCAAGGAAGCAGGTCTCGGTACGTTCGACCCCCTTGCGCAACGCCGACGCACCTGGATCTGGCGGGGTGCGGCGGCGGCTTGTGCGGCAGCGGCGCTGCTGGCCGGCGGATTGTTCACCTGGTCCTATCTTGACAACCGCAACGCAATTACGGCCCAGGCCAGCCAGTTCGAGGCCCTGCAAACCCCGCTGACCTCGGCCGCCGCAGACCCGGCATCGGTGCAGCAGCCCGCCATGGATCCCGCGCTCGAGGCGATGGACGCTGTCGCAAATGCCCGGACACCACCGCCGGGCGCAGTCCAAGATCTGCTCGGACCATCAGCCTCGGCGGAACTGGTGCGGGCTCAGACCGACACGTACGACCACGCCCTGCGCAACGTGCTTGAGCCGCACATGGTGGCGCTTCTTGAGGCCACCATGTGGCGGCAGATCCGCGATCCGGATTTCATGCTCGGCGCCCTCAAGGCCTATCGCATGATGACGGGCCTGTCGCAGATGGACACGGATTTCGCCCAGAACTGGTGGGTAAACAGCCTGCCCGAATTCGCCGTCGCGGCACCATTTCCAACCGCCGATGCCGAAGAGCATCAGCTTGCCGCCATCCGCCGGATGGCCGTCGACGCAAGCTATATCGAGCCCGACCAGGCCCTGGTTGCCGAAGCGCTGAAAACGGTATGCACGATCTCGTTGCCGGCACGTGCCTACAAGCAGTTGCTGGCCGATCCGGCGGTGGCCGGGCTCAAGGAGTGGATCCCGGCGAATTTCGCCGGCCCGAACGGTGCCAAGGTTTTTGCGCGTCGCTCCGACAAGACGCTTCGTGTCGGCGTTTCGGGAGCCTTCACCTATGCAGGCTTCCACGATGCCGTTCTCGACCGGATCGAGGATGTGGCTGCACAAGCGGCGCTGGATCGCGCGGTCTTCGCCGGGGGCTGCTCCGAGAACTCCGAAACGTCGGTGTCGGCGCTGTCCGAGGATATCCTGAAGCTCTATTACGACGACTATATCGCGCAGTGGGACAGCTTCCTGCGTGATATGAGGCTGGCGCCGTTGACCGATCTCAATGTGGCCAGCGAAAATCTGAAGGATCTCTCCAGCGCCGATTCAGCACTGAAACGCCTGCTTACCGCGGTCGTCCAGGAGACCGACCTTACCCGGTCCGATGAAGCGCCGGCCGACGACAAGGCCGCGGCCAAGGGCGGCTCGAAACTGCTCGGCAAACTCGGCAAGCTTGGCAAGATCGTGAAAACGGGGGCAAAGCTGCTTCCACGCGCCGGCTCGGCCGATGAAGTGGATCTTACCGGCAATCTGGTGGCCGAGCACTTCAAGCCACTCAAGGGTGCAATTGCCGAGGTCGACGGCCAGCCGCCGGCGCTCGACGCCGCGGTGGTGGCTCTGACGGCGCTGTCCAACGTGCTGCAGACGGTCACGGCCAACCCAGACCCCCAGGACGCCATCAAGAAGCAGGGCGGCCTCGCCGAGCTGACGGGAGCGGTCGCCAGGCAAGCCCAGATCCTGCCCGATCCGATCGACGACTGGCTCGGCGGTATCGCCGGCGACACCAGCGGGTTGACGCAAAAGGCGGTCACCTCGGAGCTCAACGCCATCTGGCGCGCCGACATCCTGCCTTTCTGCCAGGCGGCGCTCAACGACCGCTATCCGTTCAGCCCCGAGAGCGCGGTGGACGTCAATGTCCGCGATTTCGCCCGCCTGTTCGGCCCGGCGGGCCTGATCGATGCCTTTATCAACGACCATTTGATCAGCTATGTGGACACGGCCAGCCAGCCATGGAAATGGCGTGCCGACTTCGGCCTCGACCCGTCGGCGCTGGCCGCGTTCGAGCAGGCCAGGCGGATCCGCGACGATCTGTTTCCTGGTGGCACTGGCCCGATGATGAGCTTCACGCTCGAACCGAAAGACCTGTCTCCGAACGTCACGCGCGTGACGCTCAACCTCGATGGCCAGAGCCTCGTCTACTTCAACAACGCGACGCGGCCGCAACCGATGACCTGGCCCGGCAAGGACGGCACCGGGGTCATCTCGCTCGCCTTCCAGCCCATCGACGGTTCGCCCGAAATCATGCTCAACGAGACCGGCAGCTGGGCGTGGCTGAGGATGCTGCGCAGCGGCCGTTTCGCCGGCACGTCGCTGACCGATGTCTACAGCCTGCGCCTGGGCACGAAAGGCATGTACGCCGATTTCGAACTCAAGGCCGCCAGCGTGGAGAATCCCTACAATCTGCAAATGTTCAAGAAATTCTCATGCCCGCCGCAGATATGAACACCGGATTCTTCGGCAAGATCCCGGCGACCGGAGATTTCGTCGCCTGGAACCTGCCGCGCACCTTCATCGACCGTTGGGATCGCTGGATGTCGATGGAACTGCGCGCGCGGCCTGATGAGGGCGAGGACCTCGATGACCGCGTCTGGCGCTTCGTCATCCAGGGCGCGATTTTTGGTGAACAACCCTGCGCCGGTGCCTGGCGCATGAGCCAGGACCGCGTCGGCCGCCGCTATCCTTTCGCTGTTGTGAGCATTGGCGCGATGCCAGAGGCAGCGGATCCCTGGTTCGAGGGCATGGCGAACATCGCCGAACTGACTGTGAAGGAGCTTTGGGACCAGCAATACATCGCGGTGCGCCTGCGGGCGCTGGAACCACCAAGACAGTTCTCCGTAATGAAGCGCATCGTTTTCTGGACGGATGACTGGGAGGTGCGTGAACTCGCCTTCTCTGACATTCATGACCTCGCCGACAATGCGCTGCCGGCAATGCGCGCGGCGCGTGCCGTGCCGCAGGAGTCCTGACCATGGGGCTCAGCGTCTATGCCGAGAAGATGGGGTTTTTCCACAAGGGCAGCAACGGCCAGGGCATTGCGCCCGGCGATGTCTGTCTGTCGCCGCCATCCCCGCCCGCGGGTCCGGTTCCAGTACCCTACGTAAATATGCTGTCGTCATCCGATCTGACCAAGGGCACCAAGAGCGTGAAGATCGACGGCGAGCCGACAGCTGTCGAGAATGCGTCGGAAATCTCGACCAGCACCGGCAACGAGCCGGCAACGCAAGGCCTCGGCGCGGGAGTCATAACCCATCAGATCAAGGGCAAGGGCGTCTTCAAACTATGGTCGTTCACGGTGAAGGCGGAAGGCAAGGGCGTCGACCGTCATGGCGACATGATGGACCAGAACACCGCCAGCGACCCGCCGCCCAATTGCGTCAACCCGGCCGCGTTCAACAAGTTTCTGGCGACGTTGACCGCGGATCAGAAGACGACGAAATGCGCGGTCAAATATGACCGGGTCGCGCACCGTCCAAAACGGACCGATGAGCAGTCGACCAAAGTCAATGGCAAGGCCTGTTGGCAATGCAAGAAGACCCGACGGGGGCGCTACTCAAAACTGGTTCCAACGCCTCCCAATGACGAGATGAAGCAGGAGATGGTTCATGATCATCAACCGCCGCTCTGCGTTGCGTGGGAAATGGGTGGGTGTAATATGCAGAACTCGCCCGATGCCTTCCTGGCTCATTTCTCGACGCCGGAATCGGTCAAACCCCATTGTGGTCGATGCTCGACTTCGCAAGGCTCTCCGGCCGCGAAATATGCCAAGAACTTTATCGACGATATGCCCGTGGCAATTGGGTGACGAGCGATGCGCGGTATAGAAGAAATCAGAGACAGCTACATCAGCGAACTGATCACCATCCAGCCCGAGTTGGAGGATTGGTGGGATGACATGATCGCCGACGAAGGGCAGGCTGTCTGGAAGCGCTGGCCGACCGGGATCGCGGGGCACCCACGGGTGCTGGCGATCTTCCGCAAGCATTACCTTGAGATTGTGGCCTGGAACAATGCGCAACGCCCCGAGGGCGACCAGCCAGAAGAGAAGTGGGGCGTCGACAGCGGCGGCCGAAGCCAGGGTTTCGAGTGGCCGGTCGAAGTCCTCATTATCAACGTCCGGCATTTTGCCCCGGAGCTCCAACCCCTCATCGATGGTTTGTGCTTTGTGCCGATGGCCATGAATCCCGAAGACGAGGTTGAATAGTGGCACTGATCACACGCTATAGTTCAGATCTCGGTACCAGGCGCTTGCTCGCGCAGCCCCGTGATGTCGCCCCGCCGCAAGATATCCGCGTCGCTCGCAAGCACGACGAGGCCAGCCCGATGCACAGGATCTTGTTCGCCGAGTATGTGGCGGAGCTGACTGATGCCTACGACATCGCGGCCGAGTGGTGGGCAGACATCATTTCCACCGAAGAGGAGCTCCAGGGCAGCCGCGAGAAGGCCCTCGAGAAAGCCTTCGATGACCGCGTCGCGGGTGCCGCGGCCAGTCCGCAGGTGGTCTGGGTGATACGCCGCTATTGGCTGAAATGCGTTACAGTCAACGTCAGCGCGGGTGAAGAAACTGGCGTCGCGGCCGAAATCTTCCTGCTGCAATGGCTGATCGATGCCGACAAGACCGAGTTGGTCAAGCTCGTCGCCTGCATGCCCTATTGGCCTATTGGCCAGAACGATAAAGGCAATTGGTGCTGATCCATGATGTTCGCGGTCTGGATCGAGAATCGCACGCCGTTCGTTGCCGGAACATTTGTCCAGGCAAATGCAGACGGTAACGAGATTTTCCTGGCGGTTTTTTCGGCCAGCTTCGACATGTCGGGAGATGCCACGCAATTTCAGCCAGCCGTGGAACAACTGCCGGTAAGCTTCGGCGACGTGCCATTCGGCGAGCCTGCCTGCTCGTCAACCCGCTATGAAGGCGAGATCGCCTGGACCAAGCCGGGGATCGATATTATCTTGAACGGCCAGGCATATGCGCCGCGCGAGCGGCGCGTCCAAGAGATGCAGATCGGGTTGAAGGTGGCCAGCATCCGCAAGGTGCTCAACGTGACCGGCGACCGCCTCTACGATGCGGGCCGCTATAGCCAGCCGCACCCCTTCGCGAGGATGCCGATCATCTACGAGCGCGCTTACGGCGGTACCGATGACAGCGGCAGGACCGACCCGCGTAACCCGCTTGGCGTCGGTTTCCGTCATGCCCGCTCCGCTGATAAGGCCGTGAAGACGCATGCACCCAACGTCACCTATGCGAGTGAGCCGTTCCGTAGCCCGTCCGATCAGCCAAGACCAGCCGGGTTTGGGGTGATCGGACGCGGCTGGCATCCGAGGCTGCCGTTAGCGGGCACTTACGATCAGGCCTGGATCGATGATCAGTGGCCTCTTGCGCCAAAGGATTTCGATCCGCGCTACAATCTCTGCGCGCCTGCCGATCAGCAGTTGCAGCATCTGAACGAAGGCGAGGAGGTCAGCGTCATCGGCATGACGCCGGAGGGCAGCTGGAACTTCCGACTGCCGCGCGTCATGGCTCCGATCCGCCTTCTTTACGACGACCGTGCGGAGGATCGGCCTTTCCACATCGACACGGTTGTCATTGAGCCGGATGTGCGCCGCGTCACGATGAAGTCGCGCTTATCCATCGTCACCAGGCGCAACACGCCCGCGCTCAGGGAGATCGTCTTCGGCCATGTGACGCCTGCCTTTCTCCTCGCGCGACGCAAGCGCAAGGCCTATCTAAGCCCGCGCGGCGACGAGGGACTGATGGCCGCGAGGGCGACATGGCTGGGCTGAGGGCTCCGATCTACATCATGGGCGGTGGCGCCGTGACACCAGCTGGCCTCAATGCGCGCCAGACACTTGCGGCAATCCGGGCCAGTCTTTCCGCGTTCGAGCGGCGTACCCTAGCCGACCCGTTCGGCGAAGATCAGACCGTTTCCCGCATCCCCTCGCACTATTCCCTTCGCCTCACCGAGAACGCTTGGCTCACCAGCATGGCTGCGCGCGCGGTGGGCGAGGCGCTTGAAAAAGGCGGTGTTTCTGCTGGCGCCAGCGCTCTTTTGTTGGTCACGCCCGAGGCGTTCCGGGACCATCTGGCTTTCTCGGAGGTGCCGGCCAACCAGTTTCTCGCTGGCCTGCAAGACAACCTGTGCGAAAAGTTCCATCCCTCCTCGCGCGTCTTCGACGGGGGCGCCGCGGCCTGCATCTGGCTGCTGGATCGAGCGGCGGACCTCCTGGCAACGCCGGGAGTCGAGCAGGTTCTGCTGGGTGGCGTCGACAGCCTGGTGAACGACAAGGATATCGCCCGGCTCATGGCCGCCAACCGCCTGAAGGCCGAGGATAATGCGCAGGGTCTTGTCCCGGGCGAAGGTGCCGCCGTCGTCTGCCTACGCCGCTCGCCCGGTCGCGGTTTGGCCGCCCAGTGTGCCATTCACGGGGTCGGCGCCGCGATGGAGGAAAACTCCGTGCTGTCGGAAAACAACAGCCAAGGCAGGGCGTTGGTGACTGCCTGCCGTACCGCGATCGAAGGCAAGGGGCCGACCGAGCCCGACATCAAGTTCGTTGTTGGCAGCGACAATGGCGAACGGTACAGCGCGTGGGAGACATTGATCGGGCGTGCACGCTTCTACCGAACGCGCCGCGAGACCTTTCCGATGGCTTATCCCGCGATGACGATCGGGGACATCGGCGCCGGTGCCGGTGCGCTCACCCTGCTTATTGCCGCCGACAGTTTCGCCAAGACCTATGCTCCCGGCCGTGTTGCCATGTGCGAGGCCGCATCGGAAGCCGGCATGCGTGCCGCCGCGCTCGTGAGCGAGGTCGTTCGTGAGTGAGTGAGTGAGTGAACCGCCGCGCGCCCTCAGGCGGTTCTTCACATCCACGCCGGAATTGGGCGAGAACGCCGCCAATTCATCAGCGTGAGCTCAGCATTGGCTAGGGCCTTCCTCATTGCATCCAGCTTCAGGCGCCGCATTGATTGAAATTTATCGAACCTCGCCGGGCCTTTCCCATTGTCCCACCAGGCCTGGGCCCGCGAAGCGGAAGGCAGCGGCGTCGCCTCTATAGGTCCGAACTCCGGCCCCAGCTTGGCCGGGTCCGCGACGAACACGTCGGTGTCGTTGAAGTCAATCTCGATCAGGTCGCGCAGGGCGAGCCCCGCGGCATAAGCGAGTTCCGGCGACTGCATCTTCTCGATCAGCCAGGGCATGATTGCCATGTCACCCAGCAGTCCGCTCGCCGCGACTGCCGCTTCCCGCATTGCAGAGGTGGATACGAGTTGCTGCCACCATGATCGCGCCGCGATCGACGGCGTGGTGAGCAGCCGGATTTCCACGATAGCTCCCGCAAACTCCGGATAGCCGACCAACATCTTGTCAAGCACGGGTTGCGCCAGCCGAGCCTCGCCCAGCAGGCATGCCGCTACTGCCGCCTGCAGCCGTTCCTCCGCGCCACGCGCTTCCATACATGCCGCAACCTCGACGATCACATCGCGACGCCGCCGCGCACCCGCGAGCTTCAGCGCCCTGCGCCGCACTTCGGCGTCGCGGTCGGTCAGCAGTTCCGCGAGCCTGAGCCCGGGATTGACTCCATGATGGTACAGCGCGCCAACCCCCAACGCACGTTCCATTGCGACCGTCGAATCCAGCCAACGCGCAACGAACGGCTTCAACCTGTCCGGCGAGCTACGAGCAACGGCGCCGGATAGCGCCGACAGCCCGGAATTCCCAAGCGGTCCCGCGCTATCAAGGGCAAACTTGATGCCGGGCGCGGATTGCCATTCGAACGCCAGGGCCCCGAGTAAAAACAGCTCGGGAGGCTCCTGGTAGTCGGCAAAGCGTGTCGTCACGAGGTCCCACGCCGCCTGGCCGGCTGCGAATAGCCCGTCGAGGTTGGCGTCGAGCCGCTGGTCGATGCGGCCTATGTCGAAAGGTCCCATCAAGTGGCCATCGATTTCTCGCGCACGACGGTGCCACAGGAACGCGGCATCCTCGACATGCTGCTCGATAATCGCCGGGATCGTCGCAATCCGCTGCATAGAGTTCTCAATTGAGGTGAACAGCCGCACCCCGCACACGGTTCACGCCGCTTGCCTGGCTGCTCAACTGACTGCCGCGTATCGAGATGCGGCCATTCTTCTCCAGAATGATGGAGGCTAGGCCGCAACGCAGTTCAATGCGCTCCCTGGCATTCAACGTCACCGTTTCGCCGTCGCGAACCACCTGCACTTGATCGCTCGGGTGTGCAGGATCCACAATACGTCCGACGACGAGCGGGCGGCCCGGATCGCCACCTTCAAAGAGCAGCGCCACCTCCGCGCCTACCGCCGAGGAATCGAGCCTCGCCAAACTGCGGGCCCTGAGTGCCGTCTCGCCGGGATTGCCGATGAACACCACGAGCGGCGCGCCATCCTCGAAGCCGATCAGCAGCCCGATGACGACACCGTCGATGCGCTCGACAGATTCGTCGCGTCCAATCATTTCAGTTGTTGAAGACATTGCTACCCTTGATCTTGACGTCGCCGTCAGCTTTGACCTGGACATCGCCGCTGCCTTGGATGCGGATATCCTTGCCCTTAATGGAAATCGTGCCATCCTTTTTCATGTTGATGGAGGCGTCGCCGCATATCAGTGTGATCTCATCGCCGGCATCGATCATCAACTTCTTGCCGACCTTGATCGAACTGTCTTCGGCAACTTGAATACCGCTGCCCTTGCCGACTTTGAGTGCGTGGCCGCCGCCGATTTCGGTGCTGTCGTCGGCGGCCACGCTGGCGCTACGTGCCGCGCCGACGCTGAAGGTTTGGGCACTGCCAACGGTGACACTCTGGTCAGCTCCGACATTGATGGTTTGCGCCGCTCCCACGTTCCAGCTATCCGCGGTGCCGATGCTATGGCTTTGACTGAGTCCGACCGTGACCGACCGCGACGCGCCGATCGTGTTCGTCTGCACTGCCCCGACGCTGCGTGTCTCCGACGCTCCGACCGAATCGACGCGAGCCGCGCCAACGCTTACTGTCTGCACGATTCCTACCGTCTGCGAATGATTGGCGTCGATGTTCTCCGTCGAGTTCGACACGACGTGGATGGTCTCGTTGGCGTTGACCGTCAGCGAGCGGTTGGCGCCCACCGTCTCGGTGTCGTTCGAGCCGATGTTCGTGGTCTGGTCGACGCCGACCTTGACGGTCTTGTTGTTGCCGACGTCCTCGTCGAGATTATGGCCTACGGAATGCTTGGCGTCGTGATCGATGCGGTCGGACTGGTCGTGCTGCACCAGCTTGGTGCGGTCATGCTTGATCAGAAGGTGGTGGTCCTTCTGCGCCTGGAAGTTGACCAGTTCGGAGCCGGCCTTATCCTCGAACATCAGCTCGTTGTAGCCGCCGCCACCGAGCGAGGAGTTCGACTTCCAGCCGGATTGCGTGGCATTCGCTGGTAGCCCGTAGGGCGGCATCTGCGAGGCATTGTAGACCCGGCCGGTGATGATCGGCAGGTCCGGGTCGCCTTCGATGAAGTCGACGATAACTTCCTGGCCGATGCGCGGTATCTGGATGAAGCCCCAGCCGCTGCCCGCCCAGGTCTGCGAGACCCGCACGAAACAGGAACTGTTCTCGTCCTTCTTGCCCAGGCGGTCCCAATGGAATTGCACCTTCACCCGGGCGTATTTGTCGGTGAATATTTCCTGGCCCGACGGACCGACCACCGTTGCCGTCTGCGGCCCGCGCATGATCGGCCGTGGCGTGATCCGTGGCGGACGATAAGGCAAGCCGCTCGGCGCCACGCCGAGGATCACCTTGAAGTTCTCGCTGTCGACATCCGCGTGGCTTCTGTATCCCGGGTCGAACAGCCTGTATTCGGCGCTGACCACCAGATACTCCTGGTTCTGGTCTTCGCGCGGAAAGCCATCCAGATTGAAGGTGCAGCCTGAAAACAGGCCGCGTACGGTCCCGACCGCGGCAATGCGCTGGTGCACGGCCTGGATTTCTTCGCGGCGGATCGCGGCCAGGCTGTCGCCCCGGCCGACTTCGAGATGGGCGCCGGGCTGGCGATAATTCTCGCCGGCAGCCAGTTTGTGACCGAACGGCTGGGCCGACTTGGCCATCAGGTCAGCGCCCGGCTTCTTGAAGTCGTAGTCGGTGTGAGCATAGGCGCCCGGGCGCACCGAACTGCCCGGTATCCATTCGGTGATGTATTCGACATCGCGCCGGGAGCCCTGACCCTCAAAGTGATAAGGCACTTTCTCGTAGCCCGGCGCCGGCTTCAGCTTGCTCATCGCATCGGCCAGGACAAGCGTGTGTTTGCCCTCGTCATGCTCGAAGAAATACAGGATACCTTCGTGCTCGAGCAGCCGCTGTACGAAATCCAGATCGGTCTCGTCATACTGCACGCAGTATTCGCGTGGAGGATAGGATCCCTGCAGGCGCAGATCGAATTCCGCCGTGCTGTATTTCTTGAAAACGTCCTTGACGATGTCGACGACGCTCTTGTTCTGGAAAATACGGCAATCGGTGGTGTTGCCGAGAAACCAGAGCCACGGCCTGACCACCGCCTCGTAGTAAGCCAGCCGGTCCTCTATGCGGGTCAGGCGAAACTCGGACACGAGACCGCTGAACCACCGCTTCGGGTCGGATTCACCTTCGACCGAGACCGGCCCACCCAGCATCTTCAGCGGATCGATATCGTGATCCGTGCTGACGAACCCGACCGTATAGGCCAAGCAGCGGCTGATCTCATCGCGCCCGACAAGATGCGTGAAGGTCAACAGATCGGCGCCAACCGGTGTCTGCACAACCGTGGCACGTTCGTTCGGCATGGGTCGTGCCCCTCCTGGACGCGGCCGTCAGCGCGGTGAATTTGAAGTCCCTGCCATCTGCTCAGGAACTTTTTCGACCCGCCGCACCAAGCTATGTTGAGCCTAACACATGTTGTCCTGCTGACCAAAGAGGACGCACGATGACTGAACTCGCCCTGTCAATGCATCGGCTCGAAACGCTGCTGTCCTGTTGTACCCGCAAACTGCTAGAATGGTAGGGTATCGATCAGCGTTCGACGGGCGATCCTGGATGTACATCAGTCTGCAAATCAACAATATCGACTCCTTGCCCGCTGATGTCCCGACCGGCTACGCGGCACGTGACCGCAGCTTCGAAATCGGACGCGATGCTTGTGACTGGACCTTGCCGGACCCCGACAAGTTCATCTCGGGCCGGCACTGCGAGGTTCGATACGAGGCAGGCGCGTTCTGGCTGCACGATGTCTCGCGCAACGGAACCTACATCAACGGATCGAGCCAGCGCATGACCGGTCCGCATCGGCTGGGGCATGGCGACCGGGTGCTGATCGGCCGTTATGTCATCTTCGTATCGATCGACGACGAGCGGCCCGCGACCGGTCATCCTCAAATCCGCCACGAATCGACACAACGAGAAATACCGGCCGCGACAGGCCGGCCGCGCGAATTCGCCGCCGAGCCGTTCTTCACTCCGGCGGAGCAGCGGTCCGGGCAGCGGATTCCAGCATTCTCGCCGCAACCCGCGCCTCTTCCCTCGACAGGAGACGAAGTGCTGCGGGAAATTGCAATTGGGGCCGGCATCTCGCCGGAATTGTTTCGATCGCGCGACCCACACGAAGTTGCCGCCGAAATCGGCACGGTCCTGCGGACGGTGGTAGAGGAACTAACCTTGCTGCTGAAAGCCCGCGCGGCCGCGAAAATGCTGGCCAAGAGCACACAGCGAACGATGATCAGCGCTGCCGACAACAATCCCCTGAAATTCGTCCCGGGAACCGACGACATCCTCGAAATCATGTTCGCACGGCGCAGGGCCGGCTACCTTGATGCCAGGCACAGTATCGAAGATGCTTTCCGCGATCTCAAGACGCACGAATTCGCCACCTATGCCGCCATGCAAGCCGCGCTGTCGCGATTGCTTGACGACCTGTCCCCCGAAGCGATCGGCAAAAAGCTTCCCCCGACGTCGTTCTCTTCGAAAAAGAGCCAAGCCTGGGATGCTTTCGTTGCGACGTGGCGAACCATGGAGGAAGCCCATGAGAACGGCATGCTGGACATATTCCTGGCCTATTTCAGCGAAGCCTATGCCAAGGCCGACAAGCCAAAATAGACCGTTTCAAGGGAGCCTGTTGAGTTGTGGCCGGCGAAGAAAATCTCTTCGGCGCTCGGCATAGGTTCCAATCGACGGGTTCTGCGACTACGATCACATACGACAATTCGCTAAGCGGGTAAGGCTGATCGACCTGGGGGTCTGCGGCAATGTCATCTTTCGGCGGGACAGTATCTTGTAGCCGACCTCCCTGCGGACACTGCCACGGTCGGCAGCGGCAGCATTTCCTTCACCTGACCAGAAACCGTTTTGCGCCTGTCTCGCCCAGTCGCGGGCTCGCCGCCTGCACGGACGATCGGCGATGAGTTCGAAGGACGATCCCTTCGGCCCGGGGGGCAAGACCGTCATTCGCGCTGCTCCGCGGCGTGAGCGAAAACCGGCGCCGGTCCCTCAGGAGCCTGCCGCGGATGGCGGGCAACCCGCGCAAATCAAGGAATCGACAGTGTTCGATCCCGGCGTCGGCCGGCATACACCGCCGGGCTGGACGTCCGGGACCGTGATTTATCCTTCCGTTGCAGCAGCAGGCGCTTCCGCAGCGGCGTCGACTTCAGCTCTGCGGCAGGAGACCCTGCTCAACGTCACGGATAGTGTCAGATATTCCGCGGCAAACCCGATCCTAGCAGCCGCCGCACCGTTGCTGATGCTGTTCGGCCAGCTCAGGCTCATTCCCGTCGAGAGACAAGCGGAGCCGTTGGCGGAACATGTCGCCGAAACGATAGACAAGTTCGACGCGACACTGCAGAAATCAGGTGTTGGCGAAGAGGATGCGCGGATTGCGAAATTTGCCCTCTGCGAAACCGCGGACGATCTTATCGGCAACCTGCCTTGGCCACAAAAAGGCGCTTGGGCCCAGTACAGCATGCTGTCGCAGTTCTTTCATGTCGAGCCCAGCGGCACAGGCTTTTTCGAAGCGCTGAACAAGATACTGGCCAGCCCGGAGGCGCACTACGACCTCCTCGAACTGATGCATGCCTGCCTGTCGCTGGGGTTCGAGGGCCAGTACCGGGGCGTGAGGCGCGAAGACAACAATCTCGAGCGCGTCCGACGCGACGTCTACGAGACGCTTCGCTACTTCAGGGCGCGCGCCGGCGAAGATGTCTCGCCGCACTGGCAGGGCTCGGCGGCGACCATGGCGCAGTCGTCGGCTCGCCTGCCGCTCTGGGTTGCAGCGGCAGCAGCGTCGGCGCTGCTGACTGCCGCATTCTTTGCGCTGCGGGTCTCTATCACCAATGAAGGCGACGCCGCCGCTGGCGAATTGCTGGCACTCAACCCGTCGACACCGATCGCCATCGAACGGGCCAGCGTGGCCCCGTTGGCGGAGCCCGTGAAAGTCATCCCACCCGCCGCCACAACCACGCAGATCGATCGCATCCGCTCGGCACTGGCCAAGGAAGTCGAAGGCGGCGGACTGACCATCGGCACGAAGGGCGACTTCATCGTGGTCGAAATAAACAATCTCCTGCTGTTCCAGTCCGGCAGGGCCGAGGCGAAGCCAGAGTTCCAGCCCATTGCCGCTGACATCGCCGCTGCCCTGGAACCCGAGCCCGGACCAATCAAGATCGTCGGCCATACGGACAATGTGAAGCCGCGAAAATCGAGCCCGTTCAAGTCCAATTTCGATCTTTCCGTCGCCAGGGCAAAGGCTGTCGAAACGATGATGGCACCGAAGTTCAGCGATCCTTCGCGACTGACGGTCGACGGCAAGGGCGAGGACGAGCCAATCGCCGACAATGCCACGCCGGAAGGCCGCGCCAGGAACCGTCGTGTCGATGTGATGATCGCCAAAGAGGAAACATTGTGAGCACGGCCAGGTGGAAGCGGCCATGACGCGTTGGCTGCTGCGGATATTCAGCATGATCGCGCTGGCCGGCTTCGCGGCGGCGGTGTGGTTTGCCGGACCCTTGATCCGCTTCGCCGATACCCGCCCTCTCGGACCTGCCTGGCTGCGCGCGACTATCATTGGTGTGATCGTGGCAGCGCTCGCGCTTTTCTACGGCCTGCGTTTCTGGCAGGCGAGAAAAGCGCAAAAAGAGCTCGAAACTGTGGTCGCACGCAATGACGGCCGCGATGACGACTCACCGGTGCTCGAAGCCCGCATGAACGAGGCGATCGCCGCGCTCAAACGGTCGAGCGGCAAGCGCAACTTCCTCTACGAGATTCCTTGGTACATCGTCATCGGCCCGCCCGGCGCGGGCAAGACTACGGCACTGGTCAATTCGGGCCTGAATTTTCCGCTGGCCGGTTCGGGTGACGCCCAACCAGTGGCCGGGGTTGGCGGCACTCGCGCCTGCGACTGGTGGTTCACCGACAAGGCCGTGCTGATCGACACCGCTGGACGCTACACAACGCAGGACTCCAATGCTCAAAGCGACAAGACGAGTTGGCTCGCCTTCCTGTCTCTGCTCAAGAGATACCGCACACGGCAACCGATAAACGGCGTCATCCTGGCCATCAGCCTTGCCGATCTCATCAGCTCAGACGATCAGCAACTTAACGCTCACGTCGTTGAGATACGCAGTCGCCTGCGGGAAATCCACGAGACGCTGAAAATCCAGTTTCCCGTTTATCTGCTTTTCACCAAGGCTGATCTCGTTTCCGGGTTCATGGATTACTTTGGCGGTTTCGACGAGCCCCGCCGGCGCAAGGTCTGGGGCGCGACGTTCCAGACCACGGATCGCAACAAGAACATGGCCGGCGAGGCTCCGGCCGAATTCGATGCATTGGCAAGACGCCTCGTAGAGGAGATGCCCGACCGCCTTCAGGAGGAAGCTGACCCGGTCGCGCGCATATCCGTCTTTGGCTTTCCGGCACAATTTGGTGCGCTGAAAGGCCGAATTTCGAATTTTATCGCCAGCCTGTTCGATCCGGCCCGCAGCCAGGTGAATGTCAGCCTGCGTGGACTCTATTTTTCATCAGGCACGCAAGAGGGAACGCCAATCGATCAGGTGTTGGGCGCGATCGGCCGCAGCTTCGGCGGCAATGCCCGCGCCCATCTTTCCGGAACCGGCAAAAGCTTCTTTTTGCATGATCTGTTGACGAACGTCATCTTTGCCGAATCCGGATGGGTCTCGTACGACAAATCGGCTGAAAGACGTGCGGCGATCGCCAGATTTGGGGTGCTTTGCGCCATCGCGTTGATCGCTGCGGCGGCCCTCGGCACCCTGGCCCTGAGCTTCACAGCCAACAGGTCGCTGATCGCCTCCAACACACAGGCCATGAGCCAGTATCGCGCGACGGCGGACGCGCTGCTCAAAAGTACCGAGGTGACCGATGTCGACCTAGAAAACGTCATCGGCCCGCTCGACCAGTTGCGCAATCTGCCGACTGGAGTCGAGACCAGTGATGTGCCGACACCCATCGAGGAGACGTTCGGTCTCAGCCAACGGGAGAGACTTCTTTCGGCATCCAAGACGGCCTACCGGCAAGCGCTGGAACGAATGTTGCGATCGCGCCTGCTGATCCAGGCCGAGCGGACTATCCAGGCTGAGATGGCTGATCCCGCCGCTCTCTACGAGCCGTTGAAAATCTATCTGATGCTTGGCGGCAAGGCGCCGAAGGTCGACGACGCGTTGATCATTTCCTGGATGAAGCAGGATTGGGAGCAGAACCGGTATCCAGGTGAAAACAACCGCGAAGGACGCGAGCAACTCGAAAAGCACCTGCGCGCCATGCTTGCGTTGGACGATGCCTATGATCCGGTTTTCGAACTCAACCAGCCGCTCGTCGAGGCCGCCCAACGGTCGCTCGGGCGGATGAGCCTCGCCGACCGTGCCTCCGCATTGATCAAATCCGCAATATACGCGGCAGCGCTGCTTGATTTTTCTGTTTCCGAGAAAGGCGGCCCCGAAGCACAACTGGTGTTCGAGCGTCTCGATGGCGGCGATTTGTCAGGCCTTCGTGTTCCCGGCCTCTATACCTATGCCGGCTTCAACCGCTTCTATCTCGGGCAACTCTCCCGCATCGCCCAGACGCTCGTCGACGACCAGTGGGTCCTCGGCGGCGGCGGTGAGCAAGGCGGCATCGATCAGGAGTTGCCCAGGCTTGGCCCCGAACTTCTCGATCGCTATGGGAAGGAGTTCGCAACGGCGTGGAACAGCGTTCTCGACGGGTTGAAGTTCAAAGCGATGCTGAAGGACAAGCCGCACTTCATCGCGCTTTCCGCCGTCGCCTCGCCAAACTCGCCGATCGAACAGCTGTTCACGGCGATCGCCGGCGAAACAGCTCTGACGCGGGACATCGGCAAAGACTCAGGCGCGGAAGCCATCACGGTTCAAGGCCAGCCACAGGACGCCGCAAGCATGGCCAAGGGTCTGGCTCGCATTGGCATTCAAATCGCCACCGGAAAATCGCAGAGTCGTGCCGGCACAGGATCCGCAAGCGCGCAAAACCAGAACCCCGGAGCCGACATAGAAGCGCAGTTCAGATCGTTCCAGGTCCTGGTCGGCGGTCCTGCCGGGCACCGCCCGATCGATGCCTTGACCCAGAATTTCCGCGATATCCACCAGAGTTTGCAACTGGCGGCCGACGTTCCCTCCCAGACTGAACGCGCCAACGCAAATCTGCAGCTCCAGATAGCCACCCTTCGCGCCAATGTCTCGCGACTGCCCAAGCAACTCGGCCGGATGGTCAATGCGACGGCGGACGAGTTTGAAGGCAATGTCGCCGAGACCTCAGTGGCGAACTTGAACCAGCTGCTCGACCAGACGGTCACTCAGCCTTGCGAGGCGGCAGTCAACGGCCGTTATCCTTTCGCCGGCAATGGTATCGACGACATCGCGATGGCGGATTTCGCGAAATTGTTCGCCCCGGGCGGGCTGATGGACCGGTTCTTCGCACAGAATCTCGCATCGCTGATCGACATGACCGGTCAGGACTGGAGCTGGAAACAGGATGCGCGCTTCGGGCGCGACCTGTCGAAGTCGACGTTGAAAGACTTCCAGCTGGCGGCCGAAATCCGCAGCGCCTTTTTTCCCCAGGGCGGTTCGGTGCCCTCGGTGAGCGTGAGCTTCACGCCGTTCTCACTGCATGGCGATGCGGATGCGGCGGTGCTCGATGTCGACGGCCAGACCGTCCAGAGCAACCAGACGGGCAACGCGCCGAGCACCGTGACCTGGCCGAGCGGCACGGCCTCCGGGTCCGCCAGTCTGAGCCTGACCCCGGAGATGCCGGGGCGCGAATCCGCCGTCAAGTTCGAAGGGCCGTGGGCGCTGAAGCGGCTGCTGGACAAGGCCACCGTCACCGGCAACGACAGCAATGTTGAAGCGCGGTTCGTGATCGGCGGGCGCGACGTCACCTATACGATCCAGACTGGTTCGGGCCCCAACCCCTTCTTCCTTCCCGCACTTTCCGGATTCAGCTGTCCGAAGGCGTTTTGAGATGGGCTTCGAGCCTTTGAGTGCGGTGAGACCCTGCATGTGCCTCAGGCGCCCAGACCTTAATTTCGGTACTCTAATGTTCTAGCCTGTGGCAAAGTGGCTCGAGCGGGCGCCTGGCGGTGCGCCGTAGAGGGCGCTTGAGAAGCGCTTGGTGGCAAATTGAGCGATGTCGCCCTTCCTTTTGACAGTTTCGGCGTGAGCCACAAAGGCTGTGTCCGCGAGCACAATGAGGACAGCTATCTGCTCGAGCCGCGAGCCGGCCTTTGGGTGGTGGCCGACGGGATGGGCGGGCATGAGGCCGGAGAGGTCGCCTCTGCCAGCATTGTCGACCATCTGGCAACGATCGGCATCGCCAGCTCCGCTCCTGATCTGCGGGCGCGCTTCGAGGACAGGCTAAGCCGGGCCAATGCCGAGATCCGCGGCATATCGGAATCTCGCGGCATCACCATCGGCTCCACGGTCGCCGCCCTGTTGGCGATGGACGGACGGTTTGCCTGCCTGTGGGCGGGCGACAGCCGCGTTTACCTGATCCGCAACGCCTCGATCTCGCAGATCTCGAAGGACCACACCGAAGTTCAGGAATTGCTGGACCGAGGCATGATCAGTGCAGCCGAGGCGCTCACCTGGCCGCGCCGCAATGTCATCACGCATGCGGTCGGCGTCAGCGACGAATTCGTCATCGATTTCCAGCAAGGCGAACTGATGCCGGGGGATATTTTCGTGTTGAGCACCGATGGGCTGACGGCGCATGTCACCGACGCCGAGATCGAGGCCGCCGTAATATCGGCGACACCTCAAGCGGCATGCGAAAATCTGCTGGAAACGGTGCTGGCGCGGGGCGGAACGGACAACGTCACCATTGTGCTGGTGAAGATCGGACAAGGGCGCAACGGACAATCGCTTCGTCCCGATTTGTCCAGGGCGGAGGGCTGAGGCAGATGAGCGCCGACGACAAGACGCGAATATCGCCGCAGGTGGCCAACACCGCCGTCGGCACGCAGCTCAGCGGCATCTATGAACTCGACGAGCGGATCGCGTTCGGCGGCATGGGCGAGGTCTACCGCGGCCACAACATCCAGACCGGAGACCACGTTGCGATCAAGATCGTCCTGCCCGAGTTTGCCCGTGACCAGACGATCCTGTCCTTGTTCCGCAAGGAGGCCTCGATCCTCAACCACCTGTCGCATGATGCGGTCGTGCGATACCACGTCTTCACCATCGATCCCGGGATCGGTCGTCCCTACCTTGCCATGGAGTTCGTCGACGGCGAGTCGCTGTTCGACATCATGCGACGTGGCGGGATGCCGACGGAAGAGGTGCGCAAGCTCTGCCATCGCCTCGCATCCGGCCTGAGCGCCGTGCACCAGGCGGGAGCAATCCATCGCGACCTCTCGCCGGACAATATCATCCTGCCAGGGGGCCGGGTGGACCGCGCAAAGATCATCGATTTCGGTATCGCGCGATCGGCGACCGTAGGCGGGGAGACGCTGATCGGCGGAAAGTTCGCCGGAAAGTACAACTATGTTTCGCCCGAACAGCTCGGGCTGTACAGCGGCGACGTCAGCGAACAGTCCGACATCTATAGCCTTGGGCTGGTGCTGGTTGCCGCTCTGCGTGGAAAACCGATCGACATGAGCGGATCGCAATTCGAGATCATCGAAAAGCGCCGGGCCGTGCCTGATCTCTCCGACATCGACGACGATTTTCGCGACATTGTTGAAGCCATGCTGCAACCGGATCCGCGAGACCGGCCGGTCAGCATGGCGGACATCGCCAGAATGACGCGTGGTGAAGACGAAGGAACAACGCCGCCGACGTCCATCATACCCCGCAACCGGCCGGCTTTGCCGCCAGCCGAGCAAACCCTTGCTCCTGATCCCAAGGGCCAGCCCCAGCCGTCCAATGTCTTGGGACACAACGCCCCGGGACACGACGCGCCGATGGCGACGGGCCCGGGCGAACAGCGCTTCGTCCCGCATGTCCGGCCCGCGCATTTGTCCGCAACGCAGCCTTCCCCGGTCGTCGGCCCTCCGCGCGCGGTCACGGCGGATGTGCCCGGAAAGCTCGCAAAGACCCGAACCATAGCCATCGCTGCCTTGGCGACGCTGGCTGTCGCCTCGATCGCGGGCCTGTATCTGAGCGGCTTTATGACGCCCGCGCCGCCGACTGCCGACAAGATATCGCTCTCCGCGCCCGAACCATCGAAGCCTGCGCCGGAAACGTCCAAGCCGGCCCCGACGGACAAAGCCGCGAACGCCCCTGAGCCGGCAAAGGAAGTTCCGCCTGCGCAGACGAAAACAGAAGCCAGCGCACCGCCGGCTGAAAATCAGCCAGATGCCTCGGCGGCTCAAAAGCCGCAGCCGGCGAAGCCCACCGAAGCCCCCTTGCAGACCGAAGCCCCCCCGAAGCCATCCGCGACGGACGCGCAGCCGTCGCCCGAAAAGCCGGCAATCCAGCCGAATACGATGGCCAGCGACAGTCAAATCCCGGCTCCGCCGCCTGACACAACGGCTCCAGCCCCATCAGCAGCAGAGAAGGTCCCAGCGCCGCCGCCGGCCCAGCCACAGCTTGTGGAGGCCCCAAAGCCTGAACCACGGATCAGCCAATCAGCACCGCCCAAGGTGGCCGCGCCGGCGCCCCAACCCCCAGCGCCCAAACCCCCGGCGCCCAAACCCATTGCAAGCCAGACGGACGTCGCGAGCACCGAGAACCAACAGGCGACGTCGCCGGCAACCAGACCGCCGGACCAACCTGTCGTCGCCTTGAACGTGCCCAAGCCAGCGATCCCCCCGGTTGTCGACGACGACATCGCGCAACGAGCCTCCTGGGTTCGCGACTTCGGCGGCGGCGACTGTTTCTACGCAACCATGACTTCGACAGCCGAGAAGGCCGCCGCGATCGAAGGATTTGGAACGGCGGTCCGGCCATTCGAACGGATGCTGGGCGATTTCCAGGCAAAATTCCATGTCGAGCCGGACATCAGCGTCCGTCTGATTGAGCCGAGCCAATGCGAAGTCACCAATTTTCTGCGCTTTCTGGGACAGACCGCGGCCGACAAGCCGCAGCTTGTCCTCGACCGGACATCGGTGCCGAACGGAACGCCGATCGGCGGCACGCTGGTGACGCGTGGCGGCCTCATCTCCAGTGTGCTGCTGATCGACCATAAAGGCATGGTGTTCAATCTAGACGACCGCGTCGTCGCACAATCGGACAAGGCTACCTTCAGCATCCCGATTGGTCTCGGCGCCGCGGACAAGGCGGCCGGAAAGGCAGTGCCGCAGATCATAATGGTGATCACGGGCCCTCAGGATATTCAGGCGGCTGCGTTCTCCACGCCCACGCCAGCCTCGGTGCTGCTACCCAAAATTCTCGAGGAAATCGAGACCGACGGATCTCAATTTTCCGCCACTGCCAAGTATTTCCGGCTCGGCGGATAGCATGGGCGTCCAATGGAACGCTGCTCGTGTTTGCTTCCCTCGTCTGCCGACCTGCCGACAAAGCGGCGTGATCCGCTTCGAGCCCTGCTTGCCCTGACGGGCCACATGAAGCTCGCGATCATCTGGGGCGCCGCGCTGCTGGCTCTGCTGTCATCGCGCGAAGCACGCGCCGAATTCACGGTCTGCAACCAGACGCTCGACGTCGTCAATCTCGCGGTCGCCCAGAAGATCGACAATGCGGACCAGACCGACGGCTGGTGGACCATCGGCGCAAATCAATGCGTGAATGTCATCCGCGAGGAACTGACGAACCGCTACGTCTACATCTATGCCACGGACGTGTTTGGCCACGCGATCCTCACCGGATCGACCGAAATGTGTATCGAGCGACGACGTTTCTCGATCCGCGGCATCGACGAATGTTGGCAGCGCGGCCATATCGCGGCGCAATTTCTCGAAGTCGATACGCTCGAACAGGCGCGGTGGACGTTCTTCCTGACCGGAAGCAGCCCGTGACGCACAGTATCGACACGAGCTTCAGGCAGAAGAAGCAGGCGCGCCTTGCGCTGCGCAGACGCAAGCTCTGGCGCCGGCTGCTTGCCGGTCTTGCCGTGATTGTCTTGCTGTCGATCGCTATGGGATTCTATCTCACAGCGGATTATTGGTCGTTCGGCGACGAAGACGAAGACCTTCACGCGGTCGAAGGAGTGGACGACGTGCCGGCCGATGCATCGGTCTATGTGCCTGCCATCATCGACCTTGCCGGGGATCCGATGTGGATTACCCTTGCCCCCGACGCCGATGCCACGTCGAAAGGCCATTCGATCGCGAGGCCGGCGAATCTCGATCAGGCCGGGGTTTCTCCGCAGATCGAAATCCTGTCGGATGTGATGCTCAGCGCCAGCGAAAAATTCATGACGACGATCCCGTCGACGCAGGAGGACTTCGCATTCTTCCAGGCGCAACGGCAGGCCGCCCAGCCTGTGTCCAACGATCTGCAGGACGACCTTCAACCACCGGCGGGGGACCTGCAGAACGATCTTCAGCCCTCGCCTGCTCCCGACGAGGCTCCGGCTGCGGGGCAGCAGATGGGCACCGACGATCCCGAAGCCGGCTGGGGTGAAACGATCGATGCAGGCGAGGCAGCCCTCCCTGCATTCCAGAAGACACAGATCGAAGACAACACGAGCGTCGCGATCGTCACGAAAGACTACCAGCGGTTCGAAGCGACCGAAGACACGTTCGTGAAAATCCTCAATGACCGCAGCCTGGACAGCGTTGCGCTCGATGCGCATTTCTCGGCCGAGGACGCCGAGCTGGCAGGCGAAGCGCTGAAGGCGCTTTTCAACCGGGGAGGCCTGGAACCGGGTTATGTCGTCGCCATGCGTGGTTTCAGGCCGACGCGCGAGACGCCGACAATGTCGCTCATGCAGGTGTCGATCTACGCCAAGAACGTCTTTGTCGGAACGCTGACGCGCAACGCCGCTGGGGCATTCGTATCGGGTGTCGATCCCTGGGTCCGCGAAGATCTGTTCAACTATTCGGGCGCACCGCAGGAAGGCGCGCACAAGCGGCAGTATCGCCTGCTCGACGCAATCTATTCGACGGCGGCACGCAACAAAGTTCCAACCAGCGTGATCGGCGAAGCGATCATGTACCTGTCGAGAGGACAGGATCTGGACGCCTTCGCCAGCGAGGATCAGCGCCTTGTCCTGATCTATTCGCAAACGCCGCGCGGTAAGAGCGAGACCGACGGACGCGTGCTGTATGTCGGTGTGCAGGGTACTGAAAAGAGCCTCGAATGCTTCGTCTTCCAGCAGAGTGACGGTCAGTTTGCATGCGTTACCGGCGATGACCAAGTTCGCTCGCTGACGGTCACCAACGGCATGGTCACGCCGGTCAATGGGGTCATGACGTCCACCTTCGGTCCACGCAAGCACCCAATTCTCGGAGTTGTTCGCATCCACAAGGGCGTCGATTGGGCGGCCCCCGTGGGTACGCCGATCGCAGCCGCCTTCGACGGCGAGATCACCTTCCAGGGCGACGGCGGCGGCTACGGCAACCTGCTCAAGATTGCGCATGCCAACGGACGTGAGACGCGCTACGCGCATATGCAGAAATTCGCAATCGCAAGCGGTGTCGGCACAAAGGTGAAGGCCGGCGACATCGTTGGCTATGTTGGCACCACCGGCCTGTCGACCGGGCCGCATCTGCATTTCGAACTCTATCAGAATGGCGAGGCGATCGATCCGCTCGGCACGGTGACCGCCGCCGCGGTCGCAACGAACGATACTGCTGTCGAAACGCTGACCGAACGTATCGTTCATGTCGAAAGTGGTGGCAGCGCCCGTGCCAAGAATCCAAATTCTTCAGCAACCGGCGCAGGCCAATTCATAACGAAGACCTGGATCCGGATGATGAACACCTACCGCCCTGAACTTGCGCGAACGCTGTCGACCGCCGACCTGCTCGCTCTGCGCTACGACGCCACGATCTCGCGCGAGATGGTGCGTAATCTGGCACGCGAAGGCGAAGCCTATCTTCGGGCACGCGGCCACCAGATCACAGCCGGCCGGCTCTATCTCTGTCATTTCCTGGGAATGGAAGGCGCGCATCAGGTGCTGGCGGCGTCGGGTGGGGCGCAACTGAGCGCCGTACTGGGATCGGCCGTCATCCAGGCCAACCCGTTTCTCACCGGCAAGACCGCCAGCTATGTGGTGGATTGGGCAGAAAGGAAAATGGGCCAAAAGCTGAGCCGTGTAGCCACGCAAGCTGGCCCGGAGACAACGACCAGCGAGATCCGCCAGACATCGCCGGAGTTCGAAAAATACAAGCAGTCCGTCACGGCCCTCATAAGCTCGATTCAGAATACGCTCTGAACCTGCCCGTCGCGGCATGGGTCTCCAGGGCTCCGAACTCAGCTTGGCAAAGGGCCTGATGACGCCAACACCAGCGGTGCCGGCGGCTTTTCATTGTAGGATTTTTTTCCTTGACTTCGTAGCCGCAGCTATGGTAAATATTCATTCATGGTGCAGGTTTCGCCAACGACCGCACTGCACAGGCAGGTTTTTTTCGTTTGACGCTTCTCAACCAACCCTCCGGAGAACCCGTTGACCTGGGTTCGTTGCACTGGATGGGTCTCTCAGACTATTGGTGCTCCTGCTGCCTAGTGTTATTATAGGGTAAGTTTTTTCGAGCTTTGTGAACCAAAACGGCGGTCAGGATCACATACGCCCAAGAGCCATTTTTGGCATAAGCGACCTTGTCGCTGACGAGATTTAGCATGCGCAGACATCAATAGTGCGCCCCGGTGGGCGGAGGGTTGATCCATGAAAGCGTTCGCTGTCCTTCTGAACGGCATTATCCTGTTTTGCCTTGCCGCGTTCAGCGCTGAGGCCGCCGCGCCCGACGCCAAGCGCGTCGCGCTGGTGATCGGAAACAGCAAATACGTTCATGCGGTTACTCTGCCCAACCCCGCCAACGATGCCCACCTCATCGCATCGACGCTGCGCAACGCCGGCTTCGAGGTGATCGAAGGGGTCGACCAGGACAATGCAGGCATGCACAGCCTCATCAGCCGGTTCACCGAACAGTCCTACGATGCGGCCCTCGCGGTCATTTTCTATGCCGGTCATGGCATGCAGGTCGACGGCAAGAACTACATGATACCGGTCGACGCCGAGTTGACCTCGCCAGCCTATCTCAAGACCCGCACGATCCAGATCGACGACTTCATGGCTGCGTTGCCACCAGACCCGGCAATTGGCGTCATCATCCTCGATGCCTGCCGCGACAATCCGCTGGCACGGACATTGGCGGCCTCGCTGCCGAAAAGCCGCTCCACCTCGTTGGGCACCGGTCTGGCGCCGGTCGAAGCAAAATCGGACGGCATCGGAACCGGCGGCCTGCTGATTGCCTACGCAACGGATCCGGGCGCCATCGCGTTCGACGGCAACGGCGTCGACAGCCCGTACTCCACGGCGCTCGCCAGGCACCTGACCGAACCCGGCGTGGAAATCCAGAGCGCGCTGACGCGCGTGCGCGGCGAGGTGACCGAAACCACGCAAGGTCGCCAGAGGCCGTGGCACAACGCATCGCTGGGACGCGAGGTTTTCCTGGGAAAAGCCGTGGCGGCAGCGGCGCCTGCCGCAAATCCCGTGGCTGCGGCATCGAATGCGGCAGCAACATCCCCTCCCGCCACTGTTGCCAGTGATCCTCCCTCCTGGGAAGTCGAGCAACGCCTTTGGGACGAGGCTTCGAAGCGCAATTCAATTCCGTTCTACGAGGCCTATCTGGACCAGTTTCCGAACGGCCGTTTCGCCACCGTGGCGCGGCTGAACATCGACGAATTGAACGACCCGAAAGCCCAAAACCGGCAGATCGCGGCACTCGATACGGATCAGGCGAACGCCAGTTCCGGCTCTGCCGTGCGCACCTCGGTCGGCGTTTCGGACGAGGTGAAGCAAACCCCGGGCACGGAACTGACGGAAAGCGCGATCGGGCTTGATCGCCAAGGACGTATCGACCTGCAATTGCGCATCGAAGCGTTGGGCAACGAGCTTGGCCGCGTCGACGGAAACATCGGCCCTCAGACCCGTCAGGCGATCGGCATCTGGCAGGCGAAGAACGGCCTGCCGCAAACCAACTATCTGACGCGCGAGCAGCTGTCGTTCCTCGTGATCCAGACAGATCCGATGATGGAAGCCGTGCGCGCCAGATACGCTGACGATCAAGCCCGCGCGGCGCAGCCGAAAAAGCAGGTGGTGCAGAAGGTTCGCACGCAGCGACCCGCGGTTCAGAAACCACGTAGGCAACAGCAGATCGTTCAGAAACGTCGCAACCGCGAAACCGTGGTGCAAAGAGACGATCCGCCGCCGCCTGAAGACAACAATGACTTCCTGACCAAAGCGCTTATCTTCGGGACCGGCATTGCAGTGGGCGGCGCGCTCAAGCCGTGACGGCAGGCGCGCTACTGCGTCTTTATCCGCATTTCCACGCGGCGGTTAACCGCATCGTACGGGTTGGGACTGCGCGGATTCTTTTCGCCCATGCCGATCGCGTCGATGCGGGCAGCCTCGACGCCGCGGGCTGTCAGGAAGGCCGCCACCGACTGCGCGCGCCGTTGCGACAGGCCTTCGTTGTAGTGCACCGTGCCGGTGGCGTCGGTGAACCCTTCGACGACGAAGCTGAACGTGCTTAGCCGCTTGTCCTTCAGGGCCGTGGCGAACTCGTCGAGTTCACTACGCGCTGTCGCGTCGAGTTCAGCCGAATCCAATCCAAAATTGATCAGCATATCGAGGCTGGATTTTTCTGCCGGCGCGTCTTTCGCCTTGGTCTTGCCACTGCACTCCTCCTCGGTCCCGACGCAAATTCCACGCGACTTGCCGAGGTCGGCGGCACCAGCAAAAAACTTCACGATGTCTTCTGATTTCTGGACCGGGTCGGCGAAAGCATGGGTCGGGAAAAACACGACCGCCAACACAAAGGCTGAACTGCCCCACTGCATAACGGTTACTCCTGTTTGAGCATCCGATTTCGATGATGGGTGATCGTACCAAATTCCAGGGCAATTGTCTGTCGATAAAAGCTGGGAGCAGGGATAGTGCCGGCGGTTGTTGCCGGATCACCGGTTGAGACTTGACCAGCGCCGCGCCGGAGGCTTGAGTGGCCGAAGCTTCTCGATGAAAGCGTGGCGGTCATGGCCAATGGGCTCCGGTTCAAAACGGCACGGGATCTTTTCATGGCTTGTCCTGCTGCTGCCCGGGACATGAGAGCCCTTCCAACCGAACAGCCCTCGATCGCGTTTTGCCGCGACCTCCTCGCCGGGCGCGTTCCCGAGGAAGCGATTACGTTCTGTGCCTACCTGCTTCCCGAGCGGGCCGCGGTATGGTGGGCGCATGAATGCCTGAGCCACCTTACAGAGCTGCTTCATGAGACCGATCACGAATTGCTTGCGCATGTTCGCGACTGGGTAGGCGAACCGGACAGTCCTCGCCATCGGGCGACAATCAGCTCAGCCGCGGCGACACCGCCAACGACCCCGGCCGGCTGGATTGCGCTGGCTGCGGGATGGCGTGACAATGGCTCGGCCATGGCCGAGACCATGGTATCGGCCTTGCAGCCATTTCCTGCCGCTCATGCAGTCAATGCCGGAATTTTGGCCGGACTGGCCCGTGTCGCGCTCGCGGACAGGTTTTCCGTTCTTTCGGCATTTGTCGAAATGGGCATCCAGATGGCCGAGATCGAGGCGCTGCGCCAATCGGCGGATGCCTATTAGAGCCTCCATCCCGACAGAAACTGGACGGATGCCATCTTCGTCCAGCTTTACTTGCAGCCGCCCTGAGCCCATTTGGCAAGCGCCACCTTGAAGCGCGTTCCAAGCGGATGTTGCAGGCGCAAAACAGAGACATCGTTGGCGGCGAAATTCTTCGCTTGGTCGCACAGCCTGGACTCGTTCCATTGATGGCAGCCGTCGCAGTGCTTGCCCTCCCAGACCGATTTGTCCAATCCCTCCACCGGGCTGAACAGTGGCTTGCCCTTGATCAGCTGGGCGATGCTCTTGCCGTCGATTGCCGGATCGCCGAAATCGATTGGATGGTCGAAAGAGATCGGAGCGTCCGACTCCAGCCTGGGGATCTTCCGACGCAGCACATCGAGCGCAAGCTGGTCGTCACTTTGGCCCGGCGCGCTTGCAGCGCCGGTGTTGCGCGCCTCGGAACCACCTTCGGTCTGAGGTGCGCTCGCCTCGCCCACGATCAATGGCGCATTGAGATCGATCTTGTGCAGGACGACCTCCGTGGTCAGCGAAAGGTTGATCCAGGGACGCTGCTTGCCGGCGGTTGCCTTGAAGACGTCGCTGGTCACCTTGTTCATCGCTTCGGTGATAGAGACGTTGGGTGCCCCGATGTTCTGGAGTAGCGCCGAGGTGAAGGGCGAATGTTGGCCAGACCCGTCATAGGCGAGTTGATTGGGACTGGCGGCGAAGGCGACGAGCGTGCCGGCGCCGCCATTCTCTATCGGGATCTCGGCAAGACCGCTGCTTGCGCCGTCGACGCCTGCGGTCTTCGCCAGCACCTCGGCGAGGGGGTTGTCGCGGCAAGCGTCGAGAAACACCAGCCTTATGCTGGTCTCCCGCGACATCTGGCGCAAAACGAAATCAACCGACACGGCCTCGAAATCGAGGGAGGTTTCGTCCTCCAGCGCGGCGTCGACCGGAAGCAGGTAGTTCTTGCCCGAGACCTGCAAGCCGTGGCCGGCGTAGAAGAACAGCGCGATGTCGGCGCCGCGCACCTGCTTTGCGAACTGGGCAATGGTTGTTTGTGTCTGCGATTTGGTCTGATCGAAGCCGGAAACGACCTCGAAGTCGAGCGTCTTCAGGCGTTCGGCCATGGCCTGGGCATCGTGCACCGGATTGGCGAGCGGCGGCGCGTGCTGGTACTGGGAGTTGCCGAGGACCAGCGCGACGCGGCGCTCGGCATTGGCGATCGTCAAAGTCAAAAGCAGGGCGAGCGCCGCAAGGCCGGCGGCGCGAAAGAGGCCACCGCAACGGGCGATCAGATCGAACCTCACCGGAGCCTCAGTTCACGAGCTTGCTGGCGGAAAATTCGATCCGCCGATTGAGTGCCTTGTTCTTTGACGTGTCGTTGGCGGCAACCGGCCGCTCCTCGCCATAACCGGCGGCGCTGATCTGGTTGCGCGGAACGCCCGCGGCAATCAACGCATCGGCAACCGCCTGGGCCCGCCGCTCCGACAACTGCTTGTTCGCCTCCGGCGAACCGTCGGCATCGGTATGGCCAGAAATTTCGACCTTGAGGCTCGGGCATTTTCCGACGACGCCTTCGACCTCCGTCAGCAATGGGCGGCTTTTCGCATCGAGCCGCGCGCTGGCGAGGCGGAAGTAGATGGCGCCGGTGCGCGAGAGCACGGCGAACCTGTTCAGGCATTCCTCGTCGCTGAAATTCGCCTTCGCGGCATCGGTGGCAACTGGGCCCACCTCGGCCGAACTGGCCGCGACTGTCTGGGTTGCGGCCGGCTTGCTGCCGTCGGCGGTGAAGACGAAGTCGAACGACACCGACGCCGTGGGCACGATATTGGTCACATTGGCAGCCTGCTGCAACTTGTCGACATTCGGCAGCAAACCGAAATCTTCGACATGGACAGCGACCGGAGCTTCCGAAGCGACCGACACCATGTTGTCGCCGATCATGGTGACGACGATGCTGGCCTCGAGATCCTTGTCGACGCCATGCAGATTGAGACGGAAAGGCAGCGTTGACTTCACCCTGCGCTTCGTCGCGAGATCCGCGAATGCGGCGGGATCCACCTTCGCCGTGAGTTCGGCCGTCGGGTACTTGAATGTCTCGAAGAACAGGAAGCGCATGCGGACATTGCGCAGGTCGACGCCGGTATCGACCGAATTGAGGTCGAAACTGACCTTGGCGTCACCCGCCGAACTGAGCGTGCCGGTGATGTTCCTGATCTTGTTCGTCTCGACGATCGTGTTCTTCTTGACCGACTGGTAGGTGATGACCGAAGCGGACGGATCAAGCGTCCAGTTCGGCGCGGCGTTGGCGGCTTGCGAGCCGAGCAGCAGCAAGCCGCAAAGCGCGACGATCAGGCCGAGACCTTTTGTGGTGAGGTCCCTGGACCCCGTTTTCCACCAGAATGCGACGATTTCGAACATGGAACGCCCCCTGCCCAGGACCACCGTATCGACACGACACCGAGCGGGAGCATAGAGCACTTGCGACTGCTTGGCGAGCAACTCCACTGGTCTTCCGCAAAGGGGAAAATACGCGTACGCCTTTGACGAAAAGGGAGGGAAAAGGCGAACATCCGGACACGAAGTCAGCATCGGGGTGATTGCGGCCCTGGTTAGCAGTGATTTCCCTATCTGGCCGCCCCCGGGGAATGCCCGAGCGCCAGCCTTCTCCTCACCAGGGACCGCCGCTGTTGTTGCCTCCGGTGCTGCTGCCTCCAGTGCCGCCTCCGCTGGCGCCGGCTCCACTCCCACCACCTGTGGTAGGAACGATTACGACAGGCTCATTCACAGCCTTTTCCTCAACCGGCGTGGCAACTTTCTTGGTAGCCTTTGCCGCCGCCTTCGTCTGTTTAACCCTAGGCGGAGGCGTCGTGCGAACGACTTTCGGCTGAGACTTTGCCACCACCGGCGTTGGCTCGGCTTTGTGCATTAGGGACGTGCAGCCCATGAGCACTGCCAAGACGCCGGAGAGAGTCGTTCCGATGAGTGCTTGCTTCAATGCCCTGCCCATTATTGTCTCCTCGTTGATCAAAACACGTCCCGACGCGGGTTGGCTTCCTCCCAGGCCCGTCTGGCCGCGCCGACCAGTTGATCATCCAGCGAACCTGACACGGGAAGCTTCGACTTCAGTTCTCCGCGCAGTTGCTTCAACGCCGCTGTTTTCGCCTTGGTGCCGAATTTTGCCAAGTTCACCCGGGCCTCTGGCAGTTGGTTCCGAAAATCCAGCGCCGCAGCGAATGCCAGGAATCGCACGGCGATCGCCTGATCGGCTTTGTCGCCCTTCTGCGTTTCGAGAGCCGCGCGGTCCATGGCACCGAACTGATCGCCCCGCATCGTTCCCATCTCAAACAATCTTTGTGCTTCCGCGAGGTCGCGCTCCACGCCGACGCCGTCGCGGTACATGCGAGCAAGGTGGCTCGGAGCGAAGGGCTGGCCGAGCGCTGTAGCTCGCCGGAAAAGCGCCAATGCGGTCTGTGGGTTCTTCTCAATTCCCTGACCGTACAGGTAGTTGCGGCCGAGCAGGTTCATCGAATACATGTCCTGGCGCTGGACCCCGGCCTCCAGGAAGGCGACGGCGCGGGCCTGATCGGCAGTCACGCCGTTGCGACCCTCGGTGAATATCTCGGCGAGTGCGTTCATGGCGTAGGTGTGGCCCATCGCCGCCGCCTTGAGCAGCAGGTCCAGCCCCTTGCTGGTATCGCGCTCGACGCCGATACCGTTGAACAAGGAACGGCCCCATGCCATCATCCCATAGGGATCGCCCTTGTCCGATGCGGCCGCGAAAAAGGCGTTGGCTTTTTGTTGGTCGACCGCAACTCTGGTTCCCGTGGTGTAAAGATAGCCGAGTTCATATAAAGCGCGCACGTGCCCCTTCTTGGCGGCCTCCCCGATGGCTTTTTTGGCTTCATCAAGCTTGCCGGCTGCCAGCAGCGCGCGACCGAGTTCGTAGCGGAAGCGCGGCACATCCGGATAAGCCTTCACCGCAGCCTCGCAGGCCTCCACGGCGCTCGCGCCGATTTCGTTCGGCAGCAGGCCGGGGACTACGCCTTGCAGATCGAGAGGCTCGCCGGCAGCCTGATCACAAGGATCGACGCTTGGCGACAGCTTCATGGTGGCGGGCTTGGATGAGCTGCTGGCGGCCCGGATCTCAAAGCCGACCTCGACCGGCTCTGCGGCACCGATCTGGGGTTCGTAGCGCAGCTGGTCGACCTCGTCCGCCATCAGGCTCGACTCCGGCGACAGGGCACGATCCGGCAGGGACAGCGTACCCGTCGCCGGGTAGCTCGCAAGTTTCAGGCTGACGGCGGGGTCCTTGGTCGGGAAGTCCAGCTTCAGCGAAACCGGGCCTACTCCCACCGGGACGCTGATCTCGCGATTTTCGATCGCCTCGGCGGCGCCGGTGATATGGATGCCGCGCTCCAGCACCTGCTGTTTCTGCTCGGTCTCAAGCGAGGCCACAATCCGTTCGCCCTGGGCGCCTTCGCCACTCCTGACGCGAAACACCAGGATGCCCTGGGTTTGGCCGCCCCAATTGTCATGCGTGGCGTAGGCCAGCATATCCACCTCGTCCTGCGCGGCGTTCCCCTTGGGGATATCCATTTGCAAACGCGGCAGATCCTTGCCCTGGATAGGCTGGCCGACCGCGACAGCCTTGCCGTCCAGCAGCAGGTGCCCGAAAGCGGGTGGTCTCTCGATGCTTACGGTGATGGCTCCGCCATCGACATCGACTGGTTCCGGCAGGTCCAGAGCAACAGGGCCGACACCCGACGGCACGACCTTTTCCAGAACCGGCGGCAGCGAGGGCCGGCTGGTGCGGCGCATCAGGACAACCTCGTCGATGAGCGAGGAGTTTTCCCACGGAACCTGCTTGCCGTCGGTGGCCTCGACCACATCGCGGCGCACCGCGGCCATGACCGTGCGTATCTCCTGGTTCGGAGCCAGTGCGCGCCTGGAGAATGCAGATGAAAACGGGCTGAGGTCTCCCGCTCCATCATAGGCAACCGCCCCTGGCTCGGTGGCAAAGGCAATCAGCGTGTTCAAGGAGCTTTTGACCTGTGCAAGGCCGGTGTTGCCCGCCGTGATCAGCTGGTCTCTCAGCCAATAATCCTTGCGCGGAAACGGATTGTTGCGGCAGGCATCGAGGATGATCACCTGGATCTTCGATTTCGCGCGCAATTGCTGCAGGACATCGTTCAGCTTGACCGCCTGGACCTCTATGTCGGCCGCATTCTTCAGCGAGGCGTCCACGGGGATCAGGAAATTCTCACCACCGATCTGAAACCCGTGACCTGAATAGTAGACGACGGACAGATCGGCGCCGTCGGCCGCCGCGAGGTAGTTGCGGAACTGCTCCTCGAACCGCAGCTTTGTGAGATCCTTGGCGACGAACACCTCGAAGCCGGCCAGCCGGAACGTCTTGGATACGTCGTCGGCATCCTTGTCCGGATTCTTGAGGGCGGGGATTTCCCGGTATTCGGAATTGCCGATCACCAGGGCGACCCTTCGATCGGCCGACGCGTCGAAAGCCGTAAAGATCGCTACGAGGAAGACCGCGATAAGCCCGCAAAGCCGGAGCATGGCAACTGCCTCAACCGCTGCTACCCGACAACCACAATCCCCCAGCTTGCGGTATCAAGGTCCGTTGAAGAACTCACAATCTGCCGAGACGGCAACAGAGTGAAAGCCGTCGCGACAGCAGGCACTTCTCCATCCAAGTAAGTTCTAAATTACCTCAGAGGCGAACCATCCGCAATGAGTGTCGAAACGCACCAGAGTCCGGGGCCGACGCATTTGCGAATCTCATCCGGCGACGGCTGCAGTGCAGGGAAGGCCATCAGCGTTACGAAGCTGCGGCGGGTAGCGCAGACGACGCCAGGCCCGAGGCCCTCGCGGAAGCAATCTGGGCAGCCGCTGCCGATGCTACGCAAAACCGAGGTTAAATTCCTTACCTGCGAAGGCACCCGGGAGGTCCATCAAGTGTCTCTCCAGCGAGATGGACTGTCTAATTTCGGCGACTTATGGCGCGGATTTCGAACGCATACCTTCCGCCAAGAAGGAGAACCTACATGACACAATCCGCTGACCTCAACCGGGCCGATTCCAATTCCGAACGGCTTGCCCACGGCCGGGCTTTACGTCTTCAAGCCTATGGCGGCCCCGAATCCCTGACAGTCGATAGCGTATCCGCGCCCGAGCCAGGGCCTGGCGAGGTCCTGGTGTCGGTCAAGGCGGCCGCGGTAAACGGCATCGACTGGAAAATCCGTGAAGGCTATCTCCGCGAGCGCTTCAAGCTGACCCTGCCCGCGACGCTTGGCATCGAAATGGCCGGCGTCGTGCTTCGGACCGGCCCCGGCGTCCCGGGCGTGAAGTCCGGGGATCGGGTTATGGCAGCCCTCGGTGGCGTCGGAGCCTACGCCGACCATCTCGTCATCAACGCCGAGAAGCTCGTCCTGACGCCGTCAACCCTGTCGGACGTGGAGGCGGCGGCCATTCCGGTCGCGGCGATGACAGCCTGGCATGTCATTCAGGCCGCGGATTTCGACCTCTCCGGACGGCGGGTGCTGATCCATGGCGCGGCCGGCGGCGTGGGCGGCTTTGCCGTCCAGTTCGCCAAGGCGGCCGGAGCGACCGTCTATGCCACCGCCTCGACCAGGAGCCTGCCGCATGTCCTGGCCCTCGGCGCGGACAAGGTGATCGACTACCGGCAGCAGAACTTCGAGCTGCTTGCGCGCGACATCGATTTCGTCGTCGACCTCGTCGGCGGTGAGGTCGTGGATCGCTCCTGGGCACTCCTGTCGCCCGACGGCCTTCTCGTAAGCATCGCCGCTACGGACCTCGCATCGCGTACGCCGCCAGACCGCCGCGGCGTCTTCTTATCGAACAAGCCCGACACCGCGCGTCTGGCCGCGATCGTCCAGCAGGTCGCCGCGGGCACCCTGACATCGACGATCGGCGACGTGGTGGGTTTCGATGACTTGCCCTCCGCAATCGAGCGCAATCGCACCGGCCACGCACCCGGCAAGATCGTCGCAGACTTCACCCGCTGACGTCCCGTTCAAACTTAAAAGGGAATTTATCATGACGACGATCTGGAATCCGCGTGGGCCGGATGGACCTGCCCCACGACGCTGATGTGCTGCGCCTCGGGCGCACGCGCGAAGCCTTGGACCAGAACATCGTCTCAGGCCAGGCAGACATGACCGCGATCGGCCGTTGGGCTTTGGCCAATCCCGACCTCATCGAGCGTCTGTGGTTGGGCGCGTCCTTCAACGAGTCCAATCCGGCCACCTTCTATGGTGGCGGCGCGGCCGGCTACACGGACTATCCGCGGCTAGCAGACTGATGCGCCGGCTGCTGTAGTTCATCGGACCGCAGCAGCCATCATCGGGCGGTCGTCGCTTGCGCCATTGGATAAAGCTGGCCTTGCGATATGGCCGACGGCATTGGCCGACAGTAAGGTAACCGTGGCGGCTTCAAATCCGAATGAACGCTGCCAATTCGTCGGGAGTACCTTTGGGAAAGGCTTCCCTCAGATGGTCGAGAAAGGCGGAAACGCGGGCGTTCAACAGGCGCCGCGACGGGTAGAGCGTCCACAAGGCAGTATCTGGGGCATCCACATCCGCCCAATGCACCAACCTGCCGGCGGCCAGATCATGACTCACCAGCGATACCGGCAACCGTGCCGCACCCGCACCCATGACGACCGCATCGCGAACCATGATGAGCGACGATAGGCTGAGCACCGGGGTGAACGCGATCGTCGTCGGCCCCGTATCCGGTATGATGTTCCACGACGGAAGTCCTCTATCCGAGGTCCGCACGACAGCCGGAACGGCCTCTCCATCTCGCGGTCGCGCCACTTGCGGGCTCGCCACGATCACAAGCCGATCACGCATGAAGACCCGTCCCACCAGGCTCTCATCGGAACGCGGATTGACGCGAATGGCCAGGTCATACCCTTCTTCGACCATGTCGACTGCGCGGTCTTCGGTCGTGACTTCCAGGACAACGTCGGGATATTTGAGCGAGAAGCCTGCCGCCAGCCTACCCATCGCAAGCTGAGAGAAGAGCAATGGCGCACTGATCCGCAAATTTCCACGCGGTTCCCGGTCTCCCGACGCAATCGCCGCGGCCGTCTCCTCCACTTCCGTCAGCAAGCGACTGGTTCGCTCATGCAGGGCCTTTCCCTCTTGCGAGAGCTTCAGCGCACGCGCTCCGCGCTCGAACAAGCGTAGGCCCAGGCTATTCTCCAGTTCGGCGACGCGCCGGGAGAGCGTCGCCTTGGGGCGACCTGCGGCGCGCGCGGCGCGCCCGAACCCACCATGACGTGCAACCAGATTGAAGTCGGCCAAGGCGAGCAGGTCCATACGTTCCACCAGTGAGACAGGGTGTCTATAAATGGCAGCTACCGGTGCATTTGTGGACTCCTAAATAGCTGTCAGCGATTTGAAACAAGCTGGAGTGACATACATGACTATCCTCGTTACCGGTGCGACCGGAACCGTCGGCCGCAATGTCGTCGATCATCTCATCAAGCGTGGCGCCGATGTGCGCGCGCTCGTCCGCGATCCCTCGAAGGCCAATTTACCAGCCGGCGTTACCGTCGCCCAAGGGGACCTGCTCGACGTCGATGCGCTGCGCACGGCGTTCTCGGGCGTGTCCACCCTGTTCTTGCTCAACGCCGTGGTGCCCGACGAGTTTACCCAGGCGCTGATTGCCCTCAATCTGGCCCGTGAGGCCGGGATCGAGCGGATCGTCTATCTGTCCGTGCTCCACAGCGACGTCTACGCAAACGTGCCGCATTTCGCGGGCAAGTTCAGTGTCGAGCGCATGCTGGAGCAGATGGGCTTCAACGCCACCATTCTGCGGCCTGCATACTTCATCAACAACGATCACACGGTGAAGGACGTGGTGCTCGGTCACGGTGTCTATCCGATGCCGATCGGCGATAAAGGCCTCGCCATGGTCGACGCGCGCGATCTCGGCGAGATCGCGGCCATCGAGCTTGTTCGCCGTGAACAGGCAAATGAGCCGCTTCCCCTCGAGCGGATCAACGTCGTCGGTCCCGACACGTTGACCGGCACCGATGTCGCCGCCATCTGGTCGGAAGCTCTTGGGCGGGCGATCCACTATGGCGGCGACGATACCGCCGCGTTCGAGCAGAACCTCCGGAATTACGCGCCGAGCTGGATGGCGCTGGACATGCGTCTCATGGCCGAGCGCTTCCTGGTGGATGGCATGGTCCCGGAGGCAGGGGATGTTGACCGCCTGACCGCCATGCTCGGTCGCCCGTTGCGCTCCTATCGCGACTTTGCCACCGAGGTCGCAGCGTCGGCCTGACGAGTGCGCGGCGCGGCGGGCGGCGAACCGTCCCGCCCCATGCTTTGCCGCCAGCATGCAGCGCTTTTCTCCCTATTGAGGCTTCCGACTGATGCACGGCAGGCATCGCCGGCGACCTGCCGTGCATCAGTCGCGCGGTATGGGCAGCCCCGCGAGAAGCGGCGCGTACGCGGCGAGCCTGCGGGATATGAACTCAGTGAAGAGCCGCACGCGCTTGGTCTTGCGTGTCTCCCCCTGTGTGAGGAGCCAAACCGTTCCATACATGTGCAGGTCGGTACCCGGCACCCTCACCAGTAGGGGGTCGGCATCGCCAACGAAGCACGGCAGTGTCGTCATCCCGAGCCCTTGCCGCACGGCAACGATCTGCGCCCCGGCGTCCGAGATCCTGAATGGAACCCCCGTGGTGCGAACCTCACCCTCGCTGGCCCAGTCGGGGACTCCATGAATGCTTATGACGATCCACCGGATGGGATCAGGCGCGCCCGCACGCCATGCGGCTAGTCGATCGCGGGACATGTAGACGCCGCCGAACAGCTCCGGTCCCTTCAGGCCGTGAAGATTGAGCGGCAGCGTTTTGCGGTCGTAGACGACGCGGATCGCGACGTCGGCCTCTCGGTTGGTCAGATTTGCCAGCTCACCGGACGACAAGATTTCCATCTCGATGTCCGGATGCAGACGCGCGAAATCGGCGAAGTCCGGCATGAGCAGATGTGTCGCGAGGGGCGGCGCCAGGGTCACCCGCAGAAGCCCGCGCACGCTCTGGTCGCGCCCCAAGACGCGCGTCTCCAGCTGGTGCGACGACGCTTCCATCTGGTTCGCGAGATCGAGGACCTCCTCGCCCGCAGCCGTCAGGCGGTAGCCCGAAGGCAGCTTTTCGAACATGTGCGCCCCGAGGCGTTCCTCGAGCTGGGCGACGCGGCGCAGCACGGTCGAGTGATTCACCCCGAGGCGCTCGGCGGCGGCCCGCACTGAGCCTCCGCGCGCGACGGCAAGAAAGTAACGAACGTCATCCCAGTCGATCATGGTGCAATCCCGCACCGCGCGGTGCGCCTTCCAAAGCCCGTATCTAACACATCGATCAGCGGTATGGTGGTCATCATAGCCTCTGTCGACGAGCGCGGCCCAATCCGAAACGGCCGATCGTCGCGGCTGGCGTCAGTCGTCCAGCCGGATCGATTTCGCACCACCGATGTGCGCGCTTCCGCACTCAACAACTGACGCCGGCGGACACATTTCGAGGCTCTCGGGGGCGTCCCCGAACGATCAAAGGATGCATGACATGAACAGACTGAATGGAAAGACTGCCGTGATCACCGGTGGCGCTACCGGCATCGGCCGCGCCGCAGCCAAGCGCTTCATCGAGGAGGGCGCCTTCGTCTTCATCTTCGGCCGCCGGCAGGAAGCGCTCGACGCAGCCGTGGCCTACCTCGGGCCCAATGCTCGCGCGGTGAAGGGCTCGGTCTCCGATCTGGCCGACCTCGACCGACTCTACGGGGCGGTGAAGGCCGAGCGTGGAACCCTCGACATCGTCTTCGCCAATGCCGGGGCGGGAAGCCAGCTTGCGCTCGGCGTGATCACCGCCGAACACATTGACGAAACCTTCGACACCAACGTCAAGGGTGCGATCTTCACGGTCCAGAAGGCGTTGCCGCTGATGGGCCAGGGTGGTTCGATCATCCTGACCGGATCGAGCGCCGGCACCACGGGCGCCCCGGCAATGACCGCCTACAGCGCGAGCAAGGCGGCAGTGCGTAACCTCGCGCGGACCTGGGCGGAGGACCTGAAGGGCACCGGCATCCGGGTAAACGTGTTGTCGCCAGGGGCGACGGCGACCGAACTCGCGAAGGAGGCGCTGGGCGAGGAGGGCCAGAAGGCCTATGGCGCGATGACTCCGCTCCAGCGCATGGCCGATCCGGCGGAGATCGGGGCTGTGGCTGCCTTTCTCGCGTCGTCGGACAGCAGTTTCATGACCGCCAGCGAGGTCGCCGTCGACGGCGGCCTAGCCCAACTCTGACGCGCTACGCCTGGATGGGCGCCATTCGATTATTCGGAGCGCCGTAGGGATCGGCAGATAACCCAGCGCCGTTGAGGGCCGGGAATTAATATCAACACAATATCGGAGAAGTATTATGAGCTATGCGATTGTAGGATTCGGTAAGATAGGCCAGGCCCTCGCCCATGCCTTCGCCCGTAAAAACATCGAGGTGACCGTCGCGAGCCGCCGGCCGCCCGAGGTGTTGGCGCCGCAGGCTCGGGCGATTGGACCCACGGTCGTCGCCAAGTCGCTGCGGGATGCACTCGAGGCCGACACAATCATCTTGGCGGTCCCGTTCGGGGAGCATCGCGATGTTGCGAAGGCCCTGCCGAGCTGGGAAGGCAAGACGGTCATCGACGCGATGAACGCGTTTCCTGTCCCTGAAGAGCTGGACGGTCTTCCATCCTCCGCCTTCGTCGCGAAGGCGTTCGCCGGCGCCAAGTTCGTGAAAGGGTTCAATCACCTGATTGCGGCCACCCTGGCTGCCGATCCGATCGTCGAGGGCGGGCACCGGGTTGTCTTCCTGTCTGGTGACGACGAGGACGCGATCGCTCCCGTGGCGGCCTTGGCCAAACAACTCGGGTTCGCACCCGTCAAGCTGGGAAAGCTCAACGAGGGTGGCGCGCTGGTGCACGCACGCGGCCGCGCTTGGGGCCAGCTCATCTTCCAGGATTTGTTCAAGAAAGAGCAGTAGCCGATCTGCGGCCGTGTGATCGACGGCGAGAACTGGTCGCGCGCTAGAGCAATTCCAGGAAAGTTGAAACAAGAGTTAGAGCGGTTCACCGTTTTCCGTGAAACGATGAACCGCTCTAACATCTAGGATTCGCTTGAGCGTCCTCTGCTATCTGACCCTACTCCACGGTACTCCCTTAACCCCGAGCGGGTGGCTCCGGGGTGGCTTGGGTTGGTGGAAGGCTCTAGGGGCGTGAGCGCCTACCACTTCATCCGGAAGCCGACAGTGCCACCATAGCTGTAGCTGTCGCCGACATTCTCCAGCGAGGAGGCGACCAGCGCTTCGCCATAGAGCGAAAATTTGTCGTCACCCCAATTATAGCTGCCGCCGAGGCCGATGCCGCCCCACAACGCGTCCTTTTTGCTGACGAAGGCGGTCTGCGAGACGTCGACCTGGGTGCCATCGAGGAACTCGTAATAGAGATTGCCGATGCCATAGGCCGCCAGCCGGCGGATGTCGCCGGAGCTGCTGGTCCAGGTGTCCTTGTACTCGGCAGCGAGGCCGAGGCGGCCCAGCAGGCTGTCGGCGCTGTCGAGCGATACGGTGGCGCCGTACGGATCGGTGAAGGCGTCGAAGTCGACATTGGAATAGGCCAGCTGCATCTGCGGTGTGAGGGTCCACTTGCCACCCATGTCAAACCGCTTGCCGGCCTCCGTCGAGAAGGCATAGCCGAAGCCGTGATTGCCGTCGGTAAGCTGGCCGATCCAGTCGGAATCGAGGTCGCTGCCGTACCAGGTGGCGCTGGCCTGGGCGTCGACATAGAAACCGTTATAGCCGTACCAGGTCAGCGTGCCGCCGATGCCGTAGCCCTCGGTGGAAATCTGGCCGGTGCCGTAGAACGAGGTGATATCCTGCGTCACGCGGCCGTATTGGCCGTTGATGCCGGCGATCAGCTTGCCGCTGTTATTCTCCATCACCTCGCCGTCGAGGCCAGCCTGCAGCTTCCAGATGCTCTGGCTGTAGTCGGTGGAGCTGGTGGAGCGGTCGGATTCGATCTCGGTGTGGGTGCCCTCGACCCGGCTCCAGAACGCGCTCTGCTCGATCAGGACTTTCCCTTGCGAGCCGGCGTAGTAATCGGCCTGCTCGGGAGTGACAGCACACCTGTAGTTTTGCGAACTATCCTTGCAAAATACAGTTTTGGCAGGCACAGCGGGCTCGTTCCAGTGGCGGTTGCCGACGCGCTGCTGCAGGGTGGGAAGCCCGTTCAGCGCCAGCAGTGCCTGCGGGTAGCTCTCATAGAGCGGCACGCCGGGCTGGTAGAGCGGGCCGGCCGGGGGCACCGGGACGTCAGGATCGACGGGCTGGAGCTGCGAGCGCAGATACCAGTCGCCGTCGGCCGGGTCGACGACGCCGTTCTTCCACAGGGTGTAGGCGAAGGCGCCGCCGACCACTGCCTGCTGGCCGCCGATCACATAGTCGCCGGTCAGCTGGAAGGTGCCGTTCGAGGCGCCGTCGACCTGAATCACCTTGATACCGTCGCTGAGCGTCTGGGCGCCGGGGCCGCCGGCGTTCGTCACGGTCAGCAGGGTGGTGCCGGAGGTGTCGCCCGCCACCACAAGCCGGTCGGAGGCCGAGCCGTCAGTGCCGAGATAGGTATCGAGCGCCAGCGTACCGCCGCTACCCGTATAGTTGCCGCTGACGCTGAAGACATCGCCGACCGTGCCGTCCTGCAGGTCGATAATGCCGGCATTACCGACATTGCCGCTGACGGAATAAACGCCCGCGCCACCGCCGGTGCCGATGAAGGTGGAGCCGGTGCCGATATCGAGATTGCCGGTGATGGCGAGCGCATCGAGTGCCTCGAGGCTGGTGGCGCCGGTCAGGAACATGCCGTAGCCGGGATCCGAGCCGACCGTGATGGCGCCATCGAGAATGGTGAGCTGGCCACCATTGACCGTTAGCGCTTCCCAGTTGATCAGGTTGGTCCCATTGGCGGAAACGGTAAGCCCATTCAGCGTCAGGCTGTCGATCCAGCCGTCGGCGATGGAGACATCGTCGCCGCCATCCAGAAGCTGCGTGCCGTTATAGTTCGCCGTGGTGACGAGCGCGGTGTCCGAGCCGTTCTGGCCATGGAAGCCGCCCGTCAAAGTGCCACCCGACCAGTTGAACGTATCATTGCCGTCATTGGCCGAGGCGACCGCATCGTCGCCCCAGACGAAACCGGCCTGGGAACCGCCGGTCAAATTGTAGACGTCGTCGCCCAAGCCGAGGATCGCGTCTCCGGTCAACGCGCCCGCCGAGGTGACCACGACGTTACCGCCGGTCTCGTCCGTGCCATCCGAATTGGCATCACCGTCGCGGATGGCGATGCCCGAAGCGGAGCCATTGATGATGACGCCCGAGGCGACATCGACCGTGCCGCCGGCCGCCGCCACCGTGTGGATGCCGGCGCCAAGCCCGGTACCGCCGGTCACAGCAGCACTCGTCACGTTGACATCAAAAACCGACCCGCGATAACCCCACGCACCGATGCCGTCGCCATTGACCCCATTCGCCGAAACGGTACCGCTTATAAGATCTATGGTTGCAGTGCGGCCCGATCCACTCGCTCTGGCCCGCAGCCCAAATAGCCCAGCTTGTACGGTGCCGCCTTGATAGACGATGGTCGCGTCGCCATTACCGAAGCTCACGCCATCACCAGTGTCCGCACTAATGCCACCTACTCCGGCGTTGATCACGCCATTGCCATTGTAGGTTACGCGGGCGTCATCCTGGCCGGTAGATGCAACAGCCCAGATGCCGACGTTCCCGGCCTGGATGAGGCCGTTTCCTTCGTAGGTGACGAGAGCCTCGTCGCCACCACCTGCGCGAAATATGCCTGAAAGAATTCCGGCCGAATATGACCCAATGGCATCCGTTTGAATTGTTCCGTCACCACGGTAATTGACTGTCGCCCCCCCTGTGTTGGAATCGACGCTAGTTATTGCGACCAGACCTCGGCGAGACGCGCGGACCAATGCACTGCTGTCAGTGGCTGTGTAATTGACGATGGCATTTCCGGCTGCGTTGACGATGGCGGGACCAACCTGCGCACGAATTGCATCGCCGCCGGCAGGACTCAACGATACAACTGATCCCGTTCCCGTGTAGTTGATAACGGCGTCGCCGCCTGCTGTATTACTATGTATAAATATGGCCGTGTAGCCAACAACTGGTATATTGTTCTGACTCGTTACGCTGACATTTCCGATAACTGTTATCGTTGAGGCGCCATTAGAGGAAACGGTATTGTTAATGCTGAGCGGTATGGTCGTGCCGTCCAGCGTGAGGTTGGAATCGGGCGTGCCCGACAAGCCTGTCGCATATGGGTTTGCGTCGCCCACAGGTGTTCCATCTCCATTGCAAACGTAGCTGTTGCCGCCGACGTTTGCGCATGCCGTGGTAACGCTTTCCGCCCATGCCTGTCCCGCACCGCCGCCCAATGGCACGCCCAGCATCGCGACCGAACAGGCCAAGCAGACCGAAGGCGCGTAGCTCGCAGCCCGGTCCTTCCACTTGGTCAGTCGGCCAGCGCGCATGGGCGCACCGCGAGCCGTCCGGGAAATGCTCTTGCTCATTCTTCTATCCCCCCGCTTATGCGACATCAAAACCCCTTAGGCGCCCGGCTGGTCGCCCGTTCCGCGGTCGCGCTGGGGTGAAATGTCGGCATTGGATCCTCGGCTCGCGCTGACTTGCGCACCCGCAAACCGCCACCGGATTGGTGGAGGAAGGTGCGGAGGATTTTTGAAGAGCAGAGAACGTTGTCTATGAGCAAATAGACAAGACCGTCATCGGCGCGCAAAATCTGGGCGGCTTATCGCCTCTGCGATTGGCGGTTTGGTTTGAATTCGATAATGATGCTAAATGCTTAGCCGAGTGCTTGGCCGTCTGGTCGGATTTAAGGTCTACGAATAAACCTGCCGTGGAGGACGACCTAGTGCGGTTGGCCGGGCGCAAAGTTTGGTCGGAGTGACATAATTACCATGCCCGGAGTCCTCACTCATGAGCAACTCTCCGGACATGGGTCGGACGAGGTACGGTTCTATTGGCGGTGGCCCGGCCTGCTCTCGATCGATGGGAGTGTCTGCTCTCATGATCAAAGAACCAGCGCTTGGTTACCTCCGAGGCCAACAGATAGAGCGTGGTGATCGCGACGAGTCCGACAAGCACGGGCAGCGGCAGCGACACAAAGCCGAAGCGCGCTGCTGCGGGCACGTAAGGTATGATGATCGCAACAGCCGCCACTGCGAGCGTAAGGCCTGCAAGCAGGAGGCTAGGACGGCTAGCCCAGAACGCCCTGTGCGTGCGCACGATGAGCACGATGGCGAGTTCCGTCAGCAGTGACTCGACGAACCATCCGGTCTGGAAGGCAGCCGCTGTCGCATGTGCAACAAACAGCAAAAAAGCGAAGGTTGCGAAGTCGAATAGCGAACTGACCAAGCCAAAGCCGATCATGAATCGCCTGACAAAACCGATGTCCCAGCGACGCGGTCGGCGTAGCTGGTCTGCGTCGACATTGTCGCCGGCGATAGCCAGAGAGGGAATGTCCGACAGGAAGTTGTTGAGCAGGATCTGCGCTGCCAGCAGCGGCAGGAAGGGCAGGAACAGCGAGGCGACAGCCATGCTGATCATGTTCCCGAAATTGGCGCTGGTTGTGATGGAGATATATTTCATCGTGTTGGCGAAGGTCTTGCGGCCGTCGTCAACACCGCGCACCAGTACGCGCAGATCCTGTTTGAGAAGGATAATGTCGGCAGCCTCGCGGGCGACATCGACTGCTGTGTCGACGGAGATGCCGATGTCGGCCTCGTGCAAAGCGGGCGCATCGTTGATGCCATCGCCCAGATAACCGACGACATGGCCACGGCTCCGGAATGCCTGAACGATGCGCTCCTTCTGGTTGGGATCGATCTCGACGAAGAGATCGGTGTGCTGCACGCTTGCGAAAAGCGCGCTCTTCGTCAGCTTCGACAGGTTCTCACCGGTCATGATCCTGTCAGCTTGCAAGCCGACCGCGTCGGCGAGATGCGCAGCGACGTAACGGTTGTCGCCCGAAATGACCTTTACCGCGATGCCACGGTGGGCGAGCGCTGCAAGCGTCTCCCTGACGCCTGCCTTTGGAGGGTCGAGGAAAAGCAGGAAGCCCGCGAAGGCGAGATCGATCTCATCTTTCCTGCCAAATGCATTCCGACTTTCAAATCGACGGATTGCCACGCCTAGAACGCGGTAGCCGTCCGCGCTCCAGCGCCGGAATTTCTCATCGATTGCCGCACTGTGCGTCTCATCGAGGGGCTCCAGCCCTTTCACCGTACGGACAAAGCTGCAGGTTTCGAGGACATTTTGTACGGCGCCCTTCGTGATCAGGAGATCGTCGGCATCCTTGATCCGGACAACAACGGATAACCGCTTGCGGACGAAATCGTAGGGGATCTCGTCGACTTTCGTGAAGGCAGCCGATGACGCGCCCTGACCCGGCGCACCAGCGATCGCTTCGTCCAGAGGGTTTCTCAGTCCGGTCTGCATGGTCGCGTTGAGACGTGCCCAAAGCAGGATATCCGTCGACGGATTGCCGTCGACATCGAGCCATCCATCGAGGTGGATGACGCCTTCGGTCAGTGTTCCGGTCTTGTCGGTGCAAAGCAGGTCCATGCTGCCCAAATTCTCGATGGCGTCGAGACGGCGCACGATGACGCCGTTGGCCGCCATCGCCCGGGCACCTCGAGCTAGCGTCACGCTGATGATCGCCGGAAGAAGTTCCGGCGTGAGGCCAACCGCGAGTGCCAGCGAAAACAGCAGTGATTCAATCAGCGGTCGATGGAGCATCAGGTTGGCGAAGAACACCAGGATGACGATCGCCAGCATGATCTCGGTCATCAGATAGCCGAACAGCCTGATACCCTGGGCAAACCCCGTTTCGGGAATTTGACGCTCCAAGGCCGCGGCGATGGATGCAAATTCGGTGCCGGTGCCGGTGGCTACCGCAAGCACGGTTGCGGTGCCACTGCGGACCGATGTGCCGGTGAAGACCGCGTTGGTGCGCTGTGCGAGGGAAGCCTCTGGCAATGCCCGTCCAGGTGCCTTCACGACGGGAAAGGTTTCGCCTGTCAGCACGGCCTCGCTGACATTGAAATCGCGTGCGTCCAGGATGATGCCGTCCGCAGGAATGAGGTTTCCGGCGGAAAGCCGGATCACATCGCCCGGCACGATATCTTCGGCAGCAACCGAGCACTCGACACCATCGCGCAACACGACAGCCTTGCGCGAAATGCGCCGTTTCAGCGCTTCCGTAGCACGCGACGCGCCGTACTCCTGGGTGAAGCTGAGGATACAGCTTGCCAGCACGATCGCACCGATGATTGCAGCCTCCTGCCCCTCGCCGACGAAAGCCGACACGGTGGCCGCGAAAATAAGGATCAGGACCAGTGGGCTGCGGAATTGCCGGACAAGGACGGTCAACGCCGTCGTGCCGGGCCGTGAGGCCGGAGTGTTTCGGCCGAATTCTGCAAGCCTGGATACGGCCTCGGAAGTGGCAAGTCCCAAGGCAGACGTATCGAGGCGTCGCAGGAGGTCATTGGTCTCGATCGACCAATAGGCACCGCCGTCGGGGACGGATTGCTGGTCAACTTCGCCGGGTACGATACGGGAGATCATCAATACGACATGAAGCGGTTGATGCTGCTCCCGTCGATCAGCGTGCGGGTGACGCCGCCGAATGCCCATTCCCGCAGACGGCTGTGCCCATAAGCGCCTGAGACGATCAGGTCGGCATGGATCGACCGCGCAAATGTCAGCAACCGATCGCCGTCAGCCTCGCCGACGATCAGTTCCGTTCGGGCCTTGATGCCATGGTGTTCAAGAAAGACCGCGACATCGGCGAGGCTGTCACGAACGCTCTCGTCGCGGTCCGTATCGATTGTGGCGACGACAACCTCCTTGGCTGTGGCCAGGAAAGGCAACGCATCTGCTATGGCCCGCCGCGCTTCCCTGGTGTCTTTCCAGGCAACCAGCACGGTTTTCGCCATGACGTGTTCGACATTGCTGGCGGCGATCAGGACCGGACGGCCGGCGCCGAGTGCCAGACTGCCGATATCGACGGTGCGAAACACATTGTCTCCTGCCTCACCGGTAACGATGAGATCGGCCGCTCGGGCCGAAACGCTCAGGAAGCGGGTTGGACTGCAAACAGCTTGCCCCCATTCGCCAGAGATCGAAGCAGGAACCAGCCTCTCGAATTCGGCTCGCAGTTCGGCAAGCCGCTTTTCGATTTCCGTGCGCTGGATCTGCATGATCTCGCCTTCGTAGGCCATGCCGTCGCCAGTCGCGACCAAGGGTGGGACATCCGCTGCCGCCAGACCGATAAGACGGGCGCCAAACCGCTCCGCAAGCTCGATCCCCAATTTCACCATGGCCGTCGGAGGTGCATCCACGGCAAGGTTCACGATGATCGACTTGTAGGACATAGCCGGCGCCTTTCGATGATGCGGTCGAATGGTCGATGAAGTGCACCTGCTGGCGCTCGACGCCTTGATGCCGGTCAAACATGCGCCGATTGCGGGCCGCCTTCGAGAGGGCTCGCATCCTGTTTGCTCTTTGATCGTGATCAAGGATCGCCGTGGCGACGGGAATATCGTTCGACCGCATAGGGGAATTGCGATGCAGTCTATCAACGTCGACGAAGCGCCATGGGCGTCCAGCATGTTGCCTGAGGGCAGCACGTCATGAGCCAGATGTCCCATACCTCCTTTGCCGGCTTCACCCACGCTGCCCAGCAGGCGCAGCAGTGGGTCAACGAGCTTGCCAAGGATCTTTGCTGGAGCGAACCGAGCGCGTGCCGCCTCCTGAGGTCAGTTTTGCATACGGTGCGAGACTGGCTATCGATTGCGGAAACGGCCGATCTCTCGGCGCAACTGCCTGTTTTGATTCGTGGCATCTACTTCGAAGGCTGGAATCCATCAGTGCCTGCGTGCGAGCGCAAGAAAAGTGATTTTGTCCTCAGCGTCAGAACCAGTTTCGGCTACGATGACGACGTCGATTTCGATATCGCGATCAACGCGGTGTTCAAGCTTCTCGACCGTCATATTTCGCATGGCGAAATTGTGCAGGTCAGAAACTCGATGAAGAAGTCGCTTCGAAAATTGTGGCCAGTGGATTGACCCATGTTTCGCGAGCGGGAAGAGGACAACCGCGAGAAATAGGAGGTCACGTCATGCTGATCCGCACGCTTTCTGCCCTGGAGTGCACCAGGATGCTGACAGCCAATCGTGTTGGCCGCCTGGCCTGCGCGAAAGACGGGCATCCCTACGTCGTGCCCTTCTACTACGCCCATGCGGATGCTCATCTTTACGGGTTTTCCATGCCTGGCAAGAAGATCGAATGGATGCGCGCCAATCCACTGGTGTCCGTCCAGGTCGACGAACATGACCAAGGGCGAGGATGGAGAAGCGTCGTCGTCGACGGCCGGTACGAAGAGCTGCCTGATCGGATCGGCCACAAGCTTCAGCGGGATCATGCCTGGTCGGTGTTGAGCAAGCACGCGGACTGGTGGGAACCGGGTGCACTCAAGCCGGCCGTTCCTCCAACGGCCGACAGTGCACCGCATGTCTTCTTCCGGATACTCATCGAGCAGGTGTCCGGACGAGAAGCAAGCGAGTAGGTCGATCGACCAATCGATTGGTGTGAGCAGTGGTCCTGAAAGTCAGGCAACTCCTCATTCGAGTGATGGTTCAGTCGTGATCTCAGTCATTAGCGAGGGCGCCTAGTGCGTTCATTGCGCTTAGTCAAACACCGTGACTGCGACGGCATTTGATCCGCATCAACGTGCGCGCAAGCCAAGGCTGTAGGTTCAGTCGATCAATCGGGAAAACGCAGATGAAAGTCCTGATCGCGGTGGCTCTGGCAGGACTGGCTTTTGACGCGGCCAGCGCCCAGGAACTCAGCGGCGGCAAGGCGGAGTACATGAACTCGTGTGTCGTCTGCCATGGTCCTGAAGGCAAGGGCGATGGACCGTTGGGCGACGAGCTGTTGAAGCGGCCGAGCGACCTGACGCGCCTTTCCAGGCGCAATGGCGGCGAATTCCCCTATTGGCGCGTCTTTGCCGTGATCGACGGCCGCGCCATGGTGCCGGAGCATGGCGATCGCGACATGCCGGTCTGGGGCCGGCAATTCCTTCCCGGTGACGTGAAGAAGTATGGCCCGAACGCCGGGGAAATCGTCACCAAGGAACGGATCCATGATCTGGCTGGTTATGTCGAGACGTTGCAGCAATGAATGCAGATGGCGGAAACACTCTCCGCAAGACACAGGTATCGAGGAGGCCGGCCATGGCTGTTGACGACCAGCAAGCCGTTACCGCGTTCCTGCTTGATCCTGCCTCCTATGGCGCCACCAGACCGGTCGAGGTGATCGAAACCCATATCTCGCGTATCTTTCTGACGGGCGAACGCGCCTACAAGATGAAACGCGCGGTCAAGTTGCCCTATGTCGATTTCTCGGCGCCGGCGCTCAGGCTGGCCGCTTGCGAGAAGGAGGTGGACCTGAATTCGAAAACGGCGCCCGGACTTTATCTGGGGGTGCGCCGCATAACGCGCGAAGCCGACGGCAAGCTGGCTTTCGATGGCATGGGGCAAATGGCCGACGCCGCCATCGAGATGGTCCGCTTCGATCAGTCGAGACTCCTCGACCGGATGGCAACCGCCGGAGAATTGACACCGGCGCTGATAACCGCGGTTGCGCGCATGGTCGTGAGCTATCACCGTGCCGCGCCAACAATTCACAATGGCAGCGGGTCGTCCAATATGGCTGGCGTGCTCGACATCAACGAGGCCGGCTTTGCCACCAGCCATGTTTTCACAAAAGCGGAGGTCACGAGCTTTGCCGAGGCCTTCCGCACCGCTCTCGCCCGGCACTCAGAATTGCTCGACCGCCGGGAAGCCGCCGGCAAGGTCCGCCGCTGCCATGGCGATCTGCACCTGCGCAACATCTGTCTCTTCGACGGCGAACCGCGGCTCTTCGACTGTATCGAATTCAACGACCAGATCGCCAGTATCGACGTTCTGTACGATCTTGCCTTCCTGCTGATGGACCTTTGGCACCGGGGTTTTCCGGAACTCGCCAATCTTGTGATGAACCGCTATCTCGACGAAGCCGACGATGAGGACGGTTTCATCCTGCTGCCCTTCTTCATGGCGGTACGAGCTGCTGTTCGTGCGCATGTCACCGCAACGCAGGTCGCGGAAGGCAGTGCCGATTCCGACAAGTTGATTGCCGAGGCGAGATCCTATTTCGAACTTGCTCGAACATTTCTCCAGGAAACACCGCCCCGGCTCGTCGCCATCGGCGGCCTCAGTGGCTCCGGCAAGACGACCGTTGCAGAGGCGCTGGCCGCCCATGTCGGTGCGCCGCCCGGCGCCCGCATCGTCGAAAGCGACCGCATCCGCAAAGCCATGCATGGAGTGCCAGCAGAGACCAGGCTGCCAGACCGAGCCTACCGGCCGGAGGTCTCTGACCGGGTCTACCACGAAATGGCATGGCGCGCCGGCCTGATCCTTTCCGAGGGCGGCTCGGTCGTCGCCGATGCCGTTTTCGACAGACCGGCCGATCGTGAGCGGATCGAGAAAGCGGCGCGCGGCCGGGCTATCACATTCTCCGGATTTTGGTTGGAAGCGGACCCGCTCGTTCTTTGGCAGCGGGTCAGTGAACGCAAGGGCGGTCCGTCAGACGCCACGATAGATATCCTCTCGCGGCAATTGCAGCGAAATGCCACCCAGTCTAGCTGGCAAAAGATCAACGCCGATCGAAAGCTCGCCGACACTGTCGCGGAATTGAGAAGAAGGTTTTCCGAGGGCGATACTTCCAAGGCCCTGCGCACAGCCTCCTGACCGGCGCGGCAGGGCGATCGGCCTCAACGGAGTTCGAGGGTTGCCTCGACAAGGCCGGTTTCACTTGGAGGACGCCTTATCGAGAAGCCGAGAAAGCCTTGGCACCGACGATGATGGCCGGCGACGGCATCAACGATGCCCCCGGCGCTGGTCGCGGCGGCCATGGGGCAGATTACCCCGTTGCCGGCGCGCTGCTTCAGGAGGGGATCGACGTAGCGGTTATCCTGAACGCGCGCCTTGGCGATCGACATTTCGGGCGCGCATAGTGGATGACAGCAAAATCGGTGAGTGGCCATGGCACAGCAGAATCTGGTGGTTTGCAGCGAATGTGGTGGGGTCAACCGCCTGCCGCCGGCCCGCAATGCCATGGAGGCGAAATGTGGAAAGTGCGGGAACCGGCTGTTTTCGGGGCATCCTGAAGATGTCGACGCCCGGGTTTTCGATTGTCAGATCGCGCGCAGCAGCTTGCCCGTTGTCGTCGATATCTGGGCACCTTGGTGCGGCCCCTGCAAGATGATGGCGCCGGCGTATGAGGCTGCGGCCAACGAGCTGGAGCCGCATGTTCGTCTGATCAAACTCAATTCGGACAATGAGCAGGCAGTCGCGGCAAGGCTCGACATTCGCGGCATCCCGACCATGATCCTCTTTCACGGTGGGCGCGAAATCGCGCGCACATCAGGCGCAATGACGGCAAGTCAGATCGTCAGGTGGGTTCGCGACCGCCTGCCGACGGTCGCCGCCTGAAGTCGCCGCGCCAATGGATCCGCTCATCGCCCGCCTTGGACTGGCGCTCGCAATAGGTCTTCTCGTCGGCTTGGAACGCGGCTGGCAAGAGCGGGATGCACCTGATCGCAGCCGCACGGCCGGCATTCGCACCTTCGGCATATCCGGCCTCCTCGGCGGCATTCTGGCCGCACTCGCCGAAGCGCTCGATGCGGTATCGGTGCTGGTCGGCGGATTCATCGCTTTTGCCGCTGTCTTCGCCTGGTACAAGGCGCGCGAGGCTGCCCATGACGAGGATTTCAGCGTTACAGGCGTGATCGCTGGCCTCGGCGCTTTCGCACTTGGCGCGCTTTCCGTCGCCGGTGATTATCGAGCGGCGGCTGCCGGTGGGGCGGCATTGGCGGCAATCCTGGCCAGCCGCGAGGTCCTGCACGGTCTTCTGAAGCGACTGACCTGGGTCGAACTTCGTTCCGCGCTGATCCTGGCAGTGATGACGGCGATCGTCTTGCCCTTGCTGCCAAACCGGACGATGGACCCGTGGGGCGGTTTCAATCCCTGGGAAGTCTGGTTACTGACGGTGCTGATGGCCTCTATATCGTTCGCCGGCTATGTCGCCGTTCGCGTGCTGGGGACCACGCGTGGTCTGCTGGTCAGTTCGCTCTCCGGTGCGATCGTTTCTTCCACCGCCGTAACCATGGCTCTTGCCCGCAACGCCATGTCGGCAAGCAACCCCCTGCCGCTTGCCGGGGCGGCTTCGCTGGCTGCCATGGTTTCGGTGCTCCGCATCTGCGCCGTGATTCTGATCATCGAGCCAAGCGTATTCGCTTCGGCCGGCATTCCGGCGATTGCCGCGGCGCTCGCCTTCGCTGTCTGCGGAGCATTGCTGCTCGCTCGCGACAGCGGAAATGGTGAAGGTAGCGCTATAGCGCGCAATCCATTCGAATTGGGTCCACTGCTGCTGTTCGCCCTGCTTTTCGCGGTTGTGGCGACCGCGAGCGCTGCACTGGCAGCTCAATTCGGCGGCCGCGGCTTGCTGGCGACCTCGGCGCTGGCGGGCACGTTCGATGTCGACGTCTCGGTGCTCAGTGCCTTGCGGCTGGTCAAGCATTCGGTCCCTGTCGAGACCATCGGTCAGGCGGTGCTGGCGGCGCTTGCGGCAAATGCGATCGGCCGCCTGTCACTGGCGGTATTTGCCGGTCCGATCAGGTTCTGGGCGCCGCTGGCCGGCGCAACCCTGGCCGCTGCGACCGCCGGCTACGGCGCCATGTTGTTGCTTGGTCCGGGATAAAAGCGCGGTTCTTGAGCCACTTTGATGCGGATCAAGGGACAGGCCCAGCTGCGGCTCTATGGACTCCTCAAAAGGAGTTCACGATGACCAATTTGAAGGACCTCACTCCAAAATTCCGCCATGTCCGATTGCTGCTCGCCCGCGAAAAAGGCCATCCGGAAGGTGATCGCGAAGAGGGCTATGACCTGCTGGCTCCATTGACCGGCGAAGCCCGGATCGATGCGGAAGAGTGGAAATCGCACAGGGCCTCTTGCCGTGTTCGCCGCTTTCGCACCGGCGAGGAAGACCTGATCGGCCGGCTGAGGCGCAAGCCAGGCGGACAGTGGTATTTCGACTATGCCGAAGGCGATCGCGACGATGAGATCGGCTTTCATCTTGGCGACGAACGGTTCGTGACCGGCGAATATGTGTCGATCGAGCGCAACGGCGCCATGCACACCTATCAGGTGGCACGGGTCGAACGGCCTTGATGCTTCGAGGCCGGGCTCGGTGGGAGTAGACCATGTCCCGACGCATCCTCATTGTGGTCGGTCATCCCGACCCGTCCCCGGATCGGCTCTGCCGCGGTCTTGCCAACGCCTATGGTGAGGGTGCGGAAAAGGCAGGGCACGCCGTCCGCCGGGTCGATCTGGCAGCACTTGATTTTCCGATGCTGCGCACGATGCGGGAGTTCGAGCATGGTGCGGTTCCCGACGAGCTGAAGGATGCAGCTGAAGCGATCGTCTGGGCTGAGCATATCGTCTTTGTCTTTCCGCTCTGGCTCGGAACCATGCCAGCCATGCTCAAGGCATTTCTGGAACAGGTGATGCGGCCGGGGACGGCTTTCGCCTACCCGGACAAGGGCGGCGGTTTCACCAAGACATTGCTTCGCGGTCGTTCTGCGCGCGTCGTGGTGACGATGGGCATGCCCTCAGTTCTCTACCGCCTATGGTTCCTCGGACACGGCATCGCCGGCATGCGGCGAAACATCCTGCATTTTGTCGGCATCAGTCCGGTGCGCGAGACCTTGTTCGGCATGGTCGCCGGTGCCAGCGATGCGACCCGCAAGAAGTGGATCAGCCGGATGAGCAAACTCGGCCAGCGAGCGCTTTAGGTGAATATTGCCGTTCGGCTCCTCTGCCGGAACGAGCACGTTGCGCCGCTGGCGGTCATCCGCCGATGTGCCAGCCGCCAGATATGAATGCACAACCTTGCCGGCAGATTTGGCGGCCTCGCTCATAGCCCAAAGCTTGTCTTGGCAAGGAGAGCGCTCAGCAGGTGACCAGATCGGTGTGGCCAAATCCCTTGGAATAGTCGAGCACGGAGATGACTGTAGGCATCACGCGGAATATGCGGACCTGCTCCGGAGTCGGCATCGGGCCTGGGAGCAAGACTTGCTCCGAATACTTCAGCGGCAGCATCCGCAGGATCTTTTCCGCTTCGGCCCGGTCTACCACCGGCTGCGTGTGCGCGGCCATGGAAAGTCCGGTGATTTCCATCACCTGAGGCATGTCGTGATCGATGGTCAAGGACACGCGATTATCTCGCGCTAGATTCGCCGCCTTCTGGCTATCCAGACCACAGAGGAAGTAAAGGGTAAGGTCTTCGTTCACGTAGCCGACGGTCGTCGCCTGTGGCCAGCCGTCCTGCCTCAGCGTTGCAATTGTCATGATCCGGTGCTGATCCAACAGCGTCAGGATCTTATTTCTGACCTCTTCGTCCATCGGTTGTCTCCAAACTCATTGCTGACCATGACGATAGTAGGACCTTAGTCGCCTGGCATTGACCCACATCAACGCAAATAGCCGGCAAACGCGTCTCGGCCGCAATGGCTGGTCCGGGCCAGATCGCGTCATCCGACGCGCGCTACCGAACGATCGCAAAGGCTCGAACTCGGTCATTCGGAACAATTGGATTCGGACTCACCATTCGCTGCTCCGTAAATGGATTTGACCCGCATCAAAGCTGCCGGTCCCCTTTTCCTGTTCATTGCTCCCATCAGAGCCTGCAATTCTTGGGAGAGCATCATGACTACGGCTGGTTTCAACATCCCTGTTCCGAAGGTCGCGACCGCGGCGCCAACAAAACTTCGACTGGGTTCCCTGACCGCATTGGTGATCGGTTCGATGGTCGGCTCCGGCGTGTTCAGCCTGCCGCAGAACATGGCGGCAGGTGCTGGTCCCCTCGCAATCCTGATTGGCTGGGCGATCACCGCGGTCGGCATGCTGGCGCTGGTCTTCGTCTACCAATCACTTGCAACCCTCAAACCCGAGCTCGATGCCGGGCCATACGCTTACGCCAAGGCCGGCTTCGGTCCCTTCATCGGCTTCAACAGCGCCTGGGGCTACTGGATCAGTGCCTGGGTTGGCAACGTCTCCTACGCGGTGATCGTATTCAGCGCCCTGTCCTATTTCTTTCCGGCGTTCGGCGACGGAAACACCTGGCAGGCGGTGCTCGGCGCATCGATCCTGCTGTGGCTGATCCACGTCCTGGTTCTCGCCGGCATCCGGCAGGCCGCTGTCGTGAACCTCATCGTCACGGTGGCCAAGATCGCTCCGATTGTCCTGTTCGTCGGGGTTGTTGCCGTCGCCTTCAAACTGCAAGTCTGGTCACTCGATTTCACTGGTCTGGGCAACGCCAGTCTCGGCTCGATCACCGCACAGGTGAAGAGCACGATGTTGGTAACGCTTTGGGTGTTCATCGGCATCGAAGGCGCCAGCGTATTTTCCGGCCGGGCCGAGCGCCGCAAAGACATAGCTACGGCGACCGTGCTCGGCTTCTTCACCTGCCTCGCGCTCTACGCCCTGGTGTCGCTGCTGTCGCTCGGCATTCTCAGCCAGCCTGAGCTCGCCGCGCTGAAGAACCCCTCCATGGCGGGGGTGCTGGAGGCGGTTGTCGGCCCCTGGGGCGCCATCCTGATCAACATCGCGCTTGTCGTGTCCGTGATCGGCGCCTTCCTCAGCTGGACGCTGCTTGCGGCCGAAATTCCACATGTCGCCGCCAAGGACGGCACGATGCCGAAATTCTTCGGCTGGGAAAGCGACCGCGGTGTGCCCTCGATCTCGCTTCTGATCACCAATCTGCTCGTCCAGGCATTCCTGGTGATCACGCTCTTCGCCCAAAGCACCTATCAGGCGCTGTTCTACATCGCGTCGGCCGCGATCCTGGTGCCTTACATCTTTTCCGGAGCCTACGCGGCAAAGCTCGCGCTGACCGGAGAAAGTTATGGCGGCGACGAGCAACGCGCCGGCCCTCTTTTCGCAGGACTGCTGGCGACGGTCTACGGACTGTGGCTCGTCTACGCGGCCGGGCCCGCATACCTGTTCATGTGCGCGATCCTCTATGCGCCCGGCATCTTTTTCTACATCTGGGCCCGCCGTGAAACCAATCAGCGCATTTTCCATCCTGCGGAAGCGGCGCTCGCCGCAGCCCTTGTCGCCGTCGCCATCCTCGCCGTCTACGAGATGTGGACCGGCGCCGTCAGCCCGCTTTGAGGGGATCGAGATGACAAGCCTGGGTGCTCATTCCGAAGTCGGCCGTCTGCGCGAGGTGATGGTCCACCGTCCGGGTCTCAGCCTGCGCAGGCTGACGCCGGAGAATTGCAAGGCGCTGCTTTTCGACGACGTGCTGTGGGTCAAGCGCGCGCGCCAGGAGCACGATGTCTTCGTCGACGCGCTGCGCGAGCGCGGCGTGCTGGTGCATTCCTTCGGCGAACTCCTGGCCGAGACGATGAGCCTGAGCAAGGCCCGCGACTGGCTTCTCGACCGGCGGGTACATCCCGGCGTCGTCGGGCTGGACATGGTCGACGAGATGCGAGGATGGCTCAACGAGATGCCGTCGGAGCCGCTGGCATCTTGCCTTGTCGGCGGCATTGCCCGGGCGGAGCTTCCGTTCGAGCCCAAAGGCCTGACCGGAAGGGCGCTCGCCCCCCAGGATTTCGTGCTGCCGCCGCTGCCGAACCAGCTTTTCACTCGCGACAGTTCCTGCTGGATCTACGGTTCGGTCTCGGTCAATTCCATGTACTGGCCTGCCAGGCGCCCGGAGGCGGCCAATGTCGAAGCCGTCTACCGTTTCCATCCCCGCTTTCGCGACAGCGGTATTCCCTTCGTGTCGCCGGATTTGGGAACAGGCACCAGCCTGGAAGGCGGCGACGTCATGCCGATCGGAGGCGGAACAGTTCTCGTCGGCATGGGGGAGCGCACCACGCCGCAAGCCGTTGGCGGCCTTGCGCGCAGCCTGTTCGCGGCCGGCGAGGCGACGCGGGTGATTGCCGCCCTAATGCCACGGGATCGCAGCTTCATGCATCTCGACACCGTCTTCACCTTCTGCGACCGCGACCTCGTAACCATGTATCCGCCAGTGGTCGACCGGTTGCGCACCTTCTCGCTGCGACCGGGCGATGGCGCGGCGGCGATCGAGGTCACCGATGAGGCAAAGCCGTTCACGGCTGTTGTTGCCGAAGCCCTTGGACTGAAATCGCTGCGGATCATCGCCACCGGTGGCGACCGCTACGAGGCCGAGCGCGAGCAATGGGATGACGGCAACAACGTTGTTGCGGTCGAGCCAGGTGTGGTCATCGGCTACGACCGCAACGTCTATACAAACACCCTCCTGCGCCGTGCAGGAATTGAAGTGATCACGGTCGAAGGCGCCGAGCTTAGCCGCGGGCGCGGCGGCGGGCACTGCATGACCTGTCCAATTGCCCGCGACCCGATTTGATCCGAAAGGAAATCTCTATGTCGATCAATCTTCACGGCCGCTCCGTCCTGACCCTGGACGATCTAACGGCCGGCGAGATCCGCTTTCTTCTCAAACTGGCCGCCGACCTCAAGGCAGCCAAGCTCGCCGGTCACGAGATACCGCGTCTCGTCAGAAAGAACATCGCGCTGATCTTTGAGAAGGATTCGACCCGCACCCGAACCGGGTTCGAGGTGGCGGCCTATGACCAGGGCGCCCACGTCACCTATTTCGGTCCCACCGGCAGCCATATCGGCCACAAGGAATCCATGAAGGATACGGCGCGCGTGCTCGGCCGCATGTACGACGCCATCGAGTATCGCGGCTTTGGCCAGCACCAGGCCGAATTGCTTGCCACGCATGCCGGCGTACCCGTCTACAACGGTCTTACCGACGAGGCGCACCCGACGCAGATCCTTGCCGACCTCATGACTATGCGCGAATTCACGCACAAGCATCTTTCGGACATGACCGTCGCCTTCGTCGGTGAGGGTCGGGACAATGTCGCGCTGTCGCTGGCACTTGGGGCAGCCAAGGTCGGCATCGACATGCGCATCGCCTCGCCGAAGGAACTCTGGCCGGACGAGGAATTCTGCGCCCATGTCAGAGACCTAGCGCAACGCAGCGGTGGCCGTTTCCGGCTCGATGAAGACGTGGCGGGCTGCGTCCAGGGGGCCGACTTTGTCTATACCGACGTGTGGATGTCGATGGGCGAGGACAAATCCGGCTGGGCCGAGCGTATTCGCCTTTTGACGCCCTACCGCGTCACCAGCGAAGTGATGGCTGCTGCAGGCAATCCCCACGTGAAATTCATGCATTGCCTGCCGGCATTCCACAACACGGAAACCGAGATCGGCGCCTTCATTGCGAAGGAATACGGTATCGACTGCATGGAGGTCACCGACGAGGTGTTCGAGTCGGCAGCGTCGATCGTCTTCGACCAGGCCGAGAACCGGATGCACACGATCAAAGCCCTGCTCGTCGCCACGATCGGTAACTGAGATGCTTATCGTCGTCGCGTTGGGCGGAAACGCACTGCTACGCCGTGGCGAACCGATGACGGCGGAGAACCAGCGCGCCAACATCAAACGCGCCGCATCCGTGCTCGCGGAACTCATCGGCGAAGGACACTCGGTTGTAGTTACGCACGGCAACGGCCCGCAAGTGGGCCTGCTCGCGCTCCAGGCCGCTGCCAGCCCGGGCGCCGGGGCGTTTCCACTCGACGTGCTCGGGGCCGAGAGCGCCGGCATGATCGGATATGTGATCGAGCAGGAACTCGGCAACCTCCTCAAGCGGAGGCTGTTCGCAACCCTGCTGACGCAGGTGACGGTGGACCCGCGCGATCCGGCCTTCGCTCACCCGACGAAGCCGATCGGCCCGGTCTACGATGAGGCAACCGCACGCAAGCTTGCCACCGAACGCGGCTGGCAAATCGCGCCCGATGGCGACAAATGGCGACGCGTCGTGCCTTCGCCCAAGCCGCTGGCAATCCTGGAAGCTTCGGTGATCTCGTTCCTGGTCGAGCGCGGCGTAATCGTCATCTGCACCGGCGGCGGTGGGGTTCCGGTGATAGCCCGGGATGACGGCAGTCTTTGCGGCGTGGAAGCCGTCATCGACAAGGACCTGGCAAGCTCGCTTCTCGCTCGCGAGTTGAAGGCGGACATGCTGCTTATGCTGACGGATGTCGACGCCGTCTATGTCGACTACGGAACAGCGGCCGCTCGGGCGCTCCGGCGCGTGAGCCCCAGGGAGCTATCGGGCAGGACTTTTCCGGCCGGCTCCATGGGACCGAAGGTCAGCGCTGCAATCGAATTCATTGAAGCCACTGGCAAGCCTGCTGCAATCGGCAAGCTCGACGATGCCGTCGAAATTGTCGGAGGGGAACTCGGCACCTGGTTCGAAGCCAGCGCCCTGCCCTCGCCCATCGAGCTTGCGAGATCCTAGGTTGCTGCCACGACACCGATGACATAGTTCTTGCCATAGGCTTTCGCGCATTTCGGGCAGGTCGTGTAGAAGAAATACACATCACCCGGCTCTGTGTTTCGATCGCGCGCAATCTGCCGCATTTCACTATCCCAGGTCCTCGCCTGGCTGTACGGCCCCTCGAACAATTTGGTCACATAGTCGCCGCTCAGCGTGGTCATCTCCTCGTTGGCGACAGGTTTCGAGACCGCAAACAGATGTTCGCTGGTCCAGGGCGAGACATCCTTACTGAGAACGATAAACTGATCGAGATCGTCGGAAGCACCGGCGTCTTTCAAGTGCCTGTTAACGCGTGCGAACACGCTGCCCATGTTCATTGGGATATGCATGACGCTGTGGGTTGTGGCTTTGACGAACCGCTTGTCCTTGAAGTGCAGTTCCTGGCTGTCCCAACCCTCGGGATTGAATTTGGGGCAGCAGCCGGTTGTGTTGACACTCGCGTCGTATCGAGGCGTTTCATTCGTCTTCATGGCTGTTCCTTATTTGAGCAGCCATCTGACGGGCAACGAGCCCACCCATCCTTGATCCTTGTCAAGACGCCCCTGAATCCTGATCGAAGCGCATCAAAGCGGCCGCCGCCCTTGTTCCTCGACTGCCTTTAATCGGACCACTGAAACGGAGCAAAGGACTTGTGCCACGACCTTGGTCGAGACACTGCCGAGATGGCGGCGGATTGCCGATGATGCCCGGGCTCCAACGACGATGTGCCCGACGTCATTGTGCTCGGCATAGTTGAGGATGGCATCGGCGGGGCTGACGGCTTGTTGCGCGTGCGGTAATTCGCTCCAGCCCGAGCAGCAGGACCAGCGTCGCCACCACGAGGACCATGGTGAGTGCCGCACCGGCAAAGATATCGCCACGGTCGGTGAGGCTGACGATCGACACCGGCAGCAGCGATGATCGTTCGCGCCTCTGGCGTGATGGAGGACTGCTAGTAGAGCATGCAACCTGCTTGGGCTTGAGCATCCACATCGGTGATCAGCATATGGCCCGGAGACACTGTGATCGAGATCGCGAGTTCGGCGCGCGCAACAGCGTCTTGCGCGGTTAGGCTGCTGGCCCAGAATACGGGGACCTCGTCCTCCACGATTTCCACTGCATCGCCCCAGTCGGGAGCCATCAAGTCGCTTATTCCGATGATCCCGGGTTCTCCGACATGGATGGGAGAGCCGTGGGCATGAGGGAAGCGTGCGGTGAGGGCGCGAACCCTGTCGACATCGCACAATCTGATCGGGCGCATCGAGACGACGATTTCGCCACCGAATGGTCCGACGCGGCAGGTGTCGATTCTGGTCCGGAACTTGGGGAAGGTTTTTCCGAAGCCGACGCGTCGGAGTTTCACGCCCTTTTCGGCAAGTGCTGCCTCGACGGTGAGTGAACTGCCGAGCGCGAAAGCGGCAAAGTCATCTCGCCACAGGTCGATGATGTCGGTCTTCCGACGGATCATCTCGCCAAAGCAATAGATGTTGTACTGGGGTGCATCGGTGCGAATATCGATATCACCCAGGGCTGGGAGCAATGAGCTGCCGGCGCGGCTCACGCCCACCAATGGACAGGGCTTCGGGTTGCGGACGCAGAATTGATGGAAGTCGCCGGCAACGCTGCGGGGCACAATCACAACATTGGCCTGCAGCTTGCCGCGCGCTAGCCCTCCTGTATGCCCTTCATAGGCCCCCCTTCTAACCAGTCTGCGCAATCCGTCTGCATCGACCAGTCGCAAATTGTCATGGAACAATGAAGAGGTCTGGCGGGCCATGGCATCCGAGGCATATGTATGTTTCAGAGACACGTCGAGAGCGCGTAAGATCATCGACGGATCACCCGCTTGTCAAATCACCAGAATCTTTCCTAGTCGATAAATTGTGTTTATTGGTCGGCGAAGGAGACTTCATTTTTATTAGCCACCACTCATAGAGCTTTTGTTGTCATTGACAGCTGCGGCAGCCGATTGCTTCTATCTGTCGGGTTGCTTCGTGCAGGAAGCCGAGATCCCGGTTCATGTAGAAGAGCAGGAAAGCCGCATAGAGGACAAGGACAAGGCTGAACACCAGCGTCTTGACGACCAGCGAGAGGGCAAAGACATTCAGGTGCGGCGAGGCGCGCGCCAGGAAAGCCAGCACAATGTCGGACAAGAGCATGCTGATGACGACCGGGAACACAAGGGTCAGTGCCATCACCAGGATGCGGTTGAGCAGATCGAGAAATATTCTGGCGGCATCCTTGCTGAACACAGGCAGAAGCTGGTCGATTGGCCAGAGGCCGTAGCTGTCGTAGAGGCTGCTCAGGGAAAGCTGCAGGCCGCCGGCCGCCAAATAGATCGTGACCATGATGACGGCAAGCAAAGTGCCGGTGGCACTCGTCTCATGGGTCATCATCGGATCGATCAGGGTCCCCATCGTGGAACCGCGCTGCAGGTCCAGGATGTCACCCGCGGCCTCCGCCGCCCAGAACGGTATGCCCATTGCCAGCCCGAGCGTCACCCCGACAACGACCTCCTTGAGCATGTACAGGACGATCATCGTCGTCGTGATATCGGTGTTCGTCAGTTTGGTCACGATCATCGGAAAGACCGGAACCGCGAGCGCCAGGGCCACGCCGTTGCGCAGAAGCCCGGTTAGCGGCACACGCGAAAAGAGCGGCATCAGGAGCATGAAACCGGTCAGGCGTGCGAGCGCGAAAGCGCCTGCCAGAAGATAGAACTGCAGTTCCTTGACAGATGCGAAGATTGGTTCGACCGGCATCCGCCAGCCTCAGCGCGTGACGACGGGGAATTCGTCCAGCGCCGTCGAGGCCTGCTCCGCGATCTGCTGGCCAAGCAGCGGACCGAAGACCATGATGACCAGCAGGATCACGACGAGCTTGATCGTCTGCGGCAGCGACTGGTCCTGAATCTGCGTCAGCGCCTGGGCAAGGCCGACAAGGATGCCGACGGCAAGCGCCGCGATGATCGCCGGACTGGACGCGAGCAGCACCGTCAGAAGCGCGCTCTGGATCTTCGCCAGGATGAAGTCATTGTTCATGCACAATCCCCCAGCGGCGTCAGCCGTAACTCAGAATGAGGCCATGCATCAGCCGCGACCAGCCATCAATGGCGACGAAAAGGAACAGTTTCAGCGGGATCGAGATGAGAACCGGCGACACCATGATCATGCCGAGCGTCATCAGGACATTCGCAACAACGATATCGATAATGAGGAAAGGGAGATAAAGCAGGAAGCCGATCTCGAAGGCACGGGTAAGCTCGGATGCGACAAAGGCCGGAACAAGGATCGAGAGATCGTCGTCCTTGAGGTTCTGCCGCGCTTGTTCCGGCCACAGGCGAGTGGTGCCGTCGAGAAAGAACTGCCGCTCTTGCGGCTGGGTGAATTTCATAAGATGCCGCTGCAATGGTTCCCTGACCAGTTGCGCCGCCCTGGCGAGGTCGTCCGTCGTCTGGAACTGAACTTGCCCTTCCTGAAGCCGGCCCGACATCTCGCTCAGCATCGGCGTGGTGACGTAGACCGTGAGCACGAGCGCTATGCCGTAAAGCACCAGATTGGGCGGCATCTGTTGGACGCCAAGCGCGTTGCGGATGAGAAACAGCACGACCGAAATTTTCAGGAAGCCCGTCATCGTGACGACTGCCAGCGGCAGCAATCCGACGAAGCCGACAGCGATCAGAATCCCAAGCAGGTTGGGCGAATTCTCAAGCATTGTCGAACATACGGACGATCCGCACGCCCAGGTTTTCCCCAATCCGCACGATCTCGCCACGACCGACACGCTTGCCGTTGGCGATGATGTCGACGGTCTCCTCCGTTACGTCGGTGAGTGCAACGATAGCGCCGGGCGCAAGCTGTCTTACGTCCCCAAGAGGCATTGCCGTGCGGCCGATCTCGAAGGCAAGCGCGACCGGCAACTCGTCCAGAGTCGACTCTTCCAATGTCTGGCCGGCTGGCGGCGGCGTGTTCTGGTTCATGGTCCACTCCCAATTCGATCCGGCGATTGCAGTCGGCGCGGCAAGCAATTGCGGCCCATCGGCAGTCAAGGTCACCGGCGCATAAAGGCGCTCGGCAATGATGAGTGCCGCCATGCGTTCTTCCTCCGCATCCCTGAAGAGCACCACATCGCCAGGCTGCAGGCTTTGAAGCTCGCCAAGGGTGATCGTCAGCGCGCCACGCCGAAGACAGACCGACAGCGGGAATTCGGCCGGAATCGGCAGCCTCGTCTCGCCGATCTCGTCTAGAAGGCGGCCGATCCGAACCGCCAGGCCGGCGTCCGCCGTGTTCAGCACGCAGTCTATCGTGTCGTCGTTGCTGGCCATGGCGAAAGCGAGCGAGATTTGCTCCGAGACCGTATCTCTTCGTTCGACCGAGGTGAGCGCGATCCTCTCACCCAGCTTGCCCTCGATCCTTTCGAGGTCTTTTTCGAATGCGGATTCCAGCAGCAGTGCGGCGTGGGTGGGCGCCAATCGTTTCATGTCGACCAGCTCGTCAGCCTTGGCGAGGGTTTGTTCGACGACAGAAAGCGGCAGGCGCAATTTGGCGACCTTGCCTGCGACGGTGAACGCAATCGTGCACAGCCGCTGGTCCGCGGGGCTCGCCGTCGGCCAGACCGCAGCAATCGTCATTGCCTTCCCCGCGATGGTGATCTGCGCGGGAGCGCGACGGCGGTAGAAGGCGTTCAAGGCCCCGACGTCCACGGCGGCGACGGATTCCAGCGTCAGCCGTTCGCCGACTCCGGGCAGGCCGGCCGTGCGTTTCACCGGTTTTCCGCGCGCTTTCGTCTTTGCCGACGCCAGGGCCTGAGGCATTACACTTCCATATCACGGTCACCGATGGGCTATCGTTCTGCAGGCAAGCGCGGCGAACCGCGTTCCTCTTCCTCGACAAGCTCGGAAAGAGCCAGGCGACGACGCGCGCTGCGTTTGGTCAGATGCTCCAGCAGTCGATCCAGCTTCGCCACCGCCTTCATGCTCGCATGATGATCGTTGCGGGCTGCCGACAACTCCATTTTCCGTCGCTCCTCGGCGACGCCGGCCATCTTCTCGTTTTCACGCAGCTTCTCGGTTTTTCTGGCGGCGATTTCGAATCGTCCCTGGAGCCGATGTAGACTGGCGGCCTTTACCGGTTGTCCGACAAGCGAACCGAACGCCGCATCTTCGGCGTCGACCGTGCGCTGGAGGTGTTGCGTGACGGCGGTGGCCGCCTCTTGAGCTTCCCTGGTGGCCCGGTGCGCGGCGGCGTGCCTTCTGATCACGACTTCCTTCGCGCGTTCTTCCCGGCGGCGTCTGAGGTGGCGCAATCGAGCGATCATGTCACGGTCTTTCATCGACGATTTCCCGCATGACTTGGCGTGTCTTCTCGATACTCTCGTGTGTGGCGGACGCCTGACGCAGAAAGGCATTGATGGCATCGATCTTCGCCACCGCCTCGTCCGCCAAGGCGTCGCTGCCCTTTTCGTATTCACCGACCCGCAGGAGAAGTTCGATATCGGCGTAGCGGGCAAGCAGCTCACGCAGGCGGCTGGCGTCTGACCGATGTACCGGCGACACAACCGCGTCCATAAGGCGGCTTCGGCTGCGCAAGACGTCGATGGCCGGGAAATGGTTCCGCTGAGCGAGTTCGTTCGACAGGAAGACGTGGCCATCGAGCAGCGCCTGGATTTCCTCGGCGACCGGATCCAGCGTGCCGTCTCCTTCCAGGAGAACGCTGTAGAGGCCCGTGATGGAGCCGACGCGGCCGGGGCCCGATCGTTCGAGCAGGCGCGGCAAGACCGCGAACAGCGAAGACGGAAAACCGCGACGCGTCGGTGGCTCGCCCGAGGCCAGGCCAATCTCGCGCTGCGCACGGGCAAACCTCGTTATGTTGTCCATCGCAAGCAGCACATGCTTGCCCTGGTCACGAAAATATTCGGCAATGCTGGTCGCCACATAGGCGGCCTTGACGCGCTCGATGGCGGGCCGGTCCGATGTCGCGACGACGACGATTGCCCGCTGCCGCCCTTCCGGTCCAAGCTGATGTTCGACGAATTCGCGCACCTCGCGGCCGCGCTCGCCGACAAGGGCGACCACGGCAACATCGGCATCGGTGCCGCTGACAATATCGGAAAGCAGGATCGACTTGCCGACGCCAGGTTCACCGAAGATGCCGACGCGCTGCCCACGCGCGCAGGTGAGCAGCCCGTCGAGGGCCCGGATTCCGAGCTGGATCGGCTCGGAAATCAAACTGCGTTCCAGCGGAGATGGCGGATAGGCGTTGACCGGATAGCTGCTGGTAATGCCATCCGGCAAAAGCGGTTTGCCGTCCAAGGGCTCGCCGAGCGCGCTGATCACCCGGCCGAGAAGCCCGGGACCGACGGGTACTCGCTGGTCCTTTCCGGTCGCAACCACCTCGGTCAGGCTTGAAAGACCGTTCAGGTCGCCAAGCGGAACAAGGATCGCCATTTCGTCCATGAGGCCGACGACTTCCGCCCTGGTCGTCTTGCCGGTCCTGGGGTCGACCAGTTCGCATATCTCGCCGATCCGGGCCTCCTCCACGGTCGCATGGATAACCGTGCCGGTGACCCGCTTAACACGCCCCTTACTCGGCCGGCTCGCATCGTCGCGGAGGGCGGAACGCAGGGTCGGAATGATGGACGCCAGACGGCTTTCGATATCAACGGCGCGCGCTGTCATGGAACCTCCGCCTTTGACGCAATCGCGGCAGCTATGGCCTGGAGCTGCGCGTCGATGCTCGCATCGACGACGGCAAAGTCAGAAGAAATGATACAGGCGCCGGCCGCCAGCGCGCTATCCGCGTCGATCTCCACCGTCATGCCCAGATCGCTCTCGCGCAAGACCGCGTCCAACTCATCACGAACCCTGTCGACGGAACCGGGATGAACCCGGACATTCAGATATTTGGCGCGGCGAACTTCAGTCACAGCCTGCCTTGCGGCCTTGGCGACAAGCGTGCTGACGTCGAATTCTCCAAGCATTCGCCGCACGACATCGAGGGCCAGGCTGATGACTTCGGCTTCCAGCCCGCCAAGATAGCGATCCACCTTGACCGCTGTCTCGCTTATCAAGCGCGCGACATCCGCATCGCCGTGCGCCTTGCCGTCTTCGTAACCCTGCGCATATTCAGCCGCATAGGCTCGCCGGGCAGCGTCGCGCAACTGCTGCGCATCGCGCTTTGCTTCATCGAGAAAGGCATGCCCGTCCTGCAGCGCGCGCACCTCGGCGGCGCGCAGGATCCGGGCGAAAGGGCGCCTCGGCACAGCATCGGTCGCTTTGCCCGGTTCGACCATCCGCCTAGCTCATCGCTCGTCGAACAATCGCGGGACCAGCCTCGGCAAAGGGGCCGGTTGCCGTCTGGTCGACAAGCTCGTGCGGCACCAGCTTGAGGCGCACCCGCATGCTCGTATCGGCAGGCATCGCCTGACACCAGGCGCCAAGGCAACCCAGGCCGTCGGCATAGACACGACTGTAAATATCTTCCGGGGGCTCCAATCGCTGCATCGGACCGGCCAGATCGCGATTGGCGACCGCGAAAGCGCAGAGATCCGCGCCAAGCGCCGCTTGCCAAGCTGCCGCTTCGCGTCCAACAATGACAGCGGCCAGACTGCCGGCCCAGTAGATCGCGCCGGCGCGAAGCGCGAGTTCCTCCAACTCCTCGCCGGAAGACAGAGCAATCGCTCGATCGATCTCGTCGGCCGGCTCTTCAACTGCTGAAGACAGCCTGTGACGCTCGACCAGAAACTGCGACAATCGTTGATGCAGGCGTTGCGACTGCAGCATGCGCTCGCAAGCAGCCTCGCCGATCGTGCCGTCAAAGCATTCCGCGAGCCTTGCCGCATCCACATAGGATGCGGGGTTGGACACGAATGCCTGCCACTCCGGGCTGGCGGTTTGCGTCGAGCGGGTCCCCGTCATGTCTTCTTCACAGGCATCGCCGAAGCATCGAGCGCATAGACGCCTGGCTGTCGGTACCACTGCACGTAAGCCAGCCGGGCAGCCAGCGCGAGTATGGCTGCCGCCATGCCGTAAAACAGCCCCATCGCGGCGGCGACGCTGCCGGGATGCAGCCAGAGGCCGAGGAAGCTCGTAAAGCCCGCCTCGCCGGTTCCCTGTTCGGGGGCTGTCGCGGTCACCGGAATGAGGGTGACGGAAACATTGTCATAAGTCAGTCCGGCGACACCCTTGGCCACCAGCATCTTGACCTGCGGGATCAGCTCATTCATCGGAACGGATGCGCGATGCCGGATGAAGACGGAGGCGGACGACGGCACCAGTTGCTGTCTCAGCGGATCGTTTTCGGGCAGGACGAGATGAACGCGCGCGGAAAGCACGCCGTCGATATCCGAGATGGTCTGCGACAGCTCCTGGCTCAGGCCATAGATCATCGTCGCCCGCTCTTCCGCCGGCGAGGATACAATCCCACCTCTCTTGAACACCTCGCCGAGCGTCTGGAATTCCTGTTTGGGCAAGCCACTTTCGTCGAGAATCGCCATGGCTTCGGCAAAGCGGCCCTTCTCTACGGAAACCGTCATCTTGCCGTCTTTGCCGGTCTCGCGTTGCGCCGGAATCCCGTGGCGCACCAGCGTAGCCACGATCTCGTTGGCTTGCCGCTGGCTGAGGTTGGAATAGAGTTCCACAGAGCACGCCTGCAGCACGAGCATACCCATGACAACGAGGGCGACGCGCCACCGGGCGCCGTATCGGTTCAATAGCGTTGACCGCCACGGCAAGGTTAGCGTCGGCACGAAACACTCCGCGGCATTTACTGCTGTTTGATCAGCGTGCTGGTGGACGACGTGACAGCCGTCACGCTGCTCGTCACCACCTCGAGATTGGCGGCTGCCCACATCACCGAAATGGACCGTTCGAGAAGTTGCTCGGCATTCTTTGCCGGGGAATTTTCGGCTTCCTTGCCTGACGTAGCGGTCTTGCCACCGGCATCCTGTACCGTGGCTGCATCGGCGCTCACGGGGGCGTTCGCCTGGCCAAGGGCTTTCTGGACCTGTTGCATGGTTCCTTCCAATGACCGGACGGCGGAACCGAACAGTGCCGACGGATCCGTGAACGCCCCGCCCCCCGCCTTCTCGGCCTCGGCCAGATAGTCGAAGAGTTGGCGTTCGACGATCGGCCCTGTCCTTTCCGGTTTGGAGGGTTGTCCAGCCATTGCCTGATTGGCGCCGGACGATGCCTGTGCCGCCTGCTGACCTGCCCGTGTGGCGACATCACCACGCTCAGGCGTGTTGACTTTCGCGGCGTCGTGCTTCTCCTGCTTGGCACCAACCATTCGATTGCCAGGCTGGGCTGCGAAGCCAGCGGTGATCTGCTGTTGCGAGCTTATACTGGTGGTCAAGTTTGCAAGCGTAGCCTCCAGGGCTCCAATCGGCGCGATCTGCATGAACCAGCCCTCCTGTTCCTTATTCCTCAGTTCTTCCTGGCGGAGGGGACATCCTGCGCCTCCGCCTGCTTTCCGCGGAAAACGCGGACCGAGACAACTTTGCCCGGCTCCTGCTTCGTGCCCGTAGCCGCAGGAACTCCGAGCGTTTTCCTGACCAGTTCGATGTAGGAGGGTGGCCCTGATACCGAGACGACATCATCTTGCTTAGAAAGCTTGATCGGAAACCTCGGATCAATGACGCCCAGCCGTGACAACCGATCTTCCGCGCCGGCAGCCATGTTGGCATCAAGCGGGATCATTTCCGTCTGGATTTCGGCTTCGGTCGCGACGTTCATGACGATGCCGTCGAAATGCCAGACCAGCCCGTATCGATTGCAAATCTCTTCCAGAAACTCGCGGGCCGTTCCCACCGGCATGCCGGCGCTCAGGCGCCCCTTTACAAGCTTGCTGACGCGCATCGGCACCCGCATGTTGCGGCCAAGCTCGATGAGCGCGTCTGTCACGGACTGGTCGACCGTGATGTATTTGTAAGGCCCAGGAGGCCATCGCGGTTCGGCGGCGTATGCGTGCGGCGAGCCAAGGCCGAGCGCCAGGACGGCAAGGCCGCAGGCGACAAAGGCGGCCCTGGCTCCCGACAACCGATCCGCATGGCAAATACCGCGTCCCGTCAACTTTGGTCCTATTGCAAGCGATCCACGAGTGGTGCCCCGCGTCGCTCGCTTCATGGTTTGCCCGCTGGTTTTCACTCTATCGCGCACACGGGAAAAATGGAAGTCCAATTGGACTACGCATTAACTTCCCGTGCCAAATGTTGCGAACGATCCGCAAAGCGATATGGTGCGCGCTGGAATCAATCACCGGTTCGTGATCGCCGGTTCAATGCTTCACAGAAAGGGATCGGTCTCGGTGGCGGCAAACAAGATCTCGCTCGCGAAGCTGGATGGTCCCCCAAGCGTTCCTGGACGCAAGATTCCGATCAGTCCTCGTCCCTTCCAGAGATTGGGTGCGTCGGCTCTGCTCGCCATGTTGACTGCCGCCATGGCGCCGTCGCAGGCCCAATCGAACAGCGGTTATGACCCCAGAAGTTGGGCTTACGATCCGGCAAGAAACGTGTTGGTCTCCCCTTCCGGTCGTGACCGGACTTCGGGCGAAGAAATTCAGCCCGGGTGGTCGGCAATCCCAAGGGAGATCGTGGCTTTCAGCGAAGCTCAACCGAAGGGATCGATCGTGATCAACACCACGGAGCGGCGCCTGTACTACATCCTGGGAGACGGCAAGGCGCTGCGATATGCAGTGGGAGTCGGCAAGGAAGGCCTGGAGTGGTCCGGCCGCGACACGATTTCGAGCAAGAAAGACTGGCCAGATTGGCGGCCGCCGGCCGAAATGCGATCCAGGGAAGCCTCAAAAGGCCGCTTGCTGCCCGCCCACGTCGTGGGAGGGCCGAACAACCCGTTGGGCGCCCGCGCCTTGTATATCGGAAACACGCTTTATCGCGTCCATGGCACCAATCAGCCGTGGACCGTCGGACAGGCGAATTCGTCCGGCTGCATCCGCATGACCAATGAAGACGTTATTGACCTTTATGATCGAGTAAAGATCGGCGCCCAGATTATTGTCCGGCATTGAATCGTGATTCCGTTCAACATCAAGCAGCTTGAAACGTTTCTCCTGGTGGCGACTTTCGGAAGCTTTCGAAAGGCAGCGGAACGCCTGAACACGACGCAGCCGGCCGTGTCCACGCGAATTGCCGGCCTGGAGGAAGCGCTGGGTGCCAAGCTGTTCGAGCGGCAGAGCAGCACCGTCAGGCTGACCGCCGAGGGGCAAAGGCTGCTGCCACCTGCTCAACGGGTCCTGCGCGTAGCAGAGCGGCTGCAACTGGCGGCCAGCTCTCTTTCGGAGACGGCAGGGGTGCTTCGGCTCGGAGTCGCCGAATCCATCGTGCACACATGGCTTCCGGATTTTCTCAGGGAACTGCAGGCAAACTACCCGCTTGTCGACACGGATATTGTCGTCGATGCGACGACCACCCTTCGCAATGAACTCATGTCCCACCGGCTCGACCTTGCGGTGCTGATGGGCCCGATACTGGAATACAGCATCGAGAATATAGAGCTGCCATCCTTTCCACTGATCTGGGTCTGCTCGCCGCAATTGAAGTTGCCCAACCGACGCAAGCTGACGCTGAAAGACCTGATGCAATTTCCAATCATCAGCTATGCGCGCAGCACGAGGCCCTACAGCGAGCTATACCGCAAGCTCACCGGCGAGCTGGAGGAGACGCCGCGCATCTTTCCGGCCAATTCCCTAGCCGCTTCCATCAAGATGACACTCAACGGTATCGGCATAGCCACCCTGCCAGAGGACGTCGTCCAAGAGTATACCGAAAGCGGTAAACTGCGCATCGTCGACTGTGAATGGCACCCGTCCGACCTGCAGTTTACCGCCTCCTACTCTTCCGAACCATCCAATCCGATAGCGGAGCGAGCGGCAAAGCTGGCCGCCTGTGTCGCCCACGCATATGCCGCGAGAACCGGCCAGGCGCAGCATGCCGGCGGGCGCAAAAAACGCGACGCGCTTCAGGATCCCGCCGTTCGTTTCCCAGCCGGCCGATGTTCTCAGCCGACCGATGTGCCAGGCAGATAGATGCGATCGCCGGAGAAGATCATGTCCGGGCTCAGGATGTGATCCATGTTGAGCACCACCGTCTCCGCCACGTCCGCCGAGTGGGTCCTGGCGATCAGGCGAATAGAGTCGCCGTTCTTGACCTCGACCCACTGATAGCCGTCCTTCTCCAGCGTTGGATTCGTCCGGCCCTCGGAATTGCTGCTGCCCTCGGGATGCACCTCTACATAGTCGCCGGAAACCCAGCCGGCATGCATTTCGCCGTCCGGTCCAAAACCTTCGACGGGTATCCAGGCTTCTCCAGACGGATCGGTCGAAGGCTTCGCGGTCTGCTCGACGAACGTGCCGGGTTGCAGAACCGTCGCCACCGTTGAATTCCCGTCAGGCTGGGTCCGCAAATTCAGGCCGTCATCCGATTGCACGACGAGCTGCGGGAAGGTCTCTGGCGGGGTTTGCGGCCCATCTGGAACATCCGAAGGATCATCGGGGCGCTGGGACGAGGCATCGCCATCCGCTTTCTTCGGATCGGGCGTAGAGGTCGGCTTCGCGCCGTCCCAAGGCTCCGCGAGCAGGGAGTCCAGCGAGAAGAGAAGCATTCCAACACCGAAGGTGATGCCCAGGGTCCACCGATCCCATGCAGCCCATTTTTTGTCGGACTTTTGCGCCGCCGCGATATCGGCGTCGGTTCGCGGCACCGAACGGCTATTCATCCGGTCCGTCCTTATGGCCGACGCCCAGAATTCCGCGCAGCCGAACGTGAACATGGTGCCGGCGACTGTTGCGATCGGCGCCGGCCAGGAGTGCAGCGTATAGACGGCGCAGCCAAGCACATAGCCGGGACCAGCCAAATATTCGGCCAGGTTTCGGATCACCGGTCTGCCGCTGAACGACTGCAGCATCGACTTCGTGCCATAGACGATGTTGCCGAGCGTGAACGTGCTGTTGACGACAAGATCCTTACCCTGGATCATCCCGGTCGCGGCACCTGGCGCCGCGGCAATGAATGTGGCTCCGCCGAGTGCGTTGAGGAATCGCCCGAACGGCTTGTGACCTGCGGTTGCGTTGGGGAAGAGCGCTTGCGCGCCGAAAACGAACCCTCGCGCGCCAAATGCCACCGCTCCGGCGGTGGCGGTCCAGGTTGGCGGCAACGAACTCCACAGGATGTAGGAGGTGGTCGACATACCGCCAAAGGTAGCGAGTGCCTGAGCGTTTTCCCGCATCCTGGCATGGCTGAGGGCCAGATCCACGCTGGTGGCCTGATCCGGCGTCATCGCCTTTTTATGGGTCGCCCGATAGGTCGTCAGTTGCAGCACGGAAAGCGCATTCGTCTGATCCGTCGACATCCAGGCAAACTGCGTGGGTGTGAACTTACGCAACTGGCCGGGGCTCAACTCCGCAAGCTGCTTCGGCGTCAGAGCCGCTGTCTGCCGCTTCGTCAGCGCCTCGATCTGATGAATGGTCAGAGTACCCAGCTGCTCACGCGCTAGCGCCGAGATGTGGTCCGGCGACAGCTTTGCCGTTGTCACGGGATCGCGTGTCGCGACAAGGTCGGGATTCAACGCCGCGAACTGCGTCGCGTCGAGATGGCCGAACTGGGCAGGTCTCATGGCGGCGAACTGTTCTGACGTAAAGGCGTTGCGCTGCTCATCGCTGAGTTTGGCGATCTGCTCCGGCGTCAGCTTGCGCACCTGCTCGATGGTCAACGCAGCAAGCTGCTCGGGTGAGAACGCAGCGACCTGATCCGGTCGCAAGCCGCTGATGCGGCCAGGGGCAACGGCCTGCAATCTGCTTGGCCTGATCGCCTGGAGCTGTTCGGGGCTGAGCGCCCGCAACTGCTTCGGCCGAAGCGCCGCAAGTTGATCAAGTGTCAGCTGCCCGACCTGCTCGGGGCTCAGTGCGGCAACCTGCTCTGGCGTCAGCTTGGCGATGTGCTCCGGCTTGATGGCGCGCAACTGCGCGCTGGTCAGCTTCGAAATCTGGTCGGTGGAGAGCGCCCCGACTTCCGGCCCCGGGCTTCCCGGCACGTGGCCGTCGGAAGCACCGCGTATCCACGGCAGCACGACGGCCTCGCCGGTGTCGGGGTCGAACACCAGTATGTGCGTCTTGTCCGCCAGCTCCGGTGCATCGGCTGGCGCGCGAGGGCCGTCGGAAGGCGGCACATAAACCTGTTCCGGCCCCCTCGGCTCGGTGCCCAACATTGCCGCGGTGATCACCTTGCCGCTCTCGTCCTCGAGCCGCAGGGTTCGGCCCGGACTGGTTTTGGTCGTCGTGGATTGGGGTTGTGGTGCTGCCGAGACTGGTTTGTTGTGTCCGAAGATGTTGCCGACAATCCCCGCATCGTCGAGCGCCCGCTGCAAGTCCGCGGAAGGCGGCGCATCGAGGAAAACCCAGCGCGGCTGATAAGCCGGGTTCTCGTTCCGCAGCGCCACATCCTTGTTGATCTGCTCCTGCAGTTTCGGCGTGAGCGGCACTTCGCGCATCTGCGCGACACCGTTGATCGTCGTCCAGCGATGATAGGTCTTGACCTCGATCGCCTCGATCACGTCGTCGCTCTTGAAGACGGGCGAATCCACATATCGCCCACCCACGCCTGAGACAGGGTGAGGCCCACCCGGGCTGGCATCGACCGGGAAATGCGCTTCTCCAAGCGACCCATTGAGTTCGCGCGTATAAATCTCGCCGGCCCGCCATTTCTCGGGCTGGCGCATGTTGCGAACCTGTTGCAGCGAATAGGTCGTTGGAGGCGCCGCCTCGATTGCCTTCCTGGCTGGCGCCGCCGCCGGCGGCACGCTTTCGCCCTCCGGCCGCCCCTGACTGCCCGGCACATGGTCCTCGGAGGCGCCGCGCATCCATGGCAGGACGTATGCTTCGCCGGTCTCGGGATCGCGGAACAGAATATGCGACTTGTGCATCAGCTCCGGCTCGTCGCCGCGTGCTGGCGGTCCGTCGGCGGGCGGCACATAGACATTCTCCGCGCTCTTTGGCAGTGGTCCATAACGGGTGGCCGTCACGGATTGCCCGTGCTCGTCCCTTATCTGGATCGGGCCGTTTCGGCGGCCGCCCACCTGCGAGGAAAGGAAGGTCAGCACACCATCGGCAACGTTCTGGCGCATGAAGCCGCCATCGAGGATCGAAGGGCCGAATTCCGTCCGAAATTGCTCGATCGCGGCGCGCTGGTCAGGTCTTGCGTTCTTTTCCAGTTCGCCGAGGAGCTGCTCCATGGAGGCCTTGCCGCCCTTCGGGATGCTTCTCGCCGCGCCGTTGCGCGAGGTTTCCACGGCGTGGGCGAGCCAGGCGGGAATCGTCAATTCCTCGTTTTGCCCGTCGGCACGATCGAAGGTCAGTGTCGCGGTTTCGTTTTTGGCGATCGAAGGCGCGATGCTGGCCGCCTTGGACTTGTACTGGATTCTCACTTCGGCGCTGAAGGTCAACGCACCTGCGGGCAGCGGATGCGTCGACAGTGAAAGCGTGTAGCGCGTGGCCGGGGTGCCATGCGAACCGTAGAGGTTCTTATAAATGTTGCCCGCGCTCGGCATGTAGCGGGACTGCGGTGGTCCGTCGGGTTGGAAGCCCGCCGGAAGCCATGATTGTACTGTCGATTTCACCTTGTAGGTCGCGGACGTGACCATCCGGTCGGGATTGAAACCCAGTACGCCAGGCAGCCTGTTGTGATCGTTGAAGATGACGTCGACCAGCATCGCCTCGGGGTTTACAATTCGAGCCTTCTCGCCGGTTAGCAAAACGATCTCTGCCGTGGGCGCCTTGCCCGGTACGGCCGAAAGGCGCAACCCGCTCAGCGTCGGTTCGTCAACCAGAGAAACAATGTTCGACGGATCGATTTGGCCGGCCTTGACGAGGTCACGTATCGTGCGGATGCCATCGCCCTGGCCGATGGCTGCGATGAGTTCGGACGCCTTCGCCGGATCCTTGACCGCGAACTGGATCTTCAGGCTTGTCGAGCCGAGAGCGGACTGGATCTGGTCGTATGCCTGGGTCGACACGATGTCGCCCGGCTGGAGCGTGTCTTTGACGGACAGTTCTGGGCGCTTCTCGAAGCCGACGCGCGGCATCTGGTCCACCGCGGCGACATGATTGGCGACGATCGGCAGGCGTATGCCTGCCTTGGTCTCGGTCATGACACGGTCGAACGGAAGCGCGCCTTGCAGCTGGACGTGCCCCAAACTGTTTTCCGCTGGCACGCCAAAGAAGTCATGCTGGCCAGGTGCGAGCGTGACCTCCTCGCCCTTGAGCAAAGGCGTGTAGGTCATCTCGATCACGGTGCCTTCGCCATCCGGTGTCATCCCGACAATGGCAGCGTCCAGCGGCTTGGCGTCGTAGCCGGTCGCATCGCCGAATATCGCCTTGCTCGCCGCCGCCGACAGATCGCTGCTGCGAACCGGGAGGGCCGTCTGGTTGGACACCGGCCAGACACCGGCCTGGAGGCTTGTGATGTTCCTGTATTCGCGTGCCCTGTAGGATACGACGCCCTGGGTGCCGAGCGCGTCCTTGAACGGCGTCAGGCTGCGTTGGCTGACGCTGTCGACGATCGACCACCCGATCATGCCGAAATCGGTCTTGGTTCCGACACCGAAACCAACGGCCGCAATTGTCGGCGAGCCGATTCCGAAGGCGTCGCCGGTGTTCAACCGGACCCGGAAGGTGACGCCGACACGGAAGTCCGGCAATATGTCGCGAAGCGGCGTACGCGGAATCTGGAGACCGTCCGGGCCGTAACGCTCGGCCATTTCGCGGCTGGAATAATAGCCCTTCTCCTGCTCATAGCGGGTCACAAGCTGTTCGACTGTCAAGCCATCGAGATAGGCCGAGGGCGTTTTTGGATCCTTGCCGCTGGTGTAGACATACCCGCTCGTGTCGCGTTCCGGCCTGCCGGCAAAGCTGCGTGTCTCCGGGTCCCAGACGAGGCGCACCGTTCCGTCTTGTCCTGTCGGCTTGCCCGGTACGATGATGGGATCGCCATCGGCGGGATGGGCAGTACCAGGCGGGGTCGACCCCTGAGGATCGTGGCCCGGCTGCATTGTCGAACCATCGCCGCTGCCGTCGTCGGCCTTGATCACTTCTCCGGGTATCACCGGATGGTTGGGGTCTTGGAAGACCTGCTTCCCGGTCGGCCTGTAGACGCCGTCGGCACCGATCTCATAGACGTTCATTGGGCGCCCCGAGGGACCGGGCTCCGGCGCCGGCGGCAATTGCCGCGGTCCGTTGCCCCCAGGCGGCTGTTGGTGCGGTCCGTCGCTGCCCGGTGGCGGACTGGCGTCCGGACCATTGGGGCTCGCCTGCGTGCCCGTTCCCGGCCGCAACGTGCGCAGGCCGTGGATGCCGAGGCCGGTACCGGTGATGCCGGTGCCAAGACCCGTAAGCGCATTGGCAAGCTGGAGACCATTCATCTGGTCTCCGTTGACGGCAAGATCGTAGGCAGAGGTCGCCAGCAAGGGTGCGCCAACAATCACCGAGCCGACATCCATTCCCCACGCCGCCTTGTTCAGGCCGGCGGTCGATTGCATGTAACCGCGGGTTTCGAGCGCCAGGGAAGAGCCGGATCGTGTTGCACCTATGCTGCCGCGGAAGGCCTGGAGCGCGGTCATTTCCTTTCCCGCCATGCCAATGGTGCGCAGGCCGCTGGATGCCATGGGCAGAACCGTGGTCGCCGCGCTGGCGATGTTCATCAGTGACTCGGCATCGTCCCACTCGCCGCCATGTTCCAGATGGTTGACCTGGTTTATGACGGCTCGGGTTCCGAGGTAGGCAGCACCCGTATAGGCCAGCGGGGCCGCGATCGGTGCGGCCGGCGTGAACGACAAGATGGTGGCGATGCCGGTCCCGATGCCAACCAGCGGATCGACGACCTTGTCCCAGACCGAGACGTTGCGCGCCTTCACCACTTCAAGCGCGACCTTGCCGTCGTCTCCCGCCTTCATCTCCAGTCCTTTGGGAACGACGAGCTTGCCGTTCTCACCAAACTGGCTGTTGTTGTCCTGGAAATCGCCGAGGTCGTCGAACTTCTTGCCGGTTGCGTCGACATAGCGAGTGTTGCCGTCTCCGTCGCGCACGGCAAAGAGCGTGACCTGCTGCGTCCCGACCTCGTCGTCGACATAGAAGATCGGTACGCTGCGCACATATGGATCGTCGCCGCCAATATGGCGGATCTCATGCGTCACATTCTCGATCGCCTCGCGGCCATCATCGGTCGAAGAATTCAGGCCGAACGTCCTGGCGACCGTGTGATCGAGGGTCGTACCAGGTTGTTCCCGGAACTGGTTGTCGTAGCCGCTGTCGAGCAGTTGCTGGAACTTCGGCTGATAGATGCCGTCGAGCGTCTGCTGCTGATGTTCGTCCAGATAGGTCTTGTCCACCGTGCTGTTGCGGTCCGCCAACAGCGAGGGATCGCTGAGCCGAAGCTCATGGTAATCGCTGAACCCTTGCACCACTCTGCGCAGATCCTCAGCCTGTGCTATCTGAGCTCTTGTCGCTTCAAGCTTGAGCTTGGAGACCGCCAGCTCGGGGTCGACCCAGCGGCCACCATGATCGTCATCCTGTGTGTCCAGGTCGATCCAGATTGCCTTGCCGCCCTGGGTCAGCGCATCGATCCCTATCTGGTTGTATTTCTGGGCAACCTCCGGCGCCACCTTGATCGTCTGTCCGCCGACATCGATTTTGACCGGCTGCACGCCATCGGGCAGCGTCCCTTGGGGCGCATCGACCGCTCCAGGCCCGTGTTGCGTCAGCGCATTGTTGAAGTTGGTCTGCAGGCTCGTCAGCTTCGTTTTCAGGTCGGTGATGCTGTCGCCGAGCTGCTTGTCCAGGACATCGTTCAGATTCTTTGCCGCTTGCGCCTCGCCGGCCTTCGCGGCTTCCAGGCCGTTGGCGGTGCACACCTTCTCCGTCGAACCGCTCAGAAGCTGTTGCCAGTCCTTGTTGAGCTGGCGGTCCCGGTATTCGTCCCTGACGTTCTTGTCGTTCAGACTGTAGGTGAGCTGCTGCTCCGTCGTCCCTTTGTCGAAATGGTTGACGACCCAGAGCTGGCCATCACGGACTTCGAGCGTCGAGGTCTTGTAGTGACCCAGGTAGTCGCCGCTGTACCGGTTGTATTCCTTGTTTGGGTCGAACTTCCGTTCGCCAAGATACTGGACAAGCAGCTTTTGCTCGAGATCCGTCTGCTGCGCGCCGACCTGTGCGGCAGTGGCATGAGCGTCGAAGTAGTTCTGGTAAGCCTGCGCCAGTTCGAGCTGACTGCCTGCTGTCGTCTGTAGCGCCTTCAGATCCTTGTATTCCTTCGAGTCCGTGGGAACGCCGTCCAGTTCGGCCTTGCCCACCAGGAAATCGATGGTGAGCTTGTCGCCCTTGCTTAGATGCAGGCCGACCTCGGAAAACAGCTTGTCGACGGCCGCATGCTCGGAGACACCCTGAGCGTGTTCCGTATACCGGTTCGGGCTGTTGACAGGGCCGACGGCTGTTGCATTGGGATCACCCAGCGGCGTCAGCTTACTCTGCCCGGCGATGGCATCTTTGAGGACGCGTGCGGCATTCTCATATTCACCACGGGCACCCCGCGCGTTCTGCAGCAAAGTGTTGGCCTTGGTCAGCCGCTCCCGCGCATCTGCAAGCGTGCCCTTCGGTTTTTGCGCGGTCCATTGCAGACCGTGAGGCGCCAGTGCCTTGTTCAAGATCGTCTGCGCGCCATCAACTGCATCTTTGTAGGCGGGATCGAGCATATCGACGTTGAACTGCTCCTGCTGCTGGCCGGCCAGAGCTCGCGTCTCAGTGATCCGCGACAGGGCGATGTTCTCGGAAATGATGGCCTGGGCGACCTGGGGATCGACCCAGGTCCAGACTCCGTCGATCTTCATCGGCGTCCACTTCCCGCCGGAAGGTGCGTTGCCCTGTGGCGGATCGCCGAACGGATCGACAACCCTGTTTTGCCCGTCCAGCTTGGGCTTGGCGGCAGTGCCCAGACCGTATTTGTCGATCAGGGCTTTTTTGTCCTGTCCGGCTTTCTCCGCAGCGTCGATGAGGCCGGGCAAGGTCTCACCGGCCAGCAGCCCTTCGACAAAGGTCTTCACGATCTGGCCTTCCTTTGCTTCCTCGGAATTGCTGCTGTTGGGGTTCACCGCCAATAGCGTCCTTGCCAGCGCGGCCTGCGTGCTTCCTGCCTCGATCTTCAGGTCGGTGCCGGTGGTGCTGTTGTGCAGCGTCATGCTGCCATCGGGCTTGGTGGTCAGCTTATAGCCGTTGAAGGTGACCTCCACGGTCGTGCGCGTCCCGTTTTCGATGGTGACCTTTTCTCCGGGCTTGATGATGTCCGGATCTCGGGGCGAATCGAAAAGCTCAGGATTCGTCCGTCTGAGATCATCGAGCGACACGCCATATTGCTGCGCGATAAGGGTCAGATTGTCGCCGGGCTTGACCTCGTGCTCGACGGGCTTGCCGCCATTGATCTTCTCGGTGATGGTCGTCGTCACCCGGCCGTCCTTGTCGGTGACGATCTTGGTTTCGGTCCCCGTTTTCGGATCGACGATCGTGGTCGTGGTCTCGCCCGTTTTGGTGTTGTGCACACTGTTGCGGGTCTTGCCGTTGCCATCCACGGATTGCGAAGTTTCCTTGCCGTCGGCCGTGGTGACGACGGAGCGTTCGTCGTGCTGATAGTCATGCGAGTAGACGGTCTTGTCGCCGGTGTGCGGATCGACGATTTCGACCGACTGCACGTCGCCATTGCCGCTTTCCGCTGCCTGCGGTTTGACCTGATAGCCGGCGGCCTGCAGTTCGGCCATCACCTGCTCGCTGGTGAGGCCGTTTTCCCGCGCGATCTGCTCGATGCTTTTCCCGTCGGCCAGACCTTGCTTGATGTTCTGCGTGCTTTTCCCGCCCGGATCCTGCGCGGCCGCCAATATGGTTTTGTGGCCGTCCGGACCGGTGACGGTGGTCACGGGAAGGGATGGGCCGGCGCCCGGCGTCACCGTCTCCACCGAAGCACCGTTGGGCAGCGACGTCCGTTCGGTGACGGTGCCGGTACCGAGATCGTCTTCATAGCGCGTCGTGATGGCGGCGGTGTCGGGATTGTAGCTGCTGGTTTCCTTGCGCCCGAGCCCATCCCGGACCGGCGTGGTGGTCGCGGTGCCATTGGGGTGCTCCACGCTCGTATAGTAGCTGTCGTGTTGGTAGTCGTAATATTGCGTGACGGTGCGGCCGCTGGCATCCGTGATTTTCGTTGTCTGCACGTCGCCATTGCCACTCGGGTCGGCGGTCGACACGGTCATCCCGCCAGACCTCAGCGCGGCAATGACCTGGTCGCGTGTCATGCCGCGGGCAGACGCAATCTGGTCGATGCTTTTGCCACCGGTGACGTCGTTGACGATGCTGCGGGCGGTCGTCGCTTCCACGGAGTTGTCGTCGGGCTTGCTTCCGTCAAGTTTCACCGGCATCAGCGTGGGTGCCGCGAGATCAGTCCGCACATGGAGCGCCGGCGTCACCGTCTTGCCGTTGCCGGATGTGCCGGTGCTGGCGTTCGAAGCTGGCGTTGCCGGAGCCGCAAGCGGCGGCGGCCGAAGGGAACTCAGCTGCGTGTTCACCTGCGCCAGTTCCTGGCGGGCCTGCGCCGCCCAATCGCGCTCGCCCATCCTGTTGGCGAGCCTGATCTGCTCCCGGAGTTTCGCCGCCTGCGCCTCCAGCCGCGCTATCTGCTCGGCGTTTGCCGTCGCATTGACCTTTTGCGGCTGGACGGGCGGCTTATTGAGCGTTACCAGGCGAACCATCTGGACGACCTCCGGAATCACTGTTGCCGGCAGCCTGGGCCGCCGGCACGCCCGCCCGATCGCACCTTTCGGATGTTATCGAGGGGGCTTCCAATAAATGCCGAAAGCTGCAAGCTGCTCTTCCGACTGTTTTACCCGTTCCGCGGCATCCGTTTCGGACCGCGCTGCCGTCAGTGCCGCCAGAAGTTCGACGGCGGCGAACGCCGGCGCCATGCTTCGGAAGAACGACTGCGAATTCGATGTGACAATAATTGTCTCCCGCGCGATCCGCGTCAGCGGAGACACGCTGCTGTCGGTGATTGCCACCACGCCGACGCCTTGCCGAGCCGCTTGGCGCGCCACGTCGATGGTCGTGCGTTCATAAGGCGCCATGCCCACAGCCAGAAGCACGTCGCCACGTCCGGCGCGCTGGAGGGCATCCAGGCCCTGTCCGGCCATCTCGCCGACAAGCGTCACCTTGCGGTCACCGCCAGCCAGAAACGACATGACGTGAACGAAGTGGCTGGCGACCGGATAGGCGGAGCGTGAGCCGAGACCGAAAAGATCGCGCGATCCTGCAAGCAGGTCGGCGGCGGCAATGATCTGCATGGCGTTGGTGTATTCACCAAGACTTGAAATCTGCGCTGCAAGTGCGTCGGCAACGACGCCGACGGTCGAATATCCCGGATCGCCACGCTGTTCGATCCCCTGTCGCGCCGGCTCTCCTGCGATCGTCTCGCGCAGCGCGCGCGCATAAAGACCGCGCATATCCTCGTAGCCTTCAAGGCCAAGCCATCGCGCCAGCCTCATCATCGTGCTGTGCGAAACGCCGGCTTGGTACGCCTGCTCGCGCATCGACATCAGCGCGACATCCTTGGGATGATCCAGCACGAAACGCGCGGCGACCCGCAGCTGCGGCGGCATATTGTCAAACCGTTCGACCAACAACTCGGCCAAAGGACCTTTTTCCATCCTGAAGTACCCCATTCACCCGCTTGGCAGATTACTCCTCACATGTAGGCAATGCAACAGTTGGAACTTAAGTGGCTCGTATATTCCAAATGGACTTTCAATTTCGGTCATGCCGCCTTAGAGTGCCTCGGCAACCTGCCGGACCCCAGCGATGTGAGTCCGGAGTTTGTAACTTGAATAGTCCCTCAAGGAGACAATGATGGCTGCTACCCCTCCCATTACCTCCGGCTCTACCGGGTCGCCGGAACAGAACCTGGACAAGATGATCAAGCAACAGGAGCGCATGTTCGGGCTGGAGATCACGAAAGAGATCGCGAAATCCCAACATGACATGCTGATGAGCACCGCAAAGACGCTCGGCCAGTCGGCTGAAAAGGCCTGAGGCAGCGGATACCCGAACCCATGCGCCGCCGCAAGCAACCGGCGGCGTACTGCACGGCAGAAACCTTTCAACGCCGTCGTCTGGCTGCATTTGAAATCGTCATCGGCGGGAGATGAAGTGGCATGACCGCTAGCCCTATCGGTAGATATCTGGAGGCGGCGCCGGCGCGCCGGTTCCGCTCGATTATCGCTCCCTCCCCGGCAGCCGGACATTCGGTAGCGCTCAGCGTAGTTTACGGATTTCATGCCGGCGCCGAAATCAGTCTGGTCGAGCCGGTCTATACGATAGGCTCCAGCACGGAGTCGGACATCGTCCTCAGGGATGCCGGCATCGCGCCGATCCATGCAAGACTGCGGCGCCAGGGCAGCCGGCTTGAAATCGAAGCCGTTGGCGGCGATGTCGTACTTGCCACAGGCGAGACCATCCATGAGGGGCATGGCAGCCGCTGCAGGCTGCCGCTCACCATGAGTGTCGGTGACGCCCGTATCCGGCTGGTCAACCCGGAGCGCTCATCGAATCGGTGGGCTGTTTCCAATCGCCCTCTCCTGGTTGCAGGCAGCGTTCTCCTTGCCGTATTCGTTGTTTCCGTCGCGGCGAACGGGTTCTCTTTCGCCAAGCCCGATATTGGGCAGAAGCTGGCCTCTCAAGACGGCGAACCGGTTAGGGTAGCCTTCGCCGGCGAGGCAGGGCAAGAAGTGCTGGACGATTCTTCGCCGGCGCAAATTCAGAGTGCCTCCGACGCGGAAAGGCAACTCAAGCGGCATCTCGAGCAATCCGGCATAAGCACATTGGCCGTTCAGCGATCATCGGGACGCCTCGTGGTCTCGGGGATGATTCCCGGTGACAAGAGTGGTGTCTGGACGGAAACGCAATCCTGGTTCGACCAGGCGTTCGGCGCGCACATTGCCCTCGTCTCCAATGTCATGATCGGCAACGCGGAGCAGGCTCCGCGCCTGACGTTGCAGGCAATCTGGTATGGCGAGCGGCCTTACGTCATCGCAGCCGACGGCGCACGCTACCACGAAGGCGCATTCACGAATGACGGCTGGACCATAAAGCATATCGGCGAGACGGAACTTCTCCTGACCAAGGGCGGCGCCACGGTCGCGCTGAAATATCCGTGAACCGCCGGCTTGAAGGGCCTCGCTTCGACACGGCAAGGGTTGACACACCCGGCCGCGAGGTTCGGCAGGCTGAAAGCGTACGCGGTCAATCGATCAACCGGCGACGGATGAATGGCGCCGACAAAGCCACAAGCCGTGCTCAGGGAACGAAGTCGGCCGCGGGCACGGAAATGCCAGAAACCGCGGAATTCCAACGCTCGCAGGGTGCCGCCGGGGAATCGCTCGATGAGATACTCGTCAATTTCGTCATGCCCAATATTCCCGAGCCAGCCATCCTGCGGCGCTCCGTGCCAATTCTCCAGCATTTTGTAACGCACTTGGTTCCTGACCTTGAGGGCGGCGAGCAACTCAAGACACTCGCCAGAACGCTGATGGAGGATGAAATCGAGCGTCATCGCGATCTGCTTGGTCGCATGCAGGAAGGGATCGAAACCTGACCGACCCGCATGACACCGTGCACCTGCTGCATGTCCTGGGCTATCTCTACGGGTCTCACGGGCAGGCAAAGCGGGGCGCGGCGTACTTGCTTATCGCTGCACAGCTCTCGCCGGGAAATGCCAGCGTGCTGCGGACATTGGCGCACCTGCTCATACTCGATGGCGAGGCGGAAAAGGCGCTTGCCACGATCGCCAGGCTGGAGACCTTGGACGGAATGGACCACCCGGCGCTTGCATTGCTGAAGAGCCGCGCCTTGCTCGTGGCCGGGCGCAAGACCGAGGCGCGCAGTGCCTTGCTGAGCTTCCTGTCGCAACGAGGTGTTGAATGACCATGTCGGAGCGACTTCTGCGATTTCTGGCCAGGCTTTCACGCCGCAGCGATCTGGTCATTGCCGTCCTGCTGCTCGTAGCAGTGGTGATGATGCTCATCCCGTTGCCGACATTCCTCGTCGACATTCTCATCACCGCCAATATCGCCATCAGCGTGCTTATCCTGCTGGCTTCGTTTTACGTTTCTCATCCGCTCCAGTTCTCGTCGCTGCCGTCGGTCATCCTCATCGCCACCTTGTTCCGGCTGGCCATCACGATCACGACCACGCGACTGATCCTGCTCCAGGCCGACGCCGGCGACATCATTACCGCTTTCGGTGCCTTCGTCGTCGGCGGCAGTATTGCGGTGGGCCTGGTCATCTTCCTGATCATCACCGTCGCGCAGTTCATCGTGGTTGCACGGGGTGCCGAACGCGTCGCCGAGGTGGCCGCGCGCTTCACGCTCGATGCGCTGCCGGGCAAGCAGATGAGTATCGATGCCGAGTTGCGCAACGGCGACATCGACCAGGCGGAGGCACGCCGTCTGCGCCAGCAGCTGGAGCGCGAGAGCCAGCTGTTCGGCGCGATGGACGGTGCCATGAAATTCGTCAAGGGCGACGTCATCGCCGGGATCGTGATCATTCTGGTCAACCTTGTCGGTGGTTTCGCCGTCGGAACGCTGCAGCACGATATGTCCCTGGGGGACGCGGCTGCCACCTACTCGCTGCTCACCGTGGGTGACGGGCTGGTGGCGCAGATACCGGCACTGCTCGTCGCCGTGGCCGCCGGTACGATGGTGACGCGCGTCGGCAGCGCCGACGGAACCGGCGATCTTGGCCAGCAAATAACCAGTCAGCTCCTGAGGGATTCCCGAGCGCTCGCGCTGGCTGCGGTGATCATGGTCGGCCTTGCCCTGGTGCCGGGCTTCCCCTTTGTCGTGTTCCTGATGCTTGGTGCCTGCTTCGGAGCGGGCGCCTATGCAGTCAATCGGCGCACAGCCCAGGAATCCGAGCCCGAGGACATCGGCCAGCTGCCCGAGCAGTCGGGGAATTCCGCCTCGCTTTCAGCAATCCCCACCGGAACACTGCCTCCTTCCTATCGCATCGTGGTCCGCTTCGGAACCGAGCTAGGGCGCTCGATCCCGGAGCCCGAGTTTGCCACGCTCGCCGACGGCGTGCGCCGCGAACTCTTCGGCGATCTTGGTGTCGACGTTCCGGCTATCGGCACGCAGGTCGACGAGATGCTTTCACCACGAAGCATCCGCATCGACCTGGAAGGAGCGCCCATCCTGGACGCCGAAATTCCAGCCGACCGCGTTCTTGTCGAAGCGGACGCGACGCATCTCGATCTGCTCGAAGTAACCTACGAAAAAGGTCCTTCGGTTGCCGGTCAGCGCAGATTCGTGTGGGTCGATGACAGCGACATATCGGTGCTGAAGGAAGCCGGCTTCGCCTTCTCCGCACCAGCCGAAACAGCGGCCAGATGGACCGGAAATTCGCTTCGGCTTTATGCCGGCCATTTCGTCGGGATTCAGGAGACACGCAGACTGCTGTCGGACATGGAGCCGGATTATGCAGACCTGGTCAAGCAGGCACAGGAGATCGTGCCGCTGCAAAAGATCGCGGAAGTGCTTCGCCGGCTCGTCGGTGAAAACGTGCCGATCCGCAATCTGCGCCTGATCCTCGAAGCCCTGATCGAATGGGGCCAGCGCGAACAGGACGTCGTCCTGCTGACGGAATATGTCCGCACATCCCTGAAACGCCAGATCAGCTTCCGCTCCGCCGGCCGCACCAACATCATCGCAGCCTATGTCCTGCAGCGGTCGGCCGAGGATATCCTGCGAAACGCAGTGCAAAGCACTCCGACGGGGACATTCCTGAATCTTTCCGACGATGATGCGCAGGCCCTGGTCACCGAAATCGAGCGGGCGCTAGCGCAGAACTCCACCGATGTCTCGCCGGTGGTCCTCGCCGCGATGGATGTGCGGCGTCATATGCGCAGCCTGCTCATGCACAATGCCATCGAGCTTCCGGTTCTGTCCTTCCAGGAACTCGCGCAAGAATTCAACGTCCAGCCGCTGGCCACGATCGCGGGCCGCTCGGGGAAGGCCGGCGCGCGCAGTGTCTCCCAGTCGTTGCCATCGGCTCAGCCGAAGGCCAGGCAAGAGGCAACCTCATGACGCCAGCCGGACGGACGGGGACATTTGGGGAATCAGGAGAGGAACGGCATGACAATCCACGGTACCGCAGCAGGCGTTCGACCGGCCGCTGTCGCCAGACGGACAGATTTGCGCCAGCTCGCTATCGCGACGGTTGGCTTCCTGCTGGCGTTCCTGATTACATTTGCCGAAGCGTCGGCGCAGAACGTTTCGCCGTTGTCGAGCAAGCCAGCGCTCGACCTGCCGGTCGGGCAAGGGCGCTTGCTGCGGTTCTATGAACCGGTCGAATCCGTGCTCGTCGCGGACACCACGATTGCAGATCTACAAGTCGTGTCGCCGAGCATGGTCTATGTGTTCGGCCTCAAACCCGGCTTGACCAATCTCATTGCGGTCACCGCCGATGAGCGGATCGAGGCAACGGCCCAATTCCGCGTCACGCCCGATGTCACCCCCGCCAATGAAGCGAAGCATGCAATGCAGCCGAACTCGGCGACAAATCTCCATATTTTCGGAACCCGCATTGTCGCGACGGGCGAGGCACGCGGCGTCGATGAGGCAACGGATGTCGACAATGTCGCCCGGACATTCTCGCCGCCGGAACAGCCACCGCTGAACAACATGACCGTAAAGGGCTCGCAGCAGGTCAACATCCGGGTCCGCTTCGCCGAAGTCTCACGCACGGAGCTGCAGTCGTACGGCGTCGACTGGTCCGCCGGGTACAAGAGCGGCGGCTTCGAATTCAACATGTTCCAGGACAATGGCGTGCCATCGGGCAGCGGGAATTTCGGTTTGAACATGGACCAGGCGCACGGCGTCAACTTCGACATTCTGATCGAAGCGCTGCAACGCAACGGCGTCGTCAAGATACTGGCCGAACCGAACCTGACGGCAGTGACCGGTCAGACGGCGAGCTTTCTTGCTGGTGGTGAAATACCGATTCCGATTTCCCAGGGGAATGATGTCGTCACCGTTCAATACAAGCCCTTCGGCGTTTCGCTGGGATTTACCCCAACCCTAATTGGCCGTAACCGTATCGGGCTTCACGTCCAGCCCGAGGTCAGCTCCCTGTCGGAAACAAGCTCCGTGAGCGCCGGCGGCTTCGCCATGCCGAGCTTCATCGTGCGCAAGGCCGACACGACGGTCGAAGTGGCGAGCGGTCAGACGTTTGCGATCGCTGGCCTGTTCCAGCAACGGACCTCGCGCAACCTGGAAAAATTTCCGGTTCTGGGCGATGTGCCCGTGCTTGGCCCGCTCTTTCAATCGCAGCGTTTCCAGCATGAGGAGACCGAACTGGTTATCCTGATTACGCCTTATCTGGTCGAGCCAGTGCGCGACAGCCTCGCCACGCCGCTCGATCGCCCGGCAGCCAAGCGCGCCAGCCGCAAGCACGCCAGCGACGCGTCGGCGACGGGTCTGATCATCAAGTAGCGGGGAAAACGAACATGACATCGCCCATCGCTTTCTGCGCCATTCTTCCAGCGCTGTTTCTGGCCGGCTGCGTGAACAACCCGCAACTGCGGCAGGATTATTCTCCTGGCTACAGCTATGTTTCGACAGATACGGGCGGCTCCCAGAAGGGTGTCACCGGTTCCGTCCTTGCTCCCAATGCATGTCTGGCCGAGCCGGCCGACGACGACAATTCCGCTGCCAGGACCAATCTGACGATCGTCTCCGGCGTGGGCTCCCACCTGCCGTCCGGCTGCGCCAACGCCTACAATCTTCAACGCATGGCCGAAAGCCAGCGCGACCTCGTCGAGGGCAGGCGCATGGGGCCGGCGGCAGCAGCGCCGACCGCGCGGGCGGCCCGTCGCTACCTCGATGGCGAAGAGACTCCGATAGGCGGAGCCAACAGCGGGCCGTCAACGCCGCAGACGACGCTCCCGGTCGAGTGAGCCGATGCGGTTTCGCCCGCACAGCCCCACTCAACGCGTCGGGTCCGATGCACTAAAGCAGTTCATCTCTCCATCAAAACGCAGAACCGCTCTATGTCTTCGTCTTAAGGCTTTTCCTAAAATTGCCCTAGCCGAGGATGGAGCCGAGCGCTTTCGCCCTGGCCTGAGTGCTACCCTTCAACCGGATGGCTCTGGCACGCGCAAGCAAGGTATTCACCTCCTTGGTCGTCAGGCCGATGGGCGGCGAGCCCTTGATCTGATCGGCTTGGCCAAGAAGTCCGTAGACCACCACGACATTGCGCTTGTGGTGCAATTGCGCGTTGGGCGTGGCGGCAATCTTCTGCACCAGCGGCAATGCCATTGCGGAATTGTCTTCAAGTGCCGCCGCCAACGCCATGTTGGTCTCGACGTCGAGATCGCCCGGCGCGAGTTTCAACGCCTGGGCGAAAGTGGTCTGCGCCTCGCCTGTCTGGCCAGCAAATGTCTGCGCCACGCCCAAACGGTTGTAGGCGCTGCTGGTATTGACCACCGGCGCTGCCTGCGCGAGCGCGCGCATGCCGGCATCGACATCGCCCGCCTCTATCATCGCCGAGCCAAGCCCGAGCATCGCCCCTCCGTCATTGGGAGCTTTTGCAAGCGCGGACTGGTAGGCTTTGGCGGCCTCGGCGGGATAGCCCGCCCGCATGTAAGCGTCGCCCGCCTTAACAAACCCACTCGCCTTGGCGTCCGGCATCGCTGCCGCGCGCTGGTAGAGCGCGATTGCGGTATCGCTTTCTCCGCGCGCGTCAATATCGTCGGCAAGCTTGATCAAACGCTCGGATTGCGAGGCCGGCCCTTGGGCCTTCGCCTGCACAGAGCCGGTTTTACTCGTCTGACAACCGCTCAACGCCAGCGTGATGACGATTGGCAAGAATACGACATGCAACCGCATATCCACCTCTCCGTATTCAAGCCCGCCCTACCTTACACAGGCAAGCGGCCCACTGGAACCACGACAGTGCGATAAGATTGCAACATGGCCGAAGAAGCTGAGGAAAAGAAATTACCAGCGTCCGACAAGAAGCTTCGTGACGCCCGCCGCAAAGGCCAGGTTTCGCAAAGCCGCGACCTGGTCTCCGGCTTCACGCTTTTCGCAGCGCTCGCGTATCTCTATTTTGCCTGGCCGATGCTCTTCAGGCTCCTTTCGGAGCTCGTACAAACCGTGACGGTGCCCGGCGGCTCGTTCGGGGAGGTCAGCCTGCGGGCCATTCGCCATTCGTTTTCGTTGCTGATGCTTGCCACATTTCCGCTGGTCGGGATCGTTGTCGTTTTCACCGTGGCCTTCGGCATGCTGGGGACGTTCGGACCGGTCTTCTCGTTTGAGCAGCTCAAGCCGCAGTTCGATAACATAAACCCGGCGAAGGGCCTTCAGAAAATCCTGTCGCTCCGCAACGTCATCGAGTTCACCAAAGGCCTGGTCAAGGTGGTGTTGCTGGCAAGCCTGTTCGTATTCATCTTGGCCGAATGGCTGCAGCCGCTCTTCGACACGCCAGGCTGCGGTCAGTCATGCCTGGAGCCGATTATCAAGGCGGTGCTGACACCCCTTGGAATTGCCGCGGCCCTGGCCTTTGTCGTTATCGGCTTGATCGATGTTCCCATTCAGCGCTGGCTTTTCCTTCGCGACATGCGCATGACGGCAACCGAATACAAGCGCGAACACAAGGATCTCGAAGGAGATCCATTGATCCGCCATGAACAGCAGCGACAGCGGCGTGAAGCGGTGATGCAACCTGCGAAGCTGGGTGTGAAGAATGCGGTCATCGTCTTCGTGTCCGGCGATCGCGCGGTGGCATTGCGCTACGTCAAAGGCGAAACGCCGGTGCCGACGGTGGTTGGCAAAGGTCAGGGCCGCGCCGCCGACGAGATAATGGCTCAGGCGCGCCAGGCAGGTATCCCCATAGTCGAGGATGCGGTAGCCGCCGAAACACTCTTCGAGCAGGCGAACACCGGATCTTATATCGGCCAGCAGATGTTCTCGCCGGTCGTTCGCCATCTCGTCCGGCACGGGCTCACCTGAGGCGACGCAAGTCGGCTGGCTTGGCCAAGATAAACCAGCGTCGGTTCCACTGTAGCAAGCTGTTGAGCGTGATTTGATCCGAGTTATCACGCTGTCGACGGGCCGACTCTCCGATGACGGACAATCCCGTCGTCCTTTGATAAAATCAGCCGAAGGCCTGGGCGGCCGATGCATAGGTGACCGGCAACTTTCCGGATCCTGGCCGCGCCAACGAACTCTTGGCGTTTAAAAGCGACCTATTGGGATTACTTGAATGCCCGAAGGTACATTTAGGGGAAGCACGTCCGTTTCACCGGACGTGCTGACGGGTTCTCGGCTTCCGGTCAGAGCCGCATCAGGCCGCCATCGACCACAAGCGTCTGACCGGTTACGAAACGCGCGTCCTCACTGGTGAGGAAGGCGACCGGGCCAGCGATATTAGCCGGCGTGCCGAGCCGCTTGATCGCCTGCATCATGTAGACCTGCGCCTTCTGCTCGTTAGGCATGCCGCTCGCGCCTTCCGTGTCGGTGATGCCAGGATGAACGGCGTTGACGATGATGTTGTCAGCGGCGAGTTCATTGGCGAGAGCGCGGACGAGACCGACCACGCCCAGCTTCGACGTGATGTAATGGGAGAAGCCCATTCCGGGCGGTGTCACCATCCCCACCGCGTCGGAGCCCACGGCGACGATCGACCCTCCACCGGCCTTACGCATCAGCGGCACGATCGCCCGGGCGCCGATCACATGCGCATCGAGGTTAACGGCCATGACGCGGCGCCACTCTTCCTGCGTCATCTGATCAAGTCCGGTGATGGGGTAGATGCCGGCCGCATGCACGAGGATGTCGGCACGGCCGAATTTCTGCTCCACCTCGGCGGCAACCCGCGCCCAGTCGGCCTCATTCGTCACGTCAGCGGCGAAGGCGATCGCGCCATTGCCGATCTCGGACGCTTCCTTTGCGGCATCCTGGCGATTGACGAGGATGATTTTCGCGCCGCGCTGTGCCAAAAGATTGGCGATGCCGCGCCCGATGCCCTGCTTGCCGCCCGTGATGATCGCGACCTTGTCCTGATGTGTACTCATGGGTGTTTTCCTTCGTTGTTGTTGGCAAAGTTCTGCCGTTGCCGGCTGCCGAGTGGTCGCCGGACGCAGAGTTTCGATGACGGCAAGTGCCGTCAGTTGGGTGACTGAGCGCTCTCGGCCAAAACCCTCAGGCGTGGCTCGCCGATCATGGCGAGCATGTCCGTCCTTTCAGCCGTCCAGCCGAGTTCGTCGCGCGCCCTGGGCGAACGCGACCGGCTTGACGAGGCTTTGATCAGGGCGCCGAACTCGCCCCAAACGTCGTTCGCTTCTTCCGGGGAGACGCCGCGCGCCTCACAGCCGAGGTCCCGTGCCACAGCTTCCGCGATCCATCGGTTGGGGATCTCTCCGCCGGCTCCATGAGTGCACCCCCATCGACCCATCCTATCGTGAACGGGAATATACGGACGGCTCTCCATGTGATAAGCCTATATTACTCGATGTTTGGTATCTGTTTGGACGATACATGCTGGATGGCGTTTCCCTGGATCACCTTCGCACCTTCGTGGCCGCCGCCGACGAGGGCAGCTTTTCTGCCGCAGGACGGAAAGTCGGCCGTGCGCAGTCTGTCGTCAGCCAGACGATCGCAAACCTGGAAGCACAATTGGGATTGACGCTGTTCGAGCAGACCGCCCGCTTTCCCCAGCTCACTGCCGGCGCAAAGAGTCTGCTGCCTTCAGCTCGGCAGATCGTCCGTGACGCGGACAGATTGAAGGCCCAGGCGCGCAGCCTTTCGGCAGGCCTGGAGGCAGTCCTGTCGATCATGGTCGATGTCATGTTCCCGCAGCGATTGCTGACGGAAGCCGTGAGCGCGTTCGCATCGGTCTATCCCAGCACGCCGCTCCGCCTCCACATCGAGGCACTCGGCGCCGTTGCCGAATTGGTCGTGGACGGGCGGTGCAGCGTCGGCATCATGGGAACCTACCCGATGATCCCGCCGTCGCTTTCGTCGGAACGCCTGCTGTCGGTCGAAATGGTCACCGTGGTGGCGCCGAACCATGCTTTGGCCAGATGGCGCGGACCAGTGCCGCTGGATCAGGCGGAAACGGAGACACAGCTCGTTCTTACGGATCGCTCTGCGTTGACAAAGGGCGTCGATCTCGGCGTCCAAAGCAGCAACACATGGCGTCTTTCCGATCTCGGCGCCAAGCACGCCTTTCTGGTCGCTGGCCTTGGCTGGGGACATATGCCGTTGCCGATGGTTGCCGACGATCTAACGGCGGGACAGCTGGTCCAGATCATGCTGGAAGGGCCTGGACCCGGGCTTTTGCCGATGCAGGCCATCTACAAGGCCGACAGTCTTCCTGGTCCGGCCGCTCGGTGGCTGCTTGATCGCATCCGCTCCGCTGCAAATATGCGGTTGCGAGAATGGGACGGCCTGAGAGCGTAGCAGGGCGAACTCGTGATTGCCTGTCGCCAATGTTTGGCTTTCCCCATCGCCAATTTTCCTAGGCTTCATCTTCAAAATTACCCATCCGATTTGCACGCCATGATGCGCAATTCCCGCACGCAGCGATCGGAGGTCTTCCATCTTTCAAGACCTATCGCTTTCTATCTCGGAGACCCCGAAGCAATAGAAAACATAGCATGCAACGACATCTTCCAGCGCCCGTTCAGGCGATAGTCGAGGAGAAATGATATGGCTCCCGAAGGCATTTTTGAATGCTACCTGGTGGTAGGCAGAAACGTCTCGGTTAAAAAAGACCGTCACCGCTGATACGACCAGTTTTTTGGTCCAATCGCGCCGATATGGCACGTCGGATCGGCGAGCGCCGTGAAGGGTCAGTCCAGACCCACGTCGAAACTAAAGAGTCGATGCGTCGCATCGATCGCCGACATCGAAGCCCGCTGTAGCTCAGGTCATCCAGAATCTGCAGACCGACGTCCGTGATGTTTCCCTTGCAGGAACCCAGGTGGCGGCACTGGCATTTATAGCATGGCCGGCTCGTGACCCTGGCGAACGACCTCAGCGCGGTGTGGTTTCAGGATCATCGACCAACTCGCCGAGCCGTCGCCTCACTCCAAGGCGCATGGATTGCAGTCTCGCACCCTTGGAGGCTCGGCAACTGAACTTGCGAGGGACCATGGAGGTATCGAATACACTCGCACATCAAGGACATCGTCTGCTGCAGATAGGCGTTGGCTTGTTCCTGTTTACGTCTTTCGAAGGCTTCGCGATTCCGTTCCTTGCAGCTCCATTGCTTGGACGGTCCGCCCACTCGTTAAGCGCCCTCCTTGGGGTCATCCTGATTTCGCTTGGGTTGGTGTGGCCGAGGCTGAATCTCGGCGCGATCGCGGCCCGGATCGCGTTCTGGTTCCTTATCTATTCGGGCGTCGCTATCACGGCCGCATTCATCATTGCGGCCCTCTGGGGCGCCGGCAAATCGACGATGCCACTAGCGGGTGCCCCTGCGGGAACTCCCCTCCAAGAGCTGTTGATTACAATTGTCGGGTACTCGTCGGCGCCGACCGGCATCATTGCATTCGCGCTCATTTTTTGGGGTCTTCGCCTTCGAACGCCGGGAGCCAACTCTTTGGACACCCAATCCGATGATGGTCCGCCACATCGACATAACAGAGTCACATGAGCCGACAACTACCAAGCATGTGACTGCGCCAATCTCGATGATCGGCCGCCGAAGGTGCCGCTTGGCAAGTCCGAGAAATCCCTGCAATAGATGGATAAAGCCAACACCGACGTCGGGAACTCAACTAACCGGTCAGCATTTAGTCCGCGCCGCCATCGCCCCCTATTCCCACTCGATTGTTCAAATAGCCAATAACCCATTGAAATTGCTGTCAAATCTTTTTTACAACCCTGAAAAGACCGACACCAAAACCGTCAAAAAATTACGCTCCTGATTTTAAATGGAAATTCACCGCAAAAAATATTTTGAGGTGTCACTAACTATCGGGACCAATCGGACAATCTTTTGCATTTTGTGCGTTCGACGGCGCGCCTTAGCCGTGTCGAAAAGTACCGTCACTGCTTCAAATAGGTGCATTTTTCGTGCGAAATCAATGGTCATAGTGGGCCCGGGAGGATGTGCTAAGAATATTGACTTCATTGGCCTTTTCGCGGGCACTAAGTCAGAAAGTTTCTCGTACCGTTCCGTATTGTCTCGCGATTGACTGGCTTGCGCGAAACGTTTTCCGGTCTGTCTCAACGTCTACGGCATTAACCGGCACATCGTTCCCCTCTCAAGCCATGCCATCGGTCTACCCCGCCGCCAAAGCCGTCACTTCACGGCGGAACGGCAGCGCATCACCGATATTCTGTTCGTCCAGCTCACGAGCGAAGCGATGGCCGGCATAGGTCGCCCAGGCGATCGGGCCTGGCGCCTCGGCGTCGCCGATGATCTTGATCGAGCGAATGCCATTGTCGGCCCATTCGCCCCCTCGTCCCTTAAGTGCGCGCCAGACCTCGTCGTCTTGTTGGCGCGAGGTTACCAGCACCACCGCGTCCGCGGCGATGTCACGTTGGGCGCCGGTATAGGCGCAGGCTGTGGCAACGCCTCTTGGCATGACGCGCGTCACGGTCCGGTTGAGCACGATCTCGACGCCGAGCCCGGCCAGCCGGCGATGGATAGCGCCCTGCTCCAGCGTGTTGCGGGTCCAGTCCGACACATATGCGGACGGCGTCACCAACGTCACCCTGGCACCGTTGCGCGCCATCAGCTCAGCCAGGACACCACCCATGTAGTAGTGGTCGTCGTCAAACAGCACGACATTGCCGGTGGGCATGCTGCCAGCCATCAAGTCGTCCGGTGTGTAGACCGGCATGGCAGGATTTATAGGCATCGGCACGACATGGGCGCGCGCTACACCGTCGCGGCGCCATGTCGAGCCGGTGGCGAGGGCGATGTTCTGAAAGCCGAAGCCGAGTACGTCCTCGGCCGACAACCGGCTTTCGAAATAGATGTCGACATTGGACATCTGGCTGAGCTGGTACTGGCGATAGTCGCGCACGCGGCCCCAGGCCGACAACCCAGGCAGGCGGCACTCGCGCGCCACGCGGCCGCCGAGTTCGGTACCGGCCTCGGCAATGGCCACCCGATAGCCGCGCAGGCCGAGCGCGCGGGCGGCCTCCAGCCCGGCTGGGCCGGCGCCGACGATCAGCACGCTGTCGCTGTCGCCCTTGGCCTGGATGCGTTCAGGATGCCAGCCCTTGCGCCACTCCTCCATGAAGGTCGGGTTCTGCGTACAGCGCGAGATCGACATGGTCATGTCGCCGGTGATGCAGATGTTGCAGCCGATGCACTCGCGGATGTCCTCGATCCGCCCCTCTTCCACCTTCTTCGGCAGGAAGGGATCGGCAATCGACGGACGGGCGCAACCGATGAAATCAAGCGTACCGGACTTGATCATCCTGACCATCACATCCGGCGATGTGAAGCGACCGACGCCGACGACAGGCTTTGAGGTCAGAGTCTTGATGCCGGACACAAGGCTTTCCTGCGCGGCTTCTTCCTTGAACCGCGACGGCCCCGAACAATCCTCCCAGGCGCCATGGGCCAGATCCCAGAGGTCGGGCAGGTCGGCATGCATCTCGATCAGATCGCGCACTTCGGAATTGGCGAAGCCAAGCTCGCCGATCATCTCGTCCAGCGACAGCCGCAGCGTCAGGCCGCAGGTGTCGCCGATGGCATCCCTGCCCTCTTCGATCAGCTCGCAGGCGTTGACCCGGCGAGAGCGGCTGAGCCCCCACGCCGCTCACCAGGGCGGCCGTTGCGCCGAGTGATGGCACGAGCACGAAAAGAACAGCGCCCGTGAGCACCAGGACGATGGTGAGTTTGATCGTCGTGCTTGGAATAGCGGGCCTTCACATAGGCTTCGTTCAGCGTGTTGAACCAGGCTCGATGACGTTGCTGGTCGCGGCCAAGCTTCGGACAATCGTCGGTCCTGGCCCTGCCTACCGGGCGCTGAAGAATGGCCACGTCAGTACCGACGCAGCGTTAAAAAGCCGAAGGATCGGGGCGACAGCCACGCTCCACTTGCAAAGAACCGAGCCCGAGCTTGCGGGGGGAACATTGGTTCTGGGCTTACGTTTTAGTTCATGAGACGGAATGGGCGCGGTGATGAACGCGTTGGTGAAAGAAATCCTGAGTGGCGTGGCTGAAATGCTCCCGGCTCTGGTCCAAAGGGAAAGAGGCCCGCGTGAGCAACTGCCCGTCGACGCGCCAAACTTTCCCAAAGATCTGGAGCCGGTAATCCGGGCCGAGCCGCCGGCCACATCCCACCCTCAAGACCGCGACAACCAGCGGGACCAGCAGAAACCTGAAGCCTTTGCGGCGGGGCCCTGAGCCGTAGGCCGCTTGGCAATTCGGCGTTCCTCACTTCTCCTGGAATGGGACCGGCGATTGCCGCTCGACCGCTAAGGTCCGTCCCGCAAAAAGCTGGTGCGCGCTCGCAGATGGAAACCATACTGCGATTGCTCGATTATTTTCGCTGCGGCTGAAACGCAGCTTGGCGAAAGCTTGGTTGCCTGGCGACAGGACCTGGCCCCCCCGCTCCCTCCAGAGCGTGGACCTGCCACGCGCCCACCTTTCTGGCAGCGCCCACCAATCAACAGCACCTTCCCTGATTTTGTCGCAGTCATGTTGGCACCCTGAAGACGCCGAGGCGCCGAGTGAATATTCGGCGAAGTTTGCTTGATGGATGCCGCGCTAGGACGTCGATCCGGAGTCCTGTCCTGATGTGGGCAGCCGATCCCGAATGGCTTGCTCCGCCTCGATGGCTGTCGATCTCGCCACCTTTTCCGCCTTGCCAGCCAACGTTTGTGAACCCGTGTCGGAACTCTGCCGGTCGGCCTCTTCCTTCCCTGCCACGTAAGCCTCGGACGCAACCCCCTTGGCCGTTTCGAGCCCCTGCTCGAAAACCTGTCTGGCGCTGTCACGAAGTTCTTTGTTGTACGCGCCGACCTGCTCATCTTCCGTCTGCGTATGCGGCAGCATCGCCCCGATGACAGTTCCCAAGACGAGACCAACAGCGGCCACCGCCAGCGGTTCACTTTGCAGAAGGTCCTGGGCCGACCGGCTTGCCTGCGCTGCGCCTGAACCCAGCAGCCCAGCGGTGCCAGTCAGCGTGCTCTTGGCGCTGCTTGCGGCACTTGCCGCCGTGTCAGTGACACCAGCGACGGCCGAGGCCATCGAATCCGCGGCATCGGAAAGCTTGTCACCCAGCCTGGAGCTTGCCTCGCCAAGACCGGAGCCACCACTTTGCGACTGGTTGTAGTCGGAGAAATCAGTCACACCTCCGTCCCCAACGTCGTCAGTCCTGGTGAAACTGCTGAGGCCTTCGGCCGACGTGCCCTTGCCAAGCATTAGCCAAGCTAGCCCCGCGCCGACCATGGTCAATGGCAGCGGGTTGTCACGCACCTGCGTCCTTAAATTGTTCATCATCGACGAAAGATCGCCGCCGGCGAAC
>NZ_JAMYTH010000013.1:0-152985 GCF_040322415.1 Mesorhizobium sp. M0152
CAAGGGCAAGCGTAAACTCGCGACCTGGGACACCGACTACCTCATGGCCGCACTCCAAGCCCGTTAACCTGGACTCGTTGCCCTGTGTGGGGGAGGCGTTCGTCATGAGCCGCGCGGGTGGATTTTCAGACTGAACGATAGGTGTTGGAACGGAAGATCGTTCTTTTGATCCATCTGCACATTTACGGCTAAATCCGAGGGCTGGCGCCGCCCGTCATTCGCCTGCCGGCGTTCGTCGTTCGAAAAGCCAAGCAATTGGCTTTTCGTCCACTGCATGGACCACTCCTCACCTCCCTGTATGGTGACGGGAGAAGGACGCCTTGTCCGGATGAGGGGCGGCGCTAGCGCATCCTTGGATGCTTGGGCGTCAATCGCTGCGCCTGAAATTGCGGATACGGTCGAACAGCACTGCCATCAGGATGGCGCCGCCGATGAAGGTGCCTTGCCAGAAGGCATTGATGCCGAGCAGGCCGAGGCTGTTGCGGATCACCTCGATCAGCGCCGCGCCGACAATGGCGCCGAAGGCGGTGCCGACGCCGCCGGCCAGATTGGCGCCGCCGATGACGGTGGCTGCGATCACCTGCAATTCCATGCCGGTGCCGAGATTGGTGGTGACGGCGCCCAGCCATCCGGTCTGAATGATGCCGGCAATGCCCGCCGAAAGCGCCGAGATCATGTAGACCGCGACCTTGATCTGGCGCACCGGAACACCGGTCAGCGTCGCCGCATGCTCGTTGCCGCCGATGGCGAAGATGTGACGGCCGAACCTGGTCCAGCGCAGAATGAAGCCGGTGATCAGCGCCAGAAGGATCATGTACAGCACCGGATTGGCGATGCCGAATACCCAGGCGCCGCCGCCCAGCGCCAGCAACTTGTCGTGGTCCGGCCCGAACTGGAAGACGACCGTGTTGTTGGAGGCGACCATGGCCAGGCTGCGGGCAATGGACAGCATGCCGAGCGTCACCACGAAGGGCGGAAAGCCGAGATAGGCGATCAGGACGCCGTTGAAGGCGCCGATGACGAGCGCGGTGGCAACCGTGGCCAGTATGCCGACCTCGATCGAATAGCCAGCATGCATGGTGACGGCCAGCACCATCGAACACAGGCACAGCACCGAGCCGACCGACAGGTCGATGCCGCCGGTGATGATGACGAAGGTCATGCCGAGCGCGACGATGGCGACGAAGGTGATGTTGCGGGTGATGTTGTAGAGGTTCTTCGAGGTGGCGAAGGCGTCGGTGGCGAACGACAGGAAAATACAGGCCAAAATGACGGCGATCACCACCCAGAAAGTCTGACTGGAGAATATCCGCGACAGGAGGGTGTGCTGTTTCTGCGCGATCGTCTGGTCAAGTGTGACTGCCATTATCGACCTTTCCTGCCGGCGGCGATGCCGCCCGGCGCGGTGAAATCCGGGTGCTTGCTGGTCATGCTACCTGCTCGATGGCGCCGGTGATGAGCCCTGTGACTTCCTCGGGTGAGCTCGAGGCGATCGTCTTGTCGGCGACTTTCCTGCCGCGCCGCATGACGATGACGCGATCGGCGACGTCGAAGACGTCGGGCATGCGGTGGCTGATCAGCACGACGGCGATGCCCTGGTCGCGCAGATGGCGGATCAGGTTGAGCACCTCGGCGACCTGCCTGACCGAGATCGCCGCCGTCGGTTCGTCCATCAGCACGATCTTGGCTTGCGACAGCATGGTGCGGGCGATCGCCACCGCCTGGCGCTGGCCGCCCGACATCTGCTTGACCAGGTCGCGCGGGCGGGTCTCGGACTTCAGCTCGGCGAAGATCTGGCCGGCGCGCTTGTACATCGCGGCATAATCGAGGATGCGGAACGGGCCGACGCCCTTGCGCAGCTCGCGGCCGAGATAGACGTTGGCCGCCGCGGTCAAATTGTTGCAGAGCGCAAGATCCTGGTGGACGATCTCGATGCCGTGCTGGCGCGCTTCGACCGGCTTGTGCAGGATCAACTCCTTGTCGTCCATGCGCATCGTGCCGTGGCTCTGGCGGAAATTGCCCGCGATCATCTTCACCAACGTCGACTTGCCGGCGCCGTTGTCGCCCATCAGGCCGACGACTTGTCCGGGTTCGATCGATAGCGACACGTCGTTGACCGCCTGGATGGCGCCGAAATGCTTCGAGATATTGGTGAGTTCGAGAACCGCCACCAGCCTTTTGCCTCCCTGCCTGGCCATGCGCCGAAGACGGGCGCCAGCTCCTGTTCGCGCTTCCCAGATCCTCCCGGAAACAGCGATGCCTCTTTTACGCAAATGGCCATGCGGGCGTCAATTGTCTGATGAATAAGAATGTGCAATTGTCGGACGAATGGGGCGGGACCGTCAGGAAAAATCTGTTTTGTAGGACAAATAGCATTGACGTTGGCGGCAAGCCGTTATTAGCTGAATATCGGAGGAAGACGTGCCGGCCCTGACGCCACTGTGGTGACGCAACCGGCTACGAGATTATCGATCGTGCGGGCGCATTGCCGGCCGGTCGCATCTGGAAATGCTTATCGGCCTGGCTTGGCGGCACGAGCACTCGCGTAACGAGTTCTGTCACCTCGCATTCAGCCGGTTTGTGTGGCGGGCACGCCGTGCTCGTCTGTTTCAAAGGGAGGACTGACATGAGGAAAACAGTTTTGCTTGCCGCCGTCGCCGCCATGGCGCTGGGCGCCGGGCCGGCCTTGGCCAAGAAGCAACTCGTCATCGTGGTGAAAGGTCTCGACAATCCGTTCTTCGAGGCCATCCACCAGGGTTGCGAAAAGTGGAACAAGGAAAACGCCAGCTCGGAATATGAGTGCTTCTATACCGGTCCGGCATCGACTTCGGACGAGGCCGGCGAGGCGCAGATCGTCCAGGACATGCTGAGCAAGGCCGACACCGTGGCGATGGCGATTTCGCCGTCCAACGCGCCGCTGATCGCGCAGACGATCAAGACCGCCAATCCGACCATCCCGATCATGACCCTCGACGCGGATCTCGCCAAGGAAGATGCGGCGCTGCGCAAGACCTATCTCGGCACCGACAACTACCTGATGGGCCACAAGATCGGTGAGTACATCAAGAAGGCCAAGCCGAATGGCGGCACGATCTGCACCATTGAGGGCAACCCGGCGGCCGACAACATCCTGCGCCGCGCGCAAGGCATGCGCGATGCGCTGACGGGCAAGGAAGGCGTCGCGACACTTGCCGGCGAAGGCGGTTGGACCGAGGTCGCCGGCTGTCCGGTGTTCACCAACGACGACGGTGCCAAGGGCGTGCAGGCGATGACCGACATTCTTGCCGCCAATCCCAAGCTCGATGCGTTCGGCATCATGGGCGGGTGGCCGCTGTTCGGTGCGCCGCAGCCCTATCGCGATCTGGTCGGACCGCTCAAGGACAGGCTGGCCAGCAATGACTTCGTCATCGGTGCCGCCGACACGATCGGCGACGAGGTGGCGATCGCCAAGGACGGCCTCGTCACCGCACTGGTCGGCCAGCGGCCGTTCGAAATGGGCTACAAGGCTCCGTCGGTGATGATCGACCTGGTCGAGGGCAAGAAGGTCGACGATCCGGTCTTCACCGGCCTCGACGAATGCACCAAGGACACGGTCGACACCTGCATCCAGAAGTAGGTCTCGTTCCGGGGCGCCCGTCCTAAGGGGCCACGCCCCTTATACAAATTAACCGGGGAACCCATCTTTCGGGGCAGCGGCGCCGGCTATCGTTAGCCCGCAGTTCGGATTTTCGGCGACGGGATCGGCGGACCCGACAGTTCCGGACAGGGCCCGGAACAGACATGGCCGACGCATTGGGCCGACGCATTGGAACGTGGATGCCGGACGCGAAATCAGAGAAACAAGCCAGCCAGGCCAAGGCACAAGCCAGCCGCAGTCCGGCAGTGCGCCGGGCAGATGCCCCGCACTTCCCAGGGTCGAGCGTGCATGCCTCGCTGGCCAGCGAGATTGGTCTCAGGATCGTGCGCGGCGACTATCCGCCGGGAACCATCCTGCCCAACGAAGCCAAATGGTCGGAAACCTTCAATGTTAGCCGCTCGGCGGTGCGCGAAGCGATAAAGATGCTGATGGCCAAGAGCCTGCTCGCCTCACGGCCGAAAATCGGCAGTTGGGTCGAACCCAGGGAGCGCTGGAACCTGCTCGATCGCGACGTGCTTGCCTGGTATGCGACCGCGCCCGACCGAGAAACGTTCCTGCGCACCGTGCAGGAGTTCCGCCATATCATCGAGCCGGAAGCTTCCGCCTTTGCCGCGGTGCGGCGCAGCGACGAGCAGATGGCCGAGATCAGCCTGGCCTGCCGCGAAATGGGCGAGGCGGCCAGCCTGCCGGAGCGCATCCGCGCCGACACGCGTTTTCACCTGGCCATCCTGCGGGCGTCGGGCAACGATCTTCTGGTGCCGCTCGGCGTGCTGATCGAGTCCGCACTCGACCACCTCTTCATCTTCACGACGCGCCAGGTCGGCGACCAGCGGCGGGCGCAGAAGCTGCACGAGGCGATCGAGAAGAACATCCGCCTGCGGCGACCCGCCGCGGCGCGCAGCGCCGTCCACAAGCTGCTCGCCGACACCGATGACGGGATCGGGCGCTCAACGCGGTAGTTGGCGACAGTTCATATGCTAGACTGGCGCTACCTCACCGGGGAGTTGCCGACAGGGGGGCGGCGCCGACCGGGGCGGTTAGCAGAACTGCCCCTCAAATCGTCTGCTTCTTTCCGTCCTTCGTCGGCATCAGGTCGACGCCGTTGACCTTGCCGATATGCGTCGCCAGCATCGGCACGAATTGTTCCGCGGGACCGGTGGCGTGGGCACCGGCGAAAGCGTTCTTGGTGGCATTGCCGAGCGGGTTGGCGATGCCGGCCGCACCCGCCATCGACTCCAGATAGGTCAGGTCCTTGAAGGCGTTGGCGATGGTGAATTTGTGGGCGTCGCGGTCGCCTTCCAGCGTCCAGCGCATGAAGGTCTGGTAGAAGCCGCAATCCATGCGACCGTTGCGGATGACGCTGTCGAAGCGCGGTGGCGAGATGCCAACCTTCTCAGCTAGCGCCAACGCTTCGGAATAGAGTGCTGCGTAGCCGAGCGAGATGAAATTGTTGAGCAGTTTCATGCGGTGGCCATCGCCGGTGTCGCCGATATGGACAATGCGGCCGGCCCAGGTTTCGATCACCGGCTTCACCCTGGCAAAGACGGCGTCGGGCGCGCCGACCATGGCGTCGAGCGTGCCTTCCCAGGCCTCCTTCGGCGTGCGGCTCAGCGGCGCGTCGACATAGTCGATGCCGAGCGCCTTGAGTTCGGCTGCAAGCGCAACGGTCGAGACCGGATCGGAGGTCGAGCAATCGATGACGACCGAGCCCTTCTTCAAGCCTTCCCTGAGGCCGGCGGGGCCGCGGATGATGGCCTCGACCTCACGCGAGCCGGTGACGCAGATGAAGACGATTTCCGATGCCGCCGCGACGTCGCGTGACGTCGGCGCTTCCCTGGCGCCCCGGCCAAGCAAGTCCTCCGCCGGTTTGCGGTTCCTGCGGCCGAGAAAGGTCAGGGCGTAGCCCTTGTCGACGATGTTCTTGGCGATGCCATGCCCCATCAGGCCAAGGCCGATGAAGCCGATCGTCTCGCGCGGGGCAGTCGTGCTCATGCTGTGTGTCCTGTTTTACGATTATCGATAATGCCGCCGCTGTTTTAGCCGTACGCGGTTGCGGAATGCAATGTTGTCTGACAATACACATGGATCCCAGCGACTTCGTGGAGGCCAGAATGACGAAACGGATCATGTTCACCGGCGGCAGCGGCAAGGCCGGGCGCCATGTCGTGCAATATCTGGTGGAGCAGGGCTGCCAGGTGCTCAACATCGACACCAAGCCGCTCGACAATCCCAAGGTGCGCACCCTGATCACCGACATCACCGATAGCGGGCAGGTGTTCAACGCATTGTCGAGCTATATGGGCCTGCACGAATTCGATCCGTCGCTGCGTCCCCAGCCGGTCGATGCGGTGGTGCATTTCGCCGCCATACCGCGCATCATGATCACGCCCGACAACGAGGTGTTCCGCATCAATGCGCTTGGCACCTACAATGTCATCGAGGCAGCGGTGAAGCTCGGCATCCGCAAGGTGATCATCGCCTCCAGCGAGACGACCTACGGGCTGGTGTTCGCCAACGAACCGCGCGACCCCCACTATTTTCCGCTCGACGAGGAGTATGACGTCGATCCGATGGACAGTTATGCGCTGTCCAAGGTCGTCAACGAGAAGACGGCACGCGCCTTCGCGCAGCGCAATGGCACCGACATCTATGCCTTGCGTATCGGCAACGTCATCGAGCCGCATGAATATTCGCTGTTCCCGAAATGGTTCGCCGATCCCGGTTTCCGCAAGCGCATCGCCTGGAGCTATATCGATGCGCGCGACCTCGGCCAGATCACGCTACGCGCCGTCGAGAAGGATGGGCTGGGTTACCAGGTCTTCAACGCCGCCAATGACGATACCTCGTCAGACCTGCCGACGGCCGAACTCCTGAGGCGGTTCTATCCCGGCGTGCCGGTCAAGACCGAACTCGGCGACTTCGAGACACTGCTGTCGAACCGCAAGGCGCGGGATCTGCTTGGTTTCCGCCCGGAGCACAGCTGGCGCAAATACGTCAAAAATGGCTGACGCCGGGAGCGGATCGGGTTGATCTGTGCACAGCGGGCGGCTTTGCGCGTCAAGCCGCTCGCCGCGCTTGACAGCTTCGTGAAACCGGACTTTCTGGAGTTCATGCGGGACGCGAAGCCGAACAAGGAAGAATCGCCGCCGAAAGCGGCAGGCACCGAGCGCCCGACGGGAGTTCGCCGGCCCGACGCGGCCCGCATTCCCGGTGCCAACGTGCACACGTCGCTGGCCAGCGAGATTGGTCTGCGGATCGTGCGCGGCGATTATCCACCCGGCACCATCCTTCCCAACGAAGCCAAGTGGTCGGAGACCTTCAGCGTCAGCCGCTCGGCGGTGCGCGAGGCGATCAAGATGCTGATGGCCAAGAGCCTGCTGGCGTCGCGCCCCAAGATCGGCAGTTGGGTCGAGCCGAAGGAGCGCTGGAACCTGCTGGACCGCGATGTGCTGGCCTGGTACGCGACGTCGCCGGACCGCGAAGTGTTCCTGAAGACCGTGCAGGAGTTCCGCCATATCATCGAGCCGGAAGCGGCTGCCTTTGCCGCCATGCGGCGGACCGACGAGCAGATGGCCGAGATCAGCCAGGCCTGCCGCGAAATGGGGGAGGCGGCGAGCCTCCAGGAGCGCACGCGCGCCGACACGCGCTTTCACCTCGCCATCCTGCGGGCCTCGGGCAACGACCTGCTGGTGCCGCTTGGCGTGCTGATCGAATCCGCCTTCGATCATCTTTTCGCCTACACCACGCGGGCCGTGGACGATCTCAACCATGCACAGAAGCTGCATGAGGCGATCGAGAAAACCATCCGCCTGCAGCGCCCCGACGCCGCGCGCGCGGCGGTGCGCAAGCTGCTGGCCAACACCGACGGCGTGATCAGGTCACGGTAGCGAGCCCATCGTTTGCGGCATGGCCGCGCTAATCTTCCTTCTGCCGGCCGAAAGCGACGCGCAACTCGTCCTTGGCGTCCTCAAGCACTTGCTTGCGCTTGGCGGGCAGGTTCTTGCCGGCTCGGTTGATGTAGAAATTCAGCATCGACATGGCGGACTGGAACGGCTCGGCCTTGCGGCGATGGCTGTGCTCGGCGGAGCGCTTGAGAGAGGCGGCGATCTTCCTCGCGTCGTCGGACTCGAAGACGTGTTCCTCCAAATCCATCGCGTTGCTGTGCTCGGTCACCTCGGCCGACCATTTTTTCCTGGCGGCGGTCACGGCTGGACTCCTTTGCGGGTTTTCCCGTTGAAAACTCCGCAGTCTGGCGTCGGTTCCCGCCTGGTTCTGGAACCACGGATTTGCCCAATGTGGCGCTGCTGCGCTCCAGGAATCCGCCGATAGTGGCCGAAACGGCAGCCGATCTCCGAGACCGCCGACAGGAAACGCCCTTGACCCGAACCGACATCAGCCGGCCTGCCCCCGGCATCGACAGCGGCTATGCCTGGCTGCGGCTTGCCATCTCGATCCTGCTGGCGACGATCGGTGCCGTCGGCATGTGGGCCGTCGTCGTGGTGCTGCCCGCCGTGCAGGCCGAGTTCGGCGTCGACCGCGCCGCGGCCTCGATGCCCTACACCGCGACCATGGTCGGCTTCGCCGCCGGCAACGTGCTGGTCGGCCGCGCCATCGATCGCATTGGTTATTGGATCCCGGCGCTGCTGTCCTCGGTCGCGCTCGCCGCCGGCCTCCTGCTCGCGGCGCTATCGACCTCGATCCTGCAATTCACCCTTGCCCAAGGGGTGCTGATCGGTGTCGGCACCTCGGTGATCTTTGGCCCTTTGATCGCCGATATCTCGCACTGGTTCAACCGCCGGCGCGGTGTCGCGGTGACCGCGGCCGCGGCCGGCAACTATCTCGCCGGAGCGTTCTGGCCAACCATCATGCCGACGCTGATGAACGCGGAAGGCTGGCGTTTCACGTATGCGGCCATCGGTGTCTTCTGCCTGGTCACCATGGTGCCGCTGGTGCTGATGCTGCGGCGCGGCGCTCCGGTCGCGGCCGCCGCCGGCTCGCCGGGAAGCCGGCCCGTGCACTCGATCTCGCTGTCTCCGGTGGCGCTGCAAGTGCTGCTGATCGTCGCCGGCCTCGGCTGCTGCGTGGCGATGTCGATGCCGCAGGTGCACATCGTCGCCTATTGCATGGATCTCGGCTACGGCATGGCGCATGGCGCCGACATGCTGTCGATCATGATGGCGGCGGGCGTCGTCAGCCGGCTTGCCTCGGGCTTTCTCGCCGATCGTATCGGCGGCGTGAAAACCCTGCTCATCGGTTCGGTGCTGCAATGCCTGTCGCTGCTGTTTTACATCCCGTTCGACGGGCTCGTCTCGCTCTATGTCGTGTCGCTGGTGTTCGGCCTGTCGCAAGGCGGCATCGTGCCTTGCTATGCGATCATCGTGCGCGAATACATGCCGGCGAAAGAGGCCGGCCAGCGTATCGGCATCGTCATGATGGCGACCATCTTCGGCATGGCGATCGGTGGCTGGATGTCTGGCTGGATCTACGACCTGACCGGCTCCTATGCCGCGGCGTTCCTCAACGGCATTGCCTGGAACCTGCTCAACATACTGGCGATCGGGCTGTTGCTGTGGAAGGCGAGAGGCCGCGCCGCGGCGATGGCTTGAGGCCCTGCTTGCTGCATTGCGGTCGGCCGCTCGGCTTGACAACCACCCAAGGCTGCGCGACGCCAGTAGGCGAGCGGGTGCGGCAACAGGCCGGTCTGGCATGGCGACAATGGCAAAGACGCTGAACATGGTTTTGCGAGCGGATAGCGGTTTCGGTCCGCCGCGTGGACTATATTCTTGATCAAGCCGCGCTCGCGCCGGGGCGGCGGCCGCCCGACCATTGCCGATGTCGCGCGCAAGGCCGGCGTCGGCGCCATCACGGTGTCGCGCGCGCTGCGTGATCCCGGCCGCGTCTCGGAGGAATTGCGCCGCCAGATCGAGGCCGCCGTCGACGAACTCGGCTATGTTCCGGACCCCAATGCGCGGGCACTGGCGTCGGCGCGCGCCGAAGTGTTCGGCGTCCTGGTGCCTTCGCTCACCAACAACGTCTTTGCCGAGGTGTTGCGCGGCATCTATGACAGCCTGTCGGACAGCCCGTTCCGCATCCAGCTTGGCAACACCCATTATTCCGGCATCGAGGAAGAGCGGCTGCTGCAGGTGTTCGCGCCACAGCGGCCGGCGGCACTGATCGTGGCCGGGATCGACCAGACGCCGACCTCGCGGAAGTTGCTGGAAAATGCAGGCTGCCCGGTGGTTCAGGTGATGGAGACCGGGTCCGATCCCGTCGACATGATGGTCGGCTTTTCGCATCTCGACGGCGGCAGGACGGCGACCGAGCATCTGATCGAGGCGGGTTACCGGCGCATAGGCTTCATCGGCGCGCGCATGGACCCGCGTTCGCAGCGCCGCCTTGCCGGCTACCGCGCGGCGATGGACAAGGCCGGTCTGTTCGATCCGCGTTTGGTCACCACCACGCCTGTCCTGTCCAGCGTATCGCTCGGGCGCGAACTGTTTCGCGACGCGCTGGCCAAGATGCCGACGCTGGACGGCGTGTTCTGCAACAATGACGACATCGCGCTCGGTGTGCTGTTCGAATGCCATCGCGCCTCGATCGACGTACCGAAAACGATCGGCATCGTCGGCTTCAACGACCTCGACATGATGCAGGTGGCCTTTCCCTCGGTCACCAGCATCCGCACCCCTCGCTACGAGATCGGCCGGCAGGCGGTGGCCATGGCACTGGCGGCGATCGCCGGCGACAGGCCGGAACAGCGGGTCGTTGACCTGGGCTTTGAACTCAAGCGCCGCGAGAGCACGGCGCGTTGAACACGGGTTTCGAGCCGGTGAAATGACGCTTTACAGGGCTTGATGGTAGCGCTACCATTTTTCCTGCCCGGAACCGGGGGGTGGCTGGTCAGAGCCTGTTTATTATACATAAGCGACAGAATGCGCTTGTCGATTATGGATAATATGATAGTTTTAGCTTTCGCTTGAAGAACGACGAAGGAGGGGATCAGGTCGGCGACCAGCCGCTTGGAAATGCACGGGTAGGCTAAGGCTGGAGGGGCTTTGCCAAACGTTTGAACCGAAGCACAGCGAACAATAATCAGAACTGCAACTGGGAGGAATATCGATGATCAAGTCACTTATCGGTGGCATCGTTGCCGCCACTGCATTCGTCATGTTGAATTCATCTGCGATTGCCGCGGGCCCTGAAGTCGTCAAGGGTCCGGCTGCCGAGCCTGATTGCTTCGCGCCTTGGGCCGCCGATACGCAGTTCTTCAAATTCCCCAAGAAGGCCGGCCCATACCGTATCGCGCTCGCCAATGGCTACATCGCCAACACATGGCGCATCCAGATGGTGCAGACTGCGAAGGCCTATGCGGCACAGAAGGACGTCGCCGCGAAGCTGAAGGAATTCAAGGTCGTTTCAACCGGCGAGGATGTGCCGGCGCAAATCTCGGCGATCAACAACTTCATCGATTCCGGCTACGACGCGATCGTCGTCAACGCGCAGAATCCGACGGCCTTTGGACCAGTGATCAAGCGCGCCAAGGCAGCCGGCGTGGTGCTGGTTGCCTTCGACAATATTCTCGACACCAAGGATGCCATCAACGTCAACGTCGACCAGAAAGGGCTTGGCGAATTGTGGGGCAACTGGCTGATCAAGCATGTGCCGAACGGCGGGAAAGTGCTTGAAGTGCGTGGTGTTGCCGGTACATCGGTCGACACCGACCGTCACAACGGCATCCACGAGGCTCTCGACGCTTCCGGCAAGAAGTGGGAGGTCACCGAAGTCGTCGGCAAGTGGGATGACGGCGTGGCACAGAAGGCTTCGGCCGATGCCATCGCCACCAATGGCCCCTTCGACGGCGTCACCGGACAGGGCGGCGACACCGGCATCGTGCAGGCGATGATCGACGCCAAGCAGCCTTTCGTGCCGTTCGGTGGCGAAACGGAAAACGGTTTCCGCAAATTCTGCGCCGCTCATGCCGCGGACGGGCTGAAATGCTCGTCGGCCGGTACCGGCCCGGCGCAGGTGGCGGTCGCCATCAAGACGGCGATCTCGGCACTCGAAGGCAACGTCGTGCCGCAGTCGGTCAAGCTGCCGCTGGCGATCGTCGAGGATCCGAACTTCAAGGCAGGTCAGGATTTCTTCCCCGATCAGTCCGACAATTTCTTCGTAGGCAATTCCTTCCCGACTTGCGGCATCAATTTCACCGCGCAGGAAATCATGGGCCAGACCAAGGCTGACCAATAGGCTGCATAGCCGGCGCCGCGGGATCTCCAGCGGCGCCGGTCCTTCGTATCCCAAGTAGTCAAAGTGCCTCGGGAGGGCCGATGGACGGTGCGGTTCCGCTCTTCCGGATGGAAGGCATATCCAAGCGCTATGGCGGTGTTCGTGCGTTGGAAAAGGCCGAACTTTCGGTCACGTCCGGCAGCATTCACGCTGTCCTCGGCGAAAACGGCGCTGGCAAATCGACGCTGATCAAGGTCATGGCGGGCGTGGTGGCGCCCGACGAGGGCCGCATGATGCTGGACGGACACGAGGTGACCTTTGCCTCGCCGGGTGCCGCTAACAAGGCCGGCATCGTCTGCATCTTCCAGGAACTGTCGCTCATCCCCGAGCTCAGCGTCGCCGACAACATCGTCATTTCCGACCCGCCCAAACGTTTCGGCATGATCGACCGCAAGGCGCAGCGCCGCATCGCCGAGGACGCGCTGGCGCGAGCCGGCGCATCCGACATTCATCCGCTGGCGCTGGTCAAGGACCTGCCGCTGTCGCGCCGGCAGATGGTCGAAATCGCCAAGGCCTTGGCCCGCAAGCCGCGCATTCTGATCCTCGACGAGGCGACCTCGGCGCTGACGGCAGCGGATGTCTCCAAGATATTTGGCGTGCTGAAACGGCTACGCTCGGAAGGGCTGGCGCTGCTCTACATCTCGCACCGGATGAACGAGATCGCGGAGCTTGCCGACCAGTGCACGGTTTTCCGCAACGGGCGCAACGTCGCCAGCTACAAGGCCGGCTCGAAGAGCGACAATGAGGTGGTCGAATTGATGATCGGCCGCGAATACAGCCATATCTTTCCGTCCAAGCCGGCGCAGGCACCTGCCGGCGCCACCCCCAGGCTCGAGGCCCGCAAGCTCTCCTGGGCCGACCGGCTGCACGACATCTCGCTGACCGTCAGGGCAGGCGAGGTGGTCGGTCTCGGCGGCCTCGACGGCCAGGGCCAGCGCGAGCTGCTGCTTGCGTTCTTCGGCGTGCTGCGCGGCCTGTCCGGCCAGGTCCTGATCGACGGCAAGCCGGTGGCGATCGCCAGTCCCGCCGCCGCGCGGGAGGACGGTATCGGCATGGCGCTCATTCCCGAGGACCGCAAGACCGAAGGCCTGATGCTGCCGATGACGGTGCGCGAGAACCTGTCCTTCGCGGCACTCGACAGGCTGTCGAAAGGCGGCATCATCGACCGCGCCGCGGAGCAGCGGCTGATCGACGACATGGTCGGCCTGCTGGCCATCAAGACGGCGGGTCTCGACATTCCGGTCGGCGCGCTGTCGGGCGGCAACCAGCAGAAGGTGGTCATCGCCAAATGGCTGATGCGCCAGCCGCGCATCATCCTGCTCAACGACCCGACGCGCGGCATCGATGTCGGCACCAAGCAGGAACTTTATCAATTGATGCGCAAGCTGGCGGACGCGGGCGCCGCGATCCTGTTCTATTCGACCGATTACGACGAGCTGATCGGCTGCTGCGACCGCGTGCTCGTGCTCTATGACGGGGCGGTCAAGCGCGAGCTGGTCGGCGCCGAGATCACCGAGCGGGCGCTGATATCGAGCGCGCTCAACATCCATGGCGAGGAGAGCCCGGTGGGCCTGGGAGCAGACGCGTGAAGGATTGGCGCTACTGGCTGGCCGAGCAGCGAGGAACCCTGCTGGCGCTTGGCATCTTCATCGTCATGTTCGTCATCTACACCTCGAACCATCCGGCCGGCTTTACCGCCAATGTCGTGCAGACGGCGGCGAACAAGGGAGTGCTGCTCGCCTTTGTCGCCATGGCGCAGACGCTGGTGGTGATCACCGCCGGCATCGACCTCTCTGTCGGCATGATCTTCCTGCTCACCAACTGCCTGGCGTCCTGGCTGGTGGTCGGCACGCCGATGCAGACGACGCTTGGCGTGCTGGCCGTGCTCGCGGTCGGCCTGCTGTGCGGGGCGATCAATGGAGCCATCGTCATCTATGGACGGCTGCAGCCGATCGTCGCCACCATAGCGACGGGCACCGTCTATTACGGCATCGGCCTCCTGCTGCGGCCTTTCCCGGGCGGTTCGGTCAACGAGGATCTGGCCGACGCATTGACCGGACGCGTGTTCGACGTGGTGCCGGCGAGCCTCGTCGCGCTGCTGGCCATCGTGCTGGCGATCTGGGTACCGTTCAGCCGCTCGGTGCTCGGCCGTGCGGCTTATGCGGCGGGGTCGTCGGAAACGGCGGCCTACATGTCCGGCGTGCCGATCCGGCGCGGCAAGTTCGCTGCCTACACATTGGCTGGGCTGCTGGCGGCGATCGGCGGCCTGTTCCTGACCTTCTTCACCTATACTGGCGAGGCGGCCTATGCCAGCGGCAACGCCTACACGCTGTTCTCGATCGCCGCCGTGGTGCTGGGCGGCGTCTCGCTGTTCGGTGGCAAGGGCAGCGCCATCGGCGCGATCTTCGGCGCGCTCGCCTTCCGCACCATCGGCGATCTCCTGTTCGTCTTCGATTTCGATCCGCTCTGGCAGCCGCTGTTCCAGGGGGTTATCCTTCTGGTCGCCGTCAGTCTCGGCGCCTTCGCCCTGTTTCGTGTTCGTAATCGGCTGGAGTGGTTCCTGTGAGCGAAACGACATTTGGCGGCATTGCCGGCCGCATGCCCAGGTTTATCCGCCGCGCCGACCCGGCGGTGCTGACCGCCTTTGCGTGCATCGTGCTGCTGTTGTTGCTGGGCAGCCTCTATTCGCGCAGCTTCCTGTCGCCTGAATATCTCTTGCAGCAGCTCAAGGTAGCCTCGTTTCTCGGCGTCATCGCCACCGGCATGATGCTGGTCGTCCTGCTCGGCCAGATTGACTTGTCGGTGCCGTGGTCGGTGGCGGCGGGTGCTATGATGGCTTGCGCCGCGGCCGCCTACGGTCCCGCCGGCGTGGTGCTGGCCATCCCGTTCGGCATCTTCTGCGGCGTGCTGATCGGCATCGTCAACGGCATCGGGGTCGCTTATCTGCGCATCCCCTCGATGATCATCACGCTTGCCACAAACGCCGTCGCGCAGGGCCTGATGGTGGTCTATACCGGCGGCTTCTCGCCACAGGATTCGGCGACCGGCGCGATGCGTTATCTGGCGACCGGCTTTGCCATTCCGGGCGTGCCCAATGCGGTCATCATCTGGGCGTTGATAGGCGCGGCGATGGTGTTCGTGCTGACCCGCACCGGCTTCGGCCGCACCGTCTACGGCATCGGCAACCGCGAACGCGCCGCCTATCTCTCCGGCATCGACACGCGGCGTGTGGTAATGATCGCCTTCGCCGTGTCCGGAGGGCTCTCCGCCTTTGGGGGCGTGCTTCTGGCCGGCTATGCCTCCAAGGCGGCGCAGTCGATGGGCGATGCCTATCTCCTGCCGTCGATCGCCGCCGTCGTGCTTGGCGGCACCTCGATCCTCGGCGGGCGAGGCTCCTATCTCGGTACGGTGGCCGGCGTCATCCTGATCACGCTCCTGCAATCCATCCTGTCGGTCATGCAGATGCCGGAAGCGGGCCGGCAGATCATCTATGGCGTCGTCATCGTCGCCATGCTGCTGCTCTACGGCCGCGCGCCGGCGAGCCGCTGATCGTGGGCGAAGAGACATCACAGGCGCCGGCGGGCGCCCCGGGCTCGCTACCTCCAGCCATCGTGGTGATGGGCGTCGCCGGCTGCGGCAAGTCCGCGGTCGGCGTTGCGCTGGCTGCGGCGCTGGGCGCGGTCTTCATAGAGGGCGACCGGCTGCACCCGCCCGAAAACGTCGCGCGCATGGCCAGCGGCGCGCCGCTGACCGATCAGTTGCGCGAAGGCTGGCTGGACGCGATCGGCGAGCGCATCGTGGCGTCGGTGGGGCAGGGGCAAGGCGTGGTTGCCGCCTGTTCGGCGCTGAAACGCGGCTATCGCGAGCGCTTGCGCGGCTTTTGCCGGGACATCGCCTTCCTCTATCTGGAAATCGATCCTGCCACGGCCAGCCAGCGCGTCGGCAATCGCAAGGGCCACTTCATGCCGGCAAGCCTTGTCGACAGCCAATTCGCCATCCTCGAGCCGCCGGCACAGGATGAGCGGGCGTTGACGCTCGACGCAAGGCTCCCGGTCGCCGAACTCGTCAGCGACGCGGGGCGGCTGCTGCGGCGCTTATGAGGCTTCACCACCAGTGGCCGGACCGGCACTCCGAAACTCGGTCAGCCGCTGGCGACCGGACCACACCAGCAATTGCTCGGGATAAAGCTTCAGCGCCTCCAGCAACTGGTCGCGCTTGAGCAGGATGTAGCGCGACAGCAGCACCATGTTCTTGGCTCCGTCCGGGGCCATGCCCGCTTCAGTCACGCTCGTCGCCGGCAGCAGTTCGGGACTGACGACAGCGAGGTAGTCGCGGAAGGGAACCGTCTCGAAGGTCGACATCGCAAATAGGGCCGCCTTGCCCCTGGCCGCGAAATTCGCCGGCGCGGAAGCCAGATGGGTCCAGCCGCTCCCGCCTATCGCCACCTCCGCAAAGGTCGAACCGGCATGGATGGTGTTGGTCATCAGCACCACGCCGTTCTCTTTCAGGATCTTGCGGATGCGAATGGTGACCTGATAGGCGTCGTCGCGATCGAAGACGATGCGGCTCTTCAGATAGCGGTTCTCGACATCGACCATCGGCCTGTTCAGGAAACGCATGCCGAATGCCGTTTCGGAAACTCCGTGCGTGTTGACGCTCACCTGATGCGCGGCGATGCCAGCCTCGTGCAGAGCGCGCTTGCCGATGATGGTCTGGGCGGTGAACTGGTCGCACCAGATGATGGCTCCATGGCCCCTTTCCAGGGCTGACCGCAGCCCCTCGAACCCCTCCAGCCGGATCGTCGGCGCCCAGCGGCCGGCGGCTACGTGCGCGGCAAGCAGCAGATGGCGGCGATGGCGCGCCGCGAGCAAGGCCTCGAACAGCTTGCGCGCATCGATGCCGTCACCGAGGACGGCGCGCGTGGCGGCGGCGTAACCCGAAAATTCCTTGAGCAGGTGGCGCTTCAGGCGGAACTTGGACACCCGATCGCAGATCGGAGCCCACCAGCGAACCGGCAGCGCCGCCGCTACGGCAAGATAGAAAACGGCAAGCGGGCCTTCGCGAAGATCCCGCTTCGAAAATCTGCGAAACCTGGCGGGGCGCACGACTTTGCGGCTAAAGAAGCGTACGCTCTCGGCCCGTTCCGGCACCAAGATATCGGCAATGATTTCGGTCTGGAAACTGGCCGCGGAGGGCGGTTTGCGGGCTTTTCGGGATTTCGCGAACCTCGACAGCCTCATGCATCCAGCTCTAGATCTGAGATGTCAATTCAACCGGGAAATCATCATTGTCGGCGTCGCGCATGGCGGCGAGGCTGCGGTTGTCCAGCACCTCGGCGATCGCCTGGCGCACCTCCAGCATCATGTGCCGGACCTGGCACGTCGCCTCGTCGCAATCCTCGCATCGCTGATATTGTGTGCGGCTGGCGCAAGGGATGGGCGCCAGCGGCCCGTCGAGCACGCGCACGACATGGCCGATCTTGATCTCGGAAGCCGGGCGGGCGAGGCGGTAGCCGCCTTCCTTGCCCTTGCGGCTCTGGACAAAGCCCGCATTGCGCAGCTCCCCCAGAATGGCATCGAGGAATTTCTTGGGGATGTTGTTGGCGACCGCGATGTCGTTGACGAATGCCAATTGGCCAGCGGGAAGCCCGGAAAGATGCACGAGGGCCTTGAGGCCGTATTTGCCTTTTTTTGTCAGCATGCCCGAGTCAACCCATTAAAGCCCCAACCACCCGCATCTGGCGGCTGTTTGTGTGCAAATAATGACGGTTTGATCGCGCGATGATATTTCGCGAAAACAAGCCACCAGATGGCACGTTAGGCACAAACGCGTTGATTCTTTGTAACGTTTTGCGCGTCGGGAGCCGGATTTCCTATGTCTGGCTGCAAGAACGAAGAAAACCGGCTCATTGCCGGCTTTCTGATCTGTTCATCGAACCGCGGAAAGTTTACCGGCTGCCATAGGTCTGGTCGAGCAGGCCGCCAGCGGCAAAATGCTCCTTCTGCACCTTGCCCCAGCCCCCGAACACGTTTTCCACCGTCAGCAGGCGGACCTCGGGGAAGTCGGCCTTGTACTTGGCGGCCACAGTCGCGTCACGCACCCGGTTGCCGTTCTGGGCAAGAATGTCCTGGCCTTCGGGGGTGTACAGGAAATCGAGATAGGTCTTGGCGAGATCACGTGTGCCATGCGCGTCGGCGACCTTGTCGACGATTGCCACCGGGAATTCGGCGAGCAGACTGACCGAAGGTGTGACCTGCTCGAACTTGTCGCTGCCATACTCCTTGCGGATGCCGCGTGTTTCGGATTCGAAGGTGATCAGCACATCGCCGATCTCTCGCTGCACGAAGGTGGTGGTCGCGGCGCGCCCGCCAGTGTCGAAGATCGGCACGTTGTTGAACAGCTTGGTAATGAATTCCTTCACCTTGGCGTCGTCGCCCTTGAAGGCTTCCTTGGCGTAGGCGGTTGCCGCCAGGTAAGTATAGCGCGCATTGCCGGAGGTTTTAGGATTGGGGAAGATCACCTGCACGTCGTCACGCACGAGATCGTTCCAGTCCTTGATGTGCTTGGGATTGCCGGCGCGCACCAGGAAGGACGGCAGCGAATAGAAGGGCGAGGCGTTGTCGGGGAAATTCTTCTGCCATTCGGCGGAAACGAGACCCTTCTTGACCAGGAAGTCGATGTCGGTGACCTGGTTGAAGGTGACGACATCGGCGCCAAGGCCCTCGGCGATGGCGCGCGCCTGCGCCGAAGTGCCGGCATGCGACTGATCAATGGTTACGCCCGGGTGACCTGCGATGAAGGCCTTGTTGACCTGGGCGAACAGTTCACGGCCGACGTCGTACGAGGCATTGAGCAATTTGTCGGCCGACCAGGCTTGGGAGGATGCGAGGAACAGGCCGGCGACGGTGGCAACGCCAAGGATAAATCGCTTCATGAAAACAGGCTCCGATGCAATGTGCTTTACCACTCAAGCATAGCCGTGCTGGATCGTGCCCGACGAGGCATGCACAGCGGCCCCACAATCCACCACGAGAAAAAATGTTGCCGAAGCGGCCGATTGTTAGGATTTTCTTCCACGCTGTTGGGCGCCTTGGCGGCGGCATCCGCGTGCACCAGCCGTTCCAAGGCCATGTATAGGCAAAAGGATTGCATCGCGATGCTGCACGGCATATACAAATGGCATATACAAAGGAGTCGTTGCCATGTCCCAGCATAGTCATTCGACAACGCCACCGAAGGAAGCGAAGCTGTTCCGCAACAATCGAAGCCAGGCGGTGCGCATCCCTGTCGAGTTCGAGCTTCCCGGCGAAAAGGTCCTGATCAGCCGCGAAGGTGACCGCCTGGTCATCGAGCCGGTTCGCAAACTCGGTCTCGCCGCGCTGCTCGCTCAATGGGCGAAAGAGCCGCCGCTTGGTCCTGAAGACGACTTCCCCGAGATCGATGACGCGCCGGTCAGATCCGAGGACATTTTTTGATGCGCTTCATGTTGGACACCAACATTATCAGCGACATGATCCGAAATCCCGCCGGCAAAGCCGCCAGCGCATTGGCACGCGAAGGCGAGGCTGCCGTGTGCACCAGCATCGTGGTGGCTTCGGAACTGCGATATGGCTGCGCAAGAACTGGATCGGCCAAGCTGCACAAGAAGATCGAGGAGTTGCTGGCCGAGATTCCGGTCCTGCCGCTCGATGTGCCTGTGGATGCCGAGTACGGCGCACTTCGCGCTGAACTGGAAGCTAGGGGCCAGACCATCGGCCACAATGATCTCTTTATTGCTGCCCATGCCTGCGCACTTGGCACTACGCTGGTGACCGCCAACACGAGTGAGTTCAACCGGATCAAGGGCCTTAAGGTCGAGAACTGGCTGGCGTAGCCTCGATCAAGCCGCCGGAAACAGCTTCCAGCGACCCGGGCGGAAGGCTACGCGGCTTTTCTGTGCCGCGGGGTGGCCGACGGGCAGTTCGATCTCGACCCGCTGGCGCTCGCCGCCGATCTCAAGCTCCACCCGCCGCGTGCCGGCGACGCGTCGGCTGGCGGCGACGGTCCCGGCGATGCAGCCGCTGCAGCCGTCCAGCAGTTCGACGTCGTGCGGGCGGAAGTAGAGCGTCGCATCGCCCGCAGGCGCATGTGGCGCCGACAGCCCGATCGGACGGTCGGCGAGCCAGATCTCGCCATTCTCGACCTTGACCGGAAGCGAACTTGATTCACCGATGAAGCCGTAGACGAAAGGCGAGTTCGGCGTGTCATAGATGTCGTCGGCGGTGCCGACCTGCTCGATGCGGCCCTGGCTCATCACCACGACCCGGTCGGCAAGCTCCAGCGCCTCCTCCTGGTCGTGGGTGACGAAGACGGTGGTGTGGCCGGTCGCGTCGTGGATTTCGCGAAGCCAACGGCGCAATTCCCGTCGCACCTGCGCGTCCAGCGCGCCGAACGGCTCGTCGAGAAGCAGCACCTTGGGTTCGATCGCCATGGCACGCGCCAGCGCCACGCGCTGACGCTGGCCTCCGGAGAGCTGCGCCGGATAGCGCTTTTCCAACCCTGTCAGCTGGACGAGATCGAGAAGCTCGGAGGCACGGCGGCGGATTTCCTGCGTCGGCGGGCGAGACGGCCCATGCCGGACCTTGAGGCCGAAGCCGATATTGTCGGCCACCGTCATGTGCCGGAACAGCGCATAATGCTGGAAAACGAAGCCGACATTGCGCTCCTGGATCGACTTTTGCGAGGCGTCCTCGTCGCCGAAGAAGATCTTTCCGCGCGTCGGCCGTTCCAGCCCGGCGATCAGCCTGAGCAGCGTCGTCTTGCCGGAGCCGGAGGGACCCAGCAACGCGATCAGCTCGCCCGACTTGATGTCGAGCGACACGTCGTGGAGCGCCGGAAACCGCTCGAACTCCTTGCGCACGTTGGCAACGCGAACTTCCATTTACAGAACCTTTTGTAGTCGATGCATGTCGTTGCCCCAAAACCGCTATGCAATTCTGGGCGGCATGCTCATCTTTGTTTCATGCATATGCATGCATGTCGTTGTCCCAAACCCGGCCCCCCTGGGCGACATGCATCTAATGCCCACGTGTCGCGGCGAGTTCGGCGCCGTAGCGCATTTCAAGCAGTGTCTTCAAGACCAGTGTGACGAGCGCCAACCCGGCCAGCAAGGAAGCGACGGCAAAGGCGCCGACAGCGTTATACTCGTTATAGAGGATTTCGACATGCAGCGGCATGGTGTTGGTCAGCCCGCGTATGTGACCCGAAACGACCGACACCGCACCGAATTCGCCCATGGCGCGTGCGTTGCACAGGAGCACGCCGTAGAGCAGGCCCCATTTGACGTTGGGCAGCGTCACATACCGGAACGTCTGCCAACCATTGGCGCCGAGAGAAAGGGCGGCCTCCTCGTCGCCATTGCCCTGTTCCTGCATCAGCGGGATCAATTCGCGGGCGACGAAGGGGAAGGTGACGAAAACGGTCGCCAGCACGATGCCCGGCACGGCGAAGAGAATGACGATGCCATGCGCCTTCAACCAGGCGCCGAGCAGCCCCTGGGCGCCGAACAGGAGCACGTAGACCAGTCCCGATATAACGGGCGAGACCGAAAAGGGCAGGTCGATCAGCGTCGTCAGGAACGCCTTGCCCTTGAACTCGAATTTCGCGATCGCCCAGGCGGCCGAGATGCCGAAGACGACGTTGAGCGGCACCGAGATGGCCGCCACGAGCAGCGTCAGCCGGATCGCCGAGCGCGTGTCGGGATTGCTGAGCGCCTCGGTATAAGCGCCGACGCCCTTGGCGAAGGCCTCATTGAAGACGACGATCAGCGGCAAGACCAGGAAGATGCCGAGGAAAGCGAAGGCGATGGCCATCAGCACGGCTCGCGCCGGGCGGCTTTCGGTCACGGCCGCCGACTGGCTCTCATGATACGGCTCGTAGGATTTGATCTCCGGGTCAGCCATAGCGCTTGCGGCTCCACGTCTGCACGAGATTGACGACCAGCAGCATCAGGAACGACAAAGCGAGCATGATCGCCGCGATCGCGGTCGCTGCCGGATAATTGTATTCCTCAAGGCGGATGACGATCAGAAGCGGAGCTATCTCGGATTTGTACGGCAGGTTGCCGGCAATGAAGATGACTGAGCCGTATTCGCCGACGCCTCGGGCGAAAGCCAAGGCGAAGCCGGTGATGATGGCGGGCGCCAGACCCGGAAACAGCACGCGGGTGATGATCTGGAAACGGCTGGCGCCAAGCGTTGCCGCGGCCTCCTCCACTTCCTTGTCGATCTCTTCCATGATCGGTTGCACGGTGCGCACGACAAAGGGCAGGCCGATGAAGACGAGCGCTATGACGATACCGAGCGGCGTGTAGGCGACCTTGAGGCCGAGCGGCATCAGCAGTTTGCCGATCCAGCCATTCGGTGCGTAGAGCGTGGTCAGCGCGATGCCGGCAACCGCCGTCGGCAGCGCGAACGGCAGGTCGACCATGGCATCGACGATACGGCGGCCGGGAAAGCGGTAGCGCACCAACACCCAGGCAACGAGGGTGCCGAAGACGACGTTGACGATAGCCGCGATGAAAGCGGTGCCGAAGCTGATTTCCAGGGAGTTGATGGTGCGCCGATCGGTGGCAATCGCCCAGAAGTCGGTCCAGCCGAGAGCGGCCGAACGCCAGATCAGCCCGGACAGCGGAATGAGGATGATGAGGGTGAGGTAGGCAAGCGAGAAGCCGAGCGTCAATCCGAAACCCGGAATGACACTCGGCTGCCTGAACCGCCACCCCGCCTGCGCGGGTGCTGTGGTCATAGAACTCTGGATCGTCCCTTCTTACTCAAACCAGCTTGGCCCGCGTCATGGCTCCGGGCGTTTCACGGAAGAGGCCCGACTAGGGGCGTCTTCCGCTCTACGGCGCCTTATTGGGGCTTGTAGATCTGGTCGAATATACCACCGTCACCGAAATGATAAGGCTGTGCTTTCTTCCAGCCGCCAAATTGCGGGTCGTCGATGGTCACAAGCTTGATCGGCGGTAGCTTGGCGAGATCCTCCGCGGGCACAAGGTCGGGCTTGGCCGGACGATAGTGGTTCTTGGCGATGATCGTCTGCGCTTCCTTGGAATAGAGCCAGCTCAGATAGGCTTCGGCGATTTTCCGCGTGCCTTTGGCGTCGACATTGGCGTCGACCACCGCCACCGGCGGTTCGGCCAGGATCGAGGTCGGCGGATAGACGATGTCGAAATTGTCGGCGCCGAACTCGTCGAGCGCCAGATAGGCCTCGTTTTCCCAGGCAATCAGCACATCGCCGAGGCCCTTTTGCGCGAAGGTCACGGTCGAGCCGCGCGCGCCGGTGTCGAGCACCGGGGCGTTGGCGTAGAGTTTGCCGACGAATTCCTTGGTCTTGGCTTCGTCGCCGCCATCATTGGCGTTGGCGTAGGCCCAGGCGGCGAGATAGTTCCAGCGCGCGCCACCGGAGGTCTTGGGATTGGGCGTGATCACCTGGACGCCGTCCTTGACCAGATCGCTCCAGTCATGGATGCCCTTGGGGTTGCCCTTGCGGACGAGGAAGATGATCGTCGATGTGTAAGGTGCTGAATTGTTTTCGAATTTGGTGCGCCAGTCGGGATTGATCTTTTTCGACTTCGAGACGATTGCGTTGATGTCGCCTTCGAGCGCCAGCGTTACGACATCGGCGTCGAGGCCGTCGATCACGGCCCGCGCCTGGGCGCCCGATCCGCCATGCGACTGCTGGATGGTCACCGTCTCGCCAGTCTCGGCCTTCCAATGTGCCGCGAAGGCCTCGTCATAGGCCTTGTAGAGTTCGCGTGTCGGATCGTAGGACACGTTGAGTATCGTCGTGTCGGCAAACGCGAAACCGAGCGTGCCGAACTGGACAGATGTGGCGACCAGTGCGCCGAGCAGTTTCCGGAAATGAGGTTTGGTCATTTCTGCCTCCGTTGAACCCGCGCCAAATCTACCGAACTGGTAGAATTTAGATGCATTGAATGTTGCATTTTTTGCCAGCTAGGAGAAAATATTCGACGAGATCCCGCTGCGAAAAGAAATTTCTTCCTCATGCCCTGAAGCCGGGCTCTGCTGCTGTATCACCGCCGCTATGTAGGAACGGGCCGCGCCTCGGCAATGGCGTGCGGAGAATGTGATTGCCACGCGGTCCTGGCAGCGGCGCGTCAGCCGGCGGTCACCGGGAAATCGAAGCGCCGGTTCGCGAACGGCTCGTGCTCCAGCGTAAAATGGCACCACTCGCGCGCATAGTTCTTGAAGCCCCCGGCGCGCATGGCATCGACAAGCAGCTTGCGGTTCGCCGCCGCGTTGCCGGGAAATGGGCGGTGCACCGTTTCGCTCATCGGGTCGAAGCAGTCGAAGCCGGTGCCGAAATCAAGCGTGCCGACATCGACAGTGCAACAGATGGGGAGGGCGTTGGCATTTGCGGGGAGCGGGATTGCCGTGACAAGAGTTGTTGCTGCCAGCGCTGAGCCTAGCGACATTCGAGGACTGCGCGAAACAGGTATTGGGAAATATCCTGCCGTCCGACCTTGTGGAAAGCCAATTCCGTGAATCGCTTGCAGCCGTCTATTCGACGAACACCTTCACACTCGCCGCTCGTCCGGCTGCGTCAATGACCGTCAATGTCGAGTAACCAGCGCCATCCGGCTGCCAGGTCGCGGTACGGCGACGGTCGATCCCGGTGAGCGGTTTGCCGTTGGCCAGCCAGCGGAACGGAGCGCGGCCGCCTTGCAGTTTGAGCACCAGCGGCGAGGCGTCGGCGGAACTGGTGCCGAGATCGACACGGGCGCCGTCAGGCGGAAAGATGATGGTCGGCGCGGGTTCGGCAGGCGTCGCCTGCACCAGGCCGTCCGAACCGGCGCCGAAGCGGGTGAGCGTCACCGGCAGTTCGTTGCGTTTGGGACTGAAGACGCCGGGCGGCTTGCCCGGCAGCGGCACCGTGACCAGGCCGGAGCGGACAAAGCCCTCGAACAGGATCGGGGCGGCCGAGACATAACCGGACAGGCCCGGCACCGCGCCGGCATCGGGACGACCGACCCAGACACCGAGCACATAGCGGCCGTCGAAGCCGACCGACCACGCATCGCGGTAGCCGTAGGACGTGCCGGTCTTGTAGGCGATGCCGCGCTGAATGGCGCCTTCCGGCGGCTTGACGCCCGACAATATGTCGATGATCTGCCAGTTCGCCTGATTGTCGAGGATGGTGGCGGTGGTGCGCTCGGCATTCGCCTGCTCGGTGCCGTCATGCAGCGTGTGCGTCTTGCCGCCATTGGCGAGCCCCGTATAGAGCTGGACGAGGTCGCGCAACGTCACGCCGACGCCGCCGAGGCCGATGGCGAGGCCCGGTGCCTCGTTGACCGGCAGGACAGGATACACACCTGCCTGGCGGAAGCGCGCCGTCAGCCGCGCCGGGCCGACTGCGTCGAGCACGCGGATCGCCGGCACGTTGAGCGATAATTGCAGCGCCTGGCGGATGCTGACATCGCCCTGATAGCCCATGTCGAAGTTTTTCGGCCGGTAGCCGCCGAAATCGACCGGGCTGTCCTCGATCAGCATCTCCTGCGCCACCAGCCCTTGTTCGAAGGCGAGGCCGTAGATGAAGGGTTTCAGCGTCGAACCGGGCGAACGCACCACCTTGGTCATGTCGATCCAGCCGGAACGGCTGGCGTCGAAGAAATTGGCCGAGCCGACTTCGCCGAGGATGTCGCCAGTGCGGGAGTCGGCCAGCACCATGGCGACGGAGAGGCGGGGTCCAAGCTTGGTTGCGGCGTCCCTCGCCACCTGTTCCAGCCCTTGCTGGACGCTCTTGCGGATCGTCAGTTGCAGAGGCTGGCCGGGAATGGCCTTGGGCAGCATCGCATAGGCGGCATGGGCGGCAAGCGCCGGCAAGGTGCGGCGCAGACCAGAGACGTCGTCGAGTGCCGCGCGGGCCGCCTCACGCTCACCGATCAGGCCCGCCGAGACCATACGGGTCAGCACCCGGTCACGGGCGGCGTGGGCGATCCCGAGATTGCGGTCGGGCCGGCGCTTCTCCGGCAGTTGCGGCAAGGCAACGAGGAGGGCGGCTTCGGAAACGGTGAGCCGCTTCGGCTCCTTGCCGAAATAGGCAAGCGAGGCGGCGCGCACGCCCTCGAGGTTGCCGCCATAAGGTGCCAGCGTCAGATAGCGTTCGAGAATCTCGCTTTTGGACAGCCGCCGCTCGATCTGGATGGCGCGCAGCATCTGCTTGATCTTGGAACCGAGGCTGCGGCTTTCGCGCGGTTCGATCAGCCGGGCGAGCTGCATCGACAGCGTCGAGCCGCCGGAAACGATATGGCCGCTGTTGGCGAACTGGCCGGCGGCGCGGGCCAGCGCCAGCACGTCGACGCCCTCATGGTCCCAGAAGCGCTTGTCCTCATAGGTGACCAGCATGTCGACGAACTGCTTGTCGACCTGGTCGAGCCGGGTTTTCAGCCGCCAGTATCCGTCCGGCGTGGCGAAGGCGCGCAGCAGCTGGCCGTCGCGGTCCTGGACTTCCGTCGAGACGGTGAGTTCGACAGGCAAGGGCGGCGGGAAAGCGCGGTCGAGTTGCCAGAGAGAGGCAGCGGAAATGGCGACAACGGCCACCAAGGAGATTCCAGCGATAGCCGCGCGGCGCAGGAATTTTCTTGAGAGCATGACGCTGCCCCTCATCCGCCTGCCCGTCCTCCGCAGCAGCTGCTGCGGAGGACGGGCAGGACAATGAGAGGCAGCGCAAACCTCACGTTCATATCCGTCAAGACGCCTTACGGCGCCTTGACCTCCATCATGCCGGTGGCGGTGCGGGCGGAATATTGCGGCCGGTACATGTCCTCCACCGTTGCCGCCGGATGGGCATAGGTGCCCGGTGTCACGGCTCGCACGACATAGGCGAGCGTGATGTTGCGGTCGCCATCGCCGTCATTGGGGTTGAAGGCCGCGACGAAACGGTCGTCGCGGAATTCGAGATGGGCGGCATCGGTCTGCGCCAGCCAGGAGAAGTTCGACAATTGCGCGCTGGAGACCAGGCCCGGATTGTCGATCTCGAAGCCCGCCGGCAAGAGGTCGGTGACCAGCAGGCGGGACGGCCATTTGTTCTGCTCGTAGATCTTGAGCACGACGACATAGCGTTCGTTCTGCGTCGCCTCGGTGACGTTGGCCTCGGTGCCATCGAGCTTGTAATAGGTGCGGCCGATGGTGAAGCCGTCGCCGCCGGCTGGCAACGGCTGGACCGGCGACGCCACCGTGGTGACGACGGCCTGCAGCGGCGTCTTGCCGGTGTTGGCGATGGCCAGTGGGCTGGCGGCGAGTTCACTGCCACTGACCCGGTTGGAATAGCCGCCGGAATGCGGCGCGCCATTGACGGAAAGCGTGATCGAATCATTGCCTTCCTTCAGTGCACGAGCCGCCAGCAGCATCCAGGATTCATCCTGGGTGCTGGTCCAGCGGGCTTCGGCGCGTTCCCTGGTCACCAGCTTGATCAGCTCCGGCGCGATCGTCGGCACCGGCTTCGATTCCGCTGCCAGCGCCAGCATCGCCGCGCCATCACGCAGCCGCGAGCCGTAGTCGGAGCGGTAGTAGTCGTATTCGGTGCTCGACTTCGCAAGCTGCAACGCCGTCTTGAACGTCGCTTCCGAGCGCTGGGTGTCGCCGTAGAGCGCGAGGCTGGCGGCAAGCTGGGCAGCGGCCATCGGGCTCGAGAAGGCCTCGAGCTGGGTGTCCGCATAATAACGCAGATCACCGATCGAGGCCTTCTTGTTGCGGGCCAGGACGTAGAGCGCATAGGCGATCTCGCTGCCGCGATCCTGAACGTCCTGGTCGTAGCCGAGGGAGTTCTGCAAGTTGCCCAGCGCCTGGTTCATGGCCAGGCTGGGCACGTCGTATTTCTGCTCGCGTGCCCTGGTCAGGAAGTCGGTGACATAGGCGTCGAGCCACAAATCGCCGGAACCCGGGCCCCACAGGCCGAAGCTGCCGGCCGAGGCCTGGTAGCTGAGCACCTTGTAGATGGCGTCCTGAACGCGGCCATGCAGGTCTGGATCGCTCTCCATGCCGACACCCGATGCCATCTCGTTGACGTAGAGAAGCGGCATGGCGCGGCTGGTGGTCTGCTCGGCGCAACCATAGGGGTAACGATCGAGCGTCATCAGGAGCGACGGCACGTCGAAAGCTGCCGTCTGCGAAACGCCGACACTGACGGAGGCGCCGTCAAGCAGGCTTGCCGCAAGCAGCTCCTTGTCGACGCGCAGCGCGCCGCCATCGCCCTTGAGGTCGACCACCAGACGGGTGGTGACCGGCAACTGCGCTGGACGGATCGGCACATAGAGCGTCTGCTCGACCTCGGTGCCGTCGGTATGGGCGAGCTTGATGGTGAGCGAGGCATTGCCCGCCGTCTGTGCGATCAGCGGCACGGTCAGCGTCTGCCGCTTGCCCTGGGCGAGCGTCAGCATCTGGGGCAGGGGCTTGTCACCCGTCGACAGATCGCCCGTCGTTTCGATCGACAGTGCATAGTCCCCGGCCGGGCCGTCGGTGTCGGCGATGTCGAGCCGCATGACGGCGGCGTCGCCCGGCGCAAGGAAGCGCGGCAGGCCAGCGGTGATCACCACGGGATCGCGCACGATCACATCGGACTGGGCGTGGCCGACCGCGTCCTTGGTCCAGGCGACAGCCATGACGCGCACGGTGCCGTTGAACTGTGGAATGTCGAAGTCGATCCGCGCCTTGCCATCGGCGTCGAGCTGGACGGTGCCGGAGAAGAAGGCGACCAGCTTTTCGGTCGGCGGGCTGCCTTGCGTCTGCATGTCGGCGCCGTCACCGCCGGTCCTGAGCTTGCCGGCGGTACCCAGCGAGCCGTCGATCAGGCGGCCGTAGAGGTCGCGGATTTCCATGCCCAGCATGCGCTGGCCGAAGAACCAGTTCTCGGGGTCCGGCACCTTGTAGTTGGTCAGGTTGAGGATGCCGACGTCGACCGCGGCGACCATGACATAGGCGTTGCTGCCCGGCTGCACGCCGGCGACGGCAACCGGGATCGACAGCTGCTGGCGCGGCAGAGTCTTGTCCGGCGGCGCCAGCGTGACGGCGAGCTTCTTCGAGCCCGGATCGACCCTTAGCCATTTCACGCCGATGGCGCGGGCCGGCATGCGGGTTTCCTGCGCATCGCCGGGCCGGAACAGGGTTGCCGTGACATAGGCACCGGCGCCCCAATCGTCGCCGACCGGAATGTCTATGGTGCTGCCGCCGGCCGGCACTGACGCGGTGACGGTCTTCAACAACTTGTCGGAACCTATATTGATCAGAAGTTCGCCGGCAAAATGCGGCGAGACCTTGAGCTTGGCCACTTCGCCAGCGGCATAGTTGTCCTTGTCGAGAGCGATCTCGAGGCCGTCAGGCGTCTCGGTGGTCGTGGAAGAGACATACCAACCGCCATCGAACTCGTAGCTGGTCGCGGGCCCTTCGGGGTCCGACGTTTCGACCTCGAGCCGGTAGCGGCCCCAGTCGACCGGGATCGACACGGTCGCCTCGCCATCGGCACTGAGATCGACCTGGCCGTTGGCGACCGATTTGGTGAAGGTCACCGGCTCGTAGTTCCACGAATTGTTGGAGCGGTACCACTGGTAATTGCGCTCGACCTTGACCAGCGACCACTGCGCGCCTTTCAGCGCCTCGCGCTTGCCGTCGGGGTCGACGGCGATCAGGCTGAACTTCGCCGTGCCGCCCTGCGGCACCTCATCGTCGGCGAAATCAGGCCGGATGCCGATCATATGGCCTTGCGGGCGGATGCCGATGTTGAGCGAGCGTTCGATGGCGCGGCCGCCGGTCTCGCGCATGCGCACCGTCACCTTCGCGTCGACCAGCTTCGTGGTCGACGGCAGTTGCTCGACGGAGACCGGGAAGGTCGCCTTGCCGTCATCGCCGACCACCGGCAGATCGGCGAGCGGAGTGACCGTGGGCTCCGCCGACTGTTCGTCGGCGAGTCCGAAGGAATAGGCCGGGAAACGGTCCCAGGCACGGGCGGTCGACAGCGTCAGCTCGCCTTCCAGCGCCAGGCCCGCCGCCGGCGCGCCATAGAGGAAGCGGCCGTCGATGTCGATATTGGCGGTTTCGCCCTGCGCGATCTCCTGCTTGTCGGCCTTCATGTCGAATTCGATGCGATCCGGCACGAAGTCCTCGACGAGGAACATCTGGCTGGCGACCTCCGGCTGCTTGGGATCGGTGTAGATCGACACCGACCACGTGCCGCGCATGGCATTGGCTTGGAGCGGCAGGTCGACGGCATGGCCGCCGGCCGAGGCGCCGTCGCTGACGATGCGGCGGTCCTCGACGCCGTCGGGACGCGAGAAGATGAAGGTCAGCGGCAGGTTCTCGACCGCCTTGGCGGCACCGTCGCGGGCAAGAGCCGCGACGTGAACGTCCTCGCCGGCGCGGTAGATGCCGCGCTCCGTCCAGGCATAGACGTCGAGTGCGCCGGGCGCCGCGCGACCGGTGACGCCGCGGTCGGACAGGTCGAAGCCGGCCCGGGCCATGTCGAGGAAGACGAAATCATTGTCGCCCTGCTTGGCCATCAGCACCGCCGGAATCATGCCGCCGTCACCGCGGGTCAGGCCGGGATTGAAAATGGCGTGACCGTCGGCGTCCGAGGTCGCGGTACCGAGAACCTCGTTGTTCCTGGCGACCAGCGTCAGTTCGGCGCCGGCTATCGGCTTGGCGCTGCCCAGCGAACGGGCAAAGACGTTAAGCCCGTCCTGGCCGGTATAGGTCGACAGGCCGATGTCGGAGACGACGAACCATTGCGTGGCGATCGAACTGTCGTCGTCGCTCTTGTCGCTGACGGCCTGGGCGGTCAGCACATAAACGCCGGGCTTGCGCTGCGGCAGCGCTTCGTCGACCGGGAACGAGGTGGTGACCTCCTTGTTGAGGTCGCCGGCGATGTCGAGCTGACCTTGCCAGACCGGCTCGCCCATCTGCTCGGAAATATTGGAGATGTCATAGCTGTCGAGCTGGTGCAGGAATTGGTAGCCCGACAGGAGCTGGGCCAGCGAACGGTCGCCGATGCGGTAGAGCTTCATTTCCGCGGCGTTCATATTGACGGTGACGACAGGGATGCCGCGGCGCGCGCCGGCCGGCAGCACGAAGCTGTCGCCGGTGAAGCGGGCTGAAGGCGCCCGGTCCTGCACATAGATCGACAGCGCCACGGGGGCGGCGGTCACTTCGCCAATGGCGGCCGGCAGGCCAGCGCGGAAGGTGACGTCATAATGCTGGCCATGTTCGAGGCCTTCGACGCAGATCTGCCTGTCCTTGGCCTCGACGCCCTTGGGTGGCGCGTTGTCGACGGTGACGAACTGCGCATAGTCGACGCCGGTCTTGACCAGTTCCTCGGAGAATTGCGCGCAAATGCGTGGCGCGCTGGTGTCGGCATCAAGGGAGTGATCGATGACGCGGAAGCCCTTGCGGGCCTTGAGGTCGGAATAGTCGGCCTGGACCGCTGGCGAAGGCACCAGGGCAAGGCTGGCCTCATAGGCCTGCAGGGCCGAGCGGTAGAGATCGCGCTTGTCGAGGCCGTTGCCGAGCAGCGCCAGCACTTCGGCGCGCGTCTTGGTGGTGCGCAGCAGCTTGTAGGCGTTGAAAGCCGCCGATGTGCCGTTTGCCGGCAAAGTCGACGCATCGGATGTATTGGCGGCGGGCTGCACGGCCAGCGTCTCGCGCGCCAGGTTGAGCCAGAGCTGGCCGTCATCGGGCATCACCGAAACAGCGGCTTCGTATTTGTGCATGGCGGAGCGATGATCGCCGGTGAGCACCGCCTGCTCGGCGGCGTTCACCAGGGCGGCCATGCCTTCGGTCGGCTTGTCATAGGCAGGGCCAAGCAGCCTGTCGCGGTACTGCTGGGCCTGGTCGGCCATCCAGTTGGGGAAGAAGGCAAGTTCCGGCGGCGCGCCGATATCGGGATCGCCGTCGATGTTGACGACCTTGCCGGCGACGGCGCCGCTGAAAGGCTTCAGCTGGTTGTAGTCGGATTTGAGAAAGCACCATTTGGCCTTGGTATTATAGGTGAAGGCGCGGCAGGCCGGATCACCGAGGCAAGTGGTCTTGCACTGGTCGAGCGTGACGTTCTGATCGGACCTGAGGTCGAAGCCGAAATAGTCGGAATTGTCGGTCGTTGCGATTCTTCGCGCCTCGGCCGCTTGCGCCGCCGTGCCCCAGGCAAAGAAGAGAAGGATCAGGATAGACAGACCACGAGCCGTGCGCATTGCCATAATACCCCTCCAGACAAGTGCAAACGTCCCGGCATGATCAAGCTTCGGTCAGGCTTGTCAACACAAGGACGCGGCAGGGTTCCGCCTGCCAACGGTTTCCTTTCCGGCCGATGGCCGGTAGTACCTCCATAGGACAGGGGATCACGCTTTCTTGCGGCGACGCAAAAGGTGTGAATTCCAAGCCCGCCCTATTTCAGACAATTGGATTGTGGCCCCTTTACGAGCGCTTCAGAACTTCATTCCAATTTTAGTTTTGTATCGTAGGTTGTGTTAATGCCGGCGTATGAAGAGCAGATGTCAGGAGGGACCGTGCCAGGGCGGGTGCTTCCGCGCGCCCTGCTCTTGGCCATCATCTGCTCGACAGCGCTTGTCGCCGAATCGAAGCCGGCGGCCGCGTTCGAGATTTTCGGCATCAAACTATGGGGATCATCCAGCGACGAGGACGCCGACATCGTCGGTCCCCTGCGCTATGCCGTGACCATCCAGGCACCCGATGCCGACAAGGATCTCGTCAAGAAGCTCGAAAATGCTTCGGCGCTGAAGAGCGACGAGGACCATCCGGTGTCCGGTTCGCTCGGGCTGATGGCCAAGGCGCGCGGCGATCGTGAACAGCTTGTCGCGGCCCTTTACGCGGATGCCCGCTATGAAGGCATCGTCACCATCGCCATCGACGGTAAACCGCTCGACGAGCTGCCGCCGGATGCCGAATTCAAGGGTCCGCAACCGGTCCCGGTGGTCATAAACATAGCCGCCGGCCCCAAATTCACTCTCGGCAACATCAGGCTGGAGGGAGATGCGGCGGGGTTGATGAGCGCCGATTACGGCTTGATCGCCGGCGGCGACGCCGGATCTGGCGCGGTGCTCAAGGCCGAGGCGCTGATCGTGCGGACGTTGAAAGAGCAAGGCAGGCCGCTGGCCGAGGTGACGGGCCGGCAGGTCGTCGCCGACCATGCCACCTCGACGCTCGACGTGACGCTGACGGTCGCCGCCGGGCCGGTCGCCGGCTATGGCGCCACCACGGTGGAAGGCACCGAGAAGGTCGATCGCGACTTCACCGAATACATGACCGGATTGAAGCGCGGCCGGCAATATTCTCCGCAGGAGATCGACGATGCGCGCGACAGGCTGCTGGCGCTCGAGGTCTTCAACAGCGTGACGTTCAAGGAGGCGGACAAGCTCGACGCCGACGGCAATATTCCGATCGGCGTCCAGGTCAGCGAGCGCAAGCCGCGCTATTTCGGGCTTGGCGGCACCTTCTCGAACACCGAAGGCCTCGGCCTGGAAGGCTATTGGGGCCAACGCAATCTGTTCGGCCGGGCCGAGAAGCTGCGCATCGACGGCGCTATCAGCGGCATCGGCAGCAACGATCTCTCGGAGCTGAACTACAATGCGGGCGTCATGTTCGAAAAGCCTGGCGTGATCGGGCCCGCATCGAAGTTCTTCGCTAGAGCGAACACAGTGCTCGAACACCCGGACGCCTACGACCACTTTTCGATCAAGGGCAGCACCGGCCTGTCCTATGAACTGACCAAGAAGCAGACGGTTTCGGCGGAAGTCGCGCTCGACTATTCGCGGATCCATGACGCCTTCGGCAAGCACAAATATCTAATCGCCAGCATTCCGCTGCAATATGTCTACGACAACCGCGATAACAGGCTGAACCCGACCAGGGGTTTCAGGGTGCTGGCCTATGCCGAGCCCAGCTACGATATTTTGAGCGGTGCTGCCTTCCTCAAGCTGAGGGGCGAGGGATCGGCCTATCAGTCGCTGGATACCGCGTCGAAATTCGTTCTGGCCGAACGCGTCGCCCTCGGCTCGATCGTCGGCACCGGGCTTCAGAACGTTCCGGCCGACCGGCGTTTCTATTCCGGTGGCGGCGGCTCGGTGCGCGGCTATGCCTATCAAGGCATCGGCCCCAAGGATTTCACCGGCCAGCCGATCGGCGGCCTGTCCTTCTTCGAAACGTCGGTGGAAATGCGCATCGCCGTCACCGACACGATTGGCATCGTGCCGTTCGTCGATGCCGGAACGGTGTCGACCAAGTCGTTCCCCAACTTCTCCGACATTAAGGTCGGCGCCGGTGTCGGCTTGCGCTATATTACGCCGTTCGGGCCGGTGCGGATCGACGCCGCCGTGCCGCTCAACCGCGATCCCGGCGATCCGCATTTCGGCATTTATGCCGGCATTGGCCAAGCGTTCTGACGATGAAGACCCTCTGGCGCATCCTTCGCATTGTCCTCTACACGCTGCTGATCGTGGTCGCGGGCGCAATCGGCGCGTTGGCGGTGCTGACCAAGACCGAGCGCGGACGCGACAATCTGGCCGGCATCATTTCGCGCCTGGCCTCCAGCGACGATCGCAAGGTCACCATCAGCGGCATCGACGGCATCTGGTCGGGCGCGCTCAGCGTCGACCATGTCGTGGTAGAGGACCGCGACGGCGCCTGGCTGGTGGCGCGCAAGGTAGCAGTCGACTGGTCGCCGACGGAACTGCTGTCCAAACGCTTCAGTGCCGACCGGATCGCGGCCGACCGCATCGAACTGGCGCGTCCGCCATTGGCCAGCACGCAACCGCCGGCGCAGAGCGGCACGACGACGCTGCCTGTCTCCATCGACATCAGGCAAATCGACCTGCCCGAAATCGCGCTCGGCGAGCGCCTGGCCGGCAGCGGCATCGCCGAACTCGCCGCCAAGGGGTCGCTCAAGGCTAACGCCGCGCCGCTGGCGGTCGAGACGACGCTCAACGTCACCCGCCACGATGGCAAGCAGGGCAATGTCGATGCGAATATTCATTTCTCGCCAGCCGACAACAAGCTCGACCTCGACCTCAAGGCGTCGGAGCCGGCCGGCGGTATCATCGCCAATTTGCTCAAGCTGCCGGATGCGCCGCCGGTCGAGATCATTGTCTCGGGGACGGGGCCGCTGGCCAACTGGAGCGGCATCGGCACCTTCGTCGTCGGCGGCCAGATCGTCACCCAGCTCACCGGCCGCCATCAATTGACCGACAACGGCAACCTTGTCGAAGCCAAGGGCGACGGTGATTTTGCGCGCTTCCTGCCCGAGAATCTCAAACCGCTGTTTGCCGGAAAGACCAGTTTCGATATCGCGGGCACCGCAACATCGGCTGGCGGCGTCAGCATCGATCGGGCCAGGATCGAAAGCGATGCCGTGCAGGGCACAGCCACCGGCATTTTCGATCCGGCCGGCGCCAGCGATCTTGCTGTCGAACTCGCCGCCAAGGCGGCGCCAGTGCTCGTCACCGTGGGCAGCGCGGCGCAGCCGATCACGTTGGCGATCAGAAACGCCACGGCGCGTGCATTCGGTGACGGCAAGGCGCCGATCGTCGACATCGGCGCCTCGCTAGCCTCGGTGGTGGCCGGCGGCACCCAGTTGAACGACCTTTCAGCACAAATCCATTCCGACGGCTTCGATATCCAGAACCGGGCCGGCCCGGTTTCCGTCAAACTAGAGGCGGCCGGCCTTAAAACCGATGTCGCTACATTGGCGCCGCTGGTCACCGGCAAGGTCAACCTCGACTTGGCCGGATCGTTGAGCAAGGAGACGGTGGCCATCGATCAGGGCACGTTGCGCTCGGACGCGCTCAATGCCTCGCTGACGGCGACGGTCGCGCTCGCAGACCTGTCGGTGCAGCTCAAGATGAACGCCGACGCCGCGTCGACAGCCCTGCCGCCGCAGATCAGCTCGGTGCTCGGCGAGCGGGTGCAATTCTCGGCGGCGGCGACGCGCGATCCGCAAGGCGCATTTGCAGCCAATTCTATCGAATTCACCTCCGGCTCGGTCAGCGCCAGCGGCACAGCCAGCGCGCAGGGCACGGACATCCAGGCCGACATCAAAGGGCGGCTGGGCGACGTTTCGGTGCTGTCGCCGACGGTTGGGGTGCCGGTTGCCGGCGCCGTCAATTTCGCGCTGTCGGCGAGCGGCGCCAGGACGGCGCCCGATTTCACTATCTCCGCCGACAGCGACAGCCTGACGGCATCTGGCCGCACGGTAAGAGCGATCAGGCTGACGGCTAGCGGCAAGGCCGATGTCGCGAACCCTTCCGCCAACGTGTCGCTGACCGGCTCGGTCAACGACCAGCCGCTCGACGTCAAGGCGGCGCTGGTGACGAGCGAGGGCAAGCGCTCGATCAACGGCTTGCTGATCTCGTTGGGCAACAACAAGGTTTCGGGCGACCTGGCGCTGGATGACAAGTTCATGCCCCTGGGCACGCTGACGCTCGCCGCGTCCGCGATCGATCAGCTGGCGGCACTCGCCGGCCAGGCGGTGACGGGCGACATTGACGGCACCATCCGCTTTGCCGCCGGTGCCGATGCGCCCTCCGTCGCCATCGATGCGAAGAGCACGTCGATAACGCGCGGCGAGGTGACGGCCCGGACGATCGCCGTCAATGCGCTGATCGCCAACTATCTCAAGGCGCCGGCGATCTCCGGCTCGATCAAGGCCGACACCGTCACCTCGGGCGCCACGGAAATCAGCGGCATCGGCGTCGATCTGAAGCGCGATGGCGACTGGACCAACTTCACCGGTGGAGCAACCATATCGGGCATTCCAGCGACAGCAGCCGGCCGGGTGAAGATCGCCCAGGGCATCACCAGCGTCGAGATCGCCTCGGGAGAGGCCACGGTCCGCGGCATCAAGGCGGCGATCGCCCAGGCGTCGGCGCTGACCGTCGCCAACGGAACGGCCAGCATCGAAAGGCTGGCGCTCGATGTCGGCGGCGGTTCGGTGACCTTGTCCGGCACCGCCGGTCAGGCGCTCGACCTCGCGGCGCAGTTCGCCGCGCTGCCGGTGGCGCTCGCCAATGGATTTTCGCCAGGTCTCGATGCCGTGGGCACGCTTGACGGCACGGCGCGGGTAACCGGGCCGGCATCGGCGCCCGACGTTCGGTTCGACGCGAAACTGGCCGGCGTCGAGACCAGCCAGACCCGCCAGGCCGGGCTTGGGCCGCTGGCCGCCGACGCGGCTGGGGCCTACACCATGGCCGGCGGCGTTGTCCTCGACCATGCGACGCTCTCCGGCGACAAGATTTCCGGCAAGGCCGCCGGCACTATCAACCCGAACGGCGCCAGTGATTTCGCGCTTGATCTCGCATCCTCCGGTCCGAGTTTGCCGCTGACGCTGGGCAGCGCGGAAAGCCCGATCAAGCTCGAGCTGCGGGCGCTGTCGGTGAAGGCAGCGGGGCAGGGCACGCAACCCCGGCTCGACATTTCGGCGACGCTGCCTTCGGTCGCCACCAAGCTGGCCAGGGTCGACGGCATAGTGGCCGCACTGCATTCCGATGCCTTCGATCTGAAAGCCCGGACTGGGCCGATTTCAGGCTCGGTCTCGGCCGAAAAGATCGGGCTCGACAATCCGGCCATCGCGCCATTGATCGCCGGAAAGGTTACAGCGAAGGTCTCTGGCAGCCTCGCAACCGACGCCGTCGCCATCGACAGCGGCTCGGTGACGAGCGATGCGCTGAACAGCGGCTTCAACGGCCGGATTTCGTTCGCGGACGGCGCCATCGACCTCAATCTCAGGGCCGACGCCGCTTCGGCGGCGCTGCCGGCCGCGGTGCGCGGCGTGCTTGCCGAACGCACCGCACTCAGCGCGGCGCTGAAGCGGGATGCGGCCGGCAATGTCAATGTCGACCGATTGAAACTGACGTCGGGCGCGCTGAGCGCGCAGGGGCAGGCAAGCCTGGCCGATAACAGGGTAGCCGCCGATATCAGCGGCGCGCTGGGCGACATCTCGCTGCTGTCGAAGGACGCCAAGGGCGCCATCTCATTTGCCTTGAACGCACAGGGGCCGATGGCCGCGCCAGATCTATCGCTGACGGTGAACAGCGATCAGCTTTCGATGGCATCGCGCCAGATCACCGGGCTGAAGCTGACCGCAACCGGCAAGGCCGATGCGGCCAATCCGGCTGCGAATGTGCAGCTGACCGGCAACGTCGCCGGCCAGGCGCTGCAAGGCAGCGCCGTGCTGGCCACGGCGGACGGCAAGCGCGTCATCAACAGCCTCTTGCTGTCGCTCGGCAGGAACAGGATTTCGGGCGATCTGGCGCTGGACGAGAAGTTCGTGCCGGTGGGCACCGTATCGCTCGACCTGCCGGATATCGGGCCGCTCGCCGCACTGGCGCTGGAAAAGGCCGAAGGCGACGTACGCGGCACGATTGCTTTCTCGAAGAACGGCACCGCGCCGCAAGTCGCGATCAAGGCGGCGACCGCTTCGATCGCGCGCGGCGACGTCCAGGCAAAAGCCGTCTCGGTCGATGCGCTGATCGCCAATTACCTGGCAGCGCCGGTGATCTCCGGAAAGATCCACGCCGACACCGTCATCTCCGGCGGCACCGTGATCCACGGCATCGATGTCGACTTGAAGCGCGACGGCGACTGGACGGGCTTTTCCGGCGGCGCCACCGTCAAAGGCATTCCGGCGAAGGCCGCGGGTCGGGTCAAGGTTGGCGGCGGCACCACCACCATCGAGCTCGCCTCCGGCGAGGCCACTGTCCAGGGCATCAAGGCGGCCATCGCCCAGGCCTCCACTGTCAGCATCGTCAACGGCACCACGACGCTGGACCGGCTGGTGCTCAACCTTGGCGGCGGCACCGCGACGGTGACCGGCAAGGTGGGGCAGGCGCTCGATATCAATGCGACGCTGGCGCGCGTGCCGATGTCGCTGGCCAACGGCTTCTCGCCGGGCCTCGATGCCGCCGGCTCGATTTCCGGCACGGTGAAGGTGACGGGCGCGCCGGCGAGCCCCGCGGTTGCCTTCACCGTCGACGCGGCCGGCGTGCAGACGTCGCAGACCCGCGGCGCGGGCATCGGCGCCGTGAGTATTTCCTCGTCCGGCACCTTTGCCGCCAACAAGCTGACCTTCAACGCCAATATCAGCGATGGGGCTGGCCTCGGCCTCAAGGGCGGCGGCACGGTGACGACGGCGGGAACGCCGGCACTGGCGCTCGACTTCAATGGCGCCGTGCCGTTCGGCATCCTTAGCCAGAAGCTGGCGGCACAGGGCCTGTCGCTGGCGGGTACGGCCAATGTCAACGTGCAGGTGCGCGGCCCAGCGACGTCGCCCGTCATCGGCGGCAGCGTCAGGACTTCCGGCGCGCGCCTTGTCGATGCGCGCTCGGGTCTCGCGGTCAACGACATCGCCGCAGACATCTCGATCGGCGGCGGCGTGGCCAGGATCAACCGGCTGACGGGAACACTTTCGACACGCGGCAGCCTTTCGGCCCGCGGCACGGTCGGCATCAATCCGGGGCAAGGTTTTCCGGCCGACCTGTCGATCAAGCTCACCGACGGCCGCTATACGGACGGGCGCGTGGTGACAGCCAATCTCGGCGGCGACATGACCATCAAGGGGCCGCTGACATCGGCGCCGGTGATTGCCGGCACCGTCAACCTCGCCAAGACCGTGATTACCGTTCCCGAGAAGCTGCCGGGCTCGCTCTCGGCGCTGGACGTCAAACATAAGAACGCGCCGAGCGCGGTGCGGGCGCAGGACAAGGCGCTGCGTCCGGCGACGACCAGCGGCAGCAGCGGCGGCGGCGGTCTGGCGCTGGACGTCACTCTCAACGCGCCGAATCAGATCTTCATCCAGGGCAGGGGCGTCGATGCCGAGTTCGGCGGCTCGCTCAAGCTGACCGGCCCGGCTTCGGCGCCGCAAGCCGTCGGCACCTTCACACTGCAGCGCGGCCGGCTGTCGATTCTCGGCAAGCGGCTGACCTTCACTGACGGCTCGGTCGGCTTTTCCGGCTCGCTGGTGCCCTATCTCAACCTGACGGCGACAACGACCACGCCCAGCGCCACCGTCACCATCGTGGTTTCGGGCGAGGCGACCAACCCGAAATTCACATTCTCCTCGGTGCCGGCGCTGCCCGAGGACGAAGTGCTGGCGCAATTGATCTTTGGGCGGTCGATGTCGAACCTGTCGCCGCTGCAGATCGCGCAGCTTGCCGAAGCGGCCGGGCAATTGGCTGGCGTCGGCGGCTCGACGTCGCTGCTCGAGAACCTGCGCAACGCGGTTGGCGTCGACGATCTCGACGTGATCACCGACGAACAGGGCGGCACCGCGGTTTCGGCTGGCAAATATCTGAACGACCGTACCTATGTGACCATCCAGAAAGGCGATAAGCCAGGCTCGGGCAAGGCGACCATCGACCTCAATGTCGGGCGTGGCGTCAAATTGCGCGGCGAGGCAACCGATGCCGGTGAAGCCAAGGGCGGCGTCTTCTACGAGAAGGAATATTGAGGGTCTGGCCCTCACCATGGCCCGGACTGGCGCTGTCGTAACCGGCCCAAATGTCTCAGTTTAATCGCCCGGAGAGATTTTGGCGAAATCTGGGCGCACTAGCAATTTTGCGCCAAGACTGTCGCTATCACGCGAACTGCTCCCCTTTCAAAGTTGCACATTCGCCAACATGTTCCCAATCCATGCCGTCTTTGACATCATGGCCTGGATGCGGAATGTTAATCGGCGGAAAGCCAACAATGGGAGTAAGTCATGACAATCTACAAGAGTAATGGCGATCGCGTTCCGGATCACATCCTGGCCATGGCCGAAGACGCCAAGGCAGGCAAGGTGGATCGCCGCGAATTCCTGGCCATGGCCAGCGTCTTCGGCGCATCGACGGCAATGGCTTACGGCTTGCTTGGCCTCGCCGACCCCACGCCGGCGAAGGCCGAAGAGGTAAAAGGCAAGAAGGGCGGCACACTGAAGATCGCGCAGTGGATCAAGGATCCGAAGGACCCACGCAAGTCCGACTGGTCGGAAATCGCCAATGCCGAGCGCCAGGCACTTGAGCCGCTGGTCAAGTACACATCCGAATACACGTTCCGCCCCTATCTGCTGGAGAGCTGGGATGTGAACGATGATGCCACGCAGTACACGCTGCATGTCCGCAAGGGCGTCACCTGGTCGAACGGCGACCCCTTCACCGCGGACGACGTCGTCTTCAATCTGAAGCGTTGGGCCGACAAGAAGGCCGAGGGCAATTCGATGCCCGGCCGTCTCGGCTCGCTGGTCAAGGACGACAAGCTCGACGAGAGCGCCGTGACCAAGCCGGACGATCACACTGTCGTGCTGAAGCTAAGCAAGCCTGACATCGCGCTCATCCCCAACATGTGCGACTATCCCGGCCTCATCGTTCACAAGACCTTCGACGAGAAGGGCGGCGACTTCAAAGCCTGTCCGATCGGCACCGGCCCGTTCGAGCTTGTCTCCTACGATGTCGGCCAGAAAGTGGTCTACAAGCGCCGCACCGACGACAAGTGGTGGGACGGCGAAGTGTTCCTCGACGGCCTGGAATTCATCGACTACGGCACCGATCCGGCAGCCATGGTCAGTGCTTTCGAAGCGGGCGAAGTGCACACCAATTTCGAGACCTCGGCCGACTACGTGTCGATCCTCGACGGCATGGACCTGGTCAAGTCGGAGATCGTCACCGCTTCCACCATCGTCTGCCGCACCAACGTCAACAACAAGCCCTATGGCGACCAGAAAGTGCGCAACGCACTTCAGCTTGCGGTCGACAACAATGTCGTTCTTCAGCTTGGATACGGCAATGCCGGCACCGTTGCCGAAAACCACCATGTCTGCCAGATTCACCCGGAATATTATGAGCTTGCGAAGGTCGCACGCGATCCGGCCAAGGCAAAGGCGCTTATGGCGGAAGCCGGCCAGGCCGACTTCGAGCACGAACTGATCACCGTCGACGAAGACTGGCACAAGAATACCGGCGATGCGATCGCTGCCCAGATGCGCGACGCCGGCCTCAAGGTGAAGCGTACCGTGCTGCCGGGCTCGACGTTCTGGAACGACTGGACGAAGTATCCGCTGTCCATGACCAACTGGAACATGCGGCCGCTTGGAGTCCAGGTGCTTGCGATCGGTTATCGCACAGGCGAGGCCTGGAACGAGTCAGCCTGGTCGAATCCTGAGTGGGATGCCAAGCTCAATGCGGCGCTCGCCGTTGCCGACGCCGCCAAGCGCAAGGAAATGATGAAGGACATCGAGCAGATCCTGCAGGATTCCGGCATCATAATCCAGCCGTACTGGCGCAAGCTCTACAGCCACTCGGTCAAAGCGGTGCAGAACTACAAAATGCATCCGACCTTCGAGCGCGACTACGGCAAGGTCTGGCTCGATCAGGCTTGATCACACCGAGAAGGGGAAGGGGCGTCGGCCCCTTTCCTTTCCTTTTGGCATCATCCGCCCCCTGCGGTTCCGCGCTCCTCAGAAAAAGGTACGGGACTCCCGGGCAATGTCATGCAACAAAACAGGGTTGATTGCATCCCAGGGCCTGTTTGACAGCCAGTTCCGTCGGTCACGGCAGGGTTGATTTTCATAGCCGGCTCAGACCCCAACCCATCGGCAGGGGACCGCCATGCTTTCTTTCGTTATCAGGCGCCTTGGCACCATGGCATTGACGATGCTGTGCCTGACGATGGTCGTCTTCTTCCTGATCAACCTCGAACCCAATCTGAAGAAGCTGGCGATCAGCCAGACCGAGATGCACACCTCGGCCGAACAACTCGAAGGCTGGCTGGTCAACCACGGCTACCGACAGAATTTCTTCGTTCGCTATGGCCAATGGCTGGGCGTCGTGCCCAAGCAGCCGGTGACCGATCCGGCGACTGGCAAGCCGTCGCAACGCTTCTCCTTCTGCAACGATCCCTTGGTGCCGGCCTTCGCCGGTGTTCTGGAAGGCGATTTCGGCTGCTCGACCAAGTTCAAGACGACGGTCGCTTCAAAACTCTTTCCGGCACTCGGCGCCACCGGCATCCTGATGTTCTGGGTTCTGGCGGTGATGGTGCCGATCTCGCTGCTAGTCGGCATTCTGGCCGGTATGCGCGAAGGGTCGCGGACCGACCGCGTGCTGTCGGTGGCTTCGATCGCCTCGACGGCGACGCCCGAATATGTGTCGGGCGTTATCTTTACCGTCATCTTCGCCTCATGGCTCGGCTGGCTGAACGGTTCGGCCGCCTCGGCCAGCCAAGGCATCACCTTCTACAATTTCACCTTGCCGGTGATGACGCTGGCAATCTACGGCATCGGCTACATCGCCCGCATGACGCGCGCTTCGATGGTCGAGGTGATGACGCAGCAATATATCCGCACCGCGCGGCTGAAGGGGCTTTCCTTCAAAAGCGTGGTGGTCAAGCACGCGCTGCGCAACGCGCTGATCGCGCCTTTCACCGTGATCATGCTGCAGTTTCCGTGGCTGCTCACCGGCGTCGTCATCGTCGAGGTGATGTTCCGCTACCAGGGGTTCGGCTACACGCTGGTCGAGGCGGCCGGCAATAACGACATCGACCTCCTTCTCGGTTGCTCGCTGGTCTCGGTATTCATCGTTTTGATCACGCAGCTCATTTCCGATGTCGGCTACGCGTTTCTCAATCCGCGTATCAGAGTCCAGTAGGAGATCAGGCGGATGCAGGTCGAATATATCAGCGCCGTCAGTGTCGTGCTCGGAGTGCTGTCGCGCTTCTGGCCGGTCTGGATCGCGCTCGTCATCGTCATGGGGGCGAGCTTCGCCTACAAGAAGAAGCTGGCTCTCTACGGCCAGTTATTCGACAGCGGCGTCGGCATAGTCGGCGTCGGCATCTGCCTTTTCTGGCTGTTCACGGCAATCTTCGCCTCGACCATCTCGCCCTTCGATCCGTTGGCGCAGATTCCGATGATGAAGGATGCGCTGCCGGGCGGAATCGAACCGCAATCTGGTCTTGTCTATCTGTTCGGCGGCGACAAGCTGGCGCGCGACGTGTTTTCGCGCATGGTCTATGGCAGCCAGATCGTGCTGATCATCGCGCCGGCGGCAACCGGTTTCGCGCTGATGGTCGGCATCACGCTCGGCCTGCCTGCCGGCTACTATGGCGGCAAGATCGATACCGTGCTGTCGTTCCTGGCCAACCTCGTCCTGGCATTCCCGGTCATCCTGCTGTTCTATCTGCTGGTGACGCCAGGCATTATGGACACGCCGATCCCCTATGCCATGGCCGGGGTGTTCTTCCTGTTTCCGATCATCTTCTTCAGCGTGCTGTTCTGGACGCGCTACAAGAACCGGCCGGACCGGCTCTATATCCTGCTCGGCATCACCCTGATCGTCGGCGGCTGGATCTATGCAGGCCTGGTGTTCGACGCCGATCCACTGAAGATCGTCCACATCGATCCCAACCAGCTCAATATCTTCGTGGCGGTGGTGTTCGCCTCCAGCCCCGGCGTGTTCCGCATCGTGCGCGGCCTGGTGATGGACATCAAGACGCGCGACTATGTGGCGGCGGCGCAGACGCGCGGTGAATCGCCCTGGTACATCATGCTGTGGGAAATCCTGCCCAATGCGCGCGGACCGCTGATCGTCGATGCCTGCCTGCGCATCGGCTACACCACCATCCTGCTCGGGACGCTCGGTTATTTCGGCCTCGGCCTGGCACCGGAAAGCCCGGACTGGGGCACTGCGATCAAGGATGCCAGCCGGCTGCTGCGCTCCTTTATCCACCCGGCGCTGCCGCCGACGATCGCGCTGATGTCGTTCGTGCTGGGCCTCAATTTGCTCGCCGACTCGCTGCGTGAGCAATCGATGAAAGACTGATTGACGGGCTTCGGCCCTCATCTGGTAAAATTGGATTGGAGCGACCCATGAACGAGGCAGTTCGAAATCCCGCCGAACCGATCATCGAGATCGAGAACCTGTCGATCTCCTTCTTCACCCGCAAGGGCGAGATACCGGCCGTCATGGACTTTTCCTGCACGGTCATGCCGGGCGAGGCGATGGGCATCGTCGGCGAATCCGGCTGCGGCAAGTCGACAGTGTCGCTCGGCATCATGCGCGACCTCTCCAATATCGGGAAGATCGTCGGCGGCAAGATCAAGTTCCAGGGCAAGGACATGGGCGAGCTCTCCGACGAGGAGCTGCGCGCCATCCGCGGCAACAAGATCGCGATGATCTACCAGGAGCCGATGGCCAGCCTCAATCCGGCGATGAAGGTCGGCCAGCAGTTGATGGAAGTGCCGCTGATCCACGACAAGGTGTCGAAGGACGAGGCCTACAAACGCGCGCTCGAAATGGTGCGCTCGGTCAAGCTGCCCGACCCCGAGCGCATGATGCGCTCCTATCCGCACCAGCTCTCGGGCGGCCAGCAGCAGCGCATCGTCATTGCCATGGCGCTGTTGTCGAAGCCGGCGCTGCTTTTGCTCGACGAGCCGACCACGGCGCTCGACGTGACCGTTGAGGCGGGCATCGTCGACCTGGTCAAGGGGCTCGGCGAGAAGTTCGGCACCTCGATGATCTTCGTCTCGCACAACCTCGGCCTGATCCTGGAAACATGCGACCGCATCACGGTGATGTACTCGGGCGAAGCAGTGGAGACCGGCAGGATCAAGGACGTGTTCGACCGGATGCGCCATCCCTACACGCAAGGGCTGTTCCGCTCGATCCCGCTGCCCGGCGCCGACAAGAATTCGCGGCCCCTGATCTCAATCCCCGGGCAATTGCCGCTGCCGCACGAGCGGCCGAAGGGCTGCAATTTCGGCCCGCGCTGCCACCATTTCGTCGAGGGCGTCTGCAACGCCGCCGAAATCCCGATGATCGAGGTCGCCGGGCACGAGGGCCATTTCTCGCGCTGCGTGCGCTTCAACGAGATCGACTGGGAGGCGCTGCCGCCCGGCGCCAAGAAGGTCAATGAGCGCGTCGTGCCCGGCGCGCCGGTGCTCAAGATCGAGGATCTGCGAAAATACTACAAGGTGGGCGGCAGCGAGGTGTTCGGCTCTAGCGAAGGCCGCGTCGTCAAGGCCAACGAGACGATCTCGTTCATGGCGCGCGAATCCGAGACCGTCGCCATTGTCGGCGAATCCGGCTGCGGAAAGTCGACGCTGGCCAAGGTGTTGCTCGGGCTGGAAACGGCAAGCTCCGGCAAGGTGACGCTGGGCAACAAGGAGATCCAGTCGACCGGTATCGAGAACCGGAGCGTCGACACGGTGTCGTCGATCCAGATGGTCTTCCAGAACCCGTTCGACACGCTCAATCCCAGCCATTCGGTCGGTTCGCAGATCATCCGCACGCTGGAGAAATTCAATGTCGGCAAGACCGTCGCCGACCGGCGCAAGCGCATGCTGGAATTGCTCGATCTGGTGAAATTGCCGCGGGCCTTCGAGACGCGCAAACCGCGCCAGCTTTCCGGCGGCCAGAAGCAGCGCATCGGCGTCGCCCGTGCCTTCGCCGGCGACGCCAAGGTTGTGGTGGCCGACGAGCCGGTCTCGGCACTCGACGTGTCGGTGCAGGCGGCGGTGACTGAACTGCTGATGGACATCCAGCGCAAGAACAAGACGACGATGCTGTTCATCAGCCACGACCTGTCGGTCGTGCGCTACATCGCCGACCGCGTCGTCGTCATGTATCTCGGCTATATCGTCGAACAGGGCACGACCGACCAGATATTCGCGCCGCCCTATCACCCCTATACCGAGGCGCTTCTGTCGGCGATCCCGATTGCCGACACCAGCGTGGTGAAGAAGCACATCGTGCTGGAGGGCGACATTCCCTCGGCGATGAACCCGCCGACCGGCTGCCCGTTCCAGACACGCTGCGGCTACAAGAAACTGGTGCCGGACAATCTGTGCGAGACCAAGGTCCCGCCGGTCAAGAATTTGGGTGACGGCCACATGAGCCTGTGCTGGCTCTCCGACGAGGTGCTGGCGACGATGGAGCCGGTGATCAAGTTCGACAAGCAGCACGCCGCAAACGAAGGCGTGCCGGACGATGCGCCGCATGGCACCGGTCCGGGCTTTGCCGGCACGCCGCCCAGACGGCCGCGTGGCAAAACAGCCAGCGCCGAAGCCGACGCGGTGGGGCAGGCGGCCGAGGAGACGGAGGCGGTCTCGCGTACCCGCCGCCACGAGGTTCGCGACGAAATTTCGGAAACCGGCGCACCCGCGACCGATGCCAACGCCACCTCCGCGCCGTTCACGCCAAGGACGCTCGGCGATGGCCGTCAGGCTGAGAACGCACGCGTTGCGCCGCTTGCCGGACGTGCGGCGAGGCAGTCCAAGCCAGCCCCGTTGACCGGCGCAGGCATCGCCGATCGGAACCGACCGGCCGGTATCGCCAGGCCTGCCGTGCCCGATGATTTGACGCTGATTGCCGGCGTCGGCCCGAAGACGGAAGCCATCCTCAACGGCCTCGGCATCTTCACCTACGCCCAAGTCGCGGCATGGAAGAAGGCGGAGCGCGAATGGGTCGACGACCATCTCAGGTTCCGTGGCCGCATCGAGCGCGAGGACTGGGTCAAACAGGCCAAGGCGCTCGCCAAGGGCGGCGAGGCGGAATACATCAAGGTGTTCGGCAACAAGCCACGCTGATCAGGAAGCCGCCTCCGTGGCGGCAACCCTTTAGTTGCCGCACTGGCTCAACTGCTGCGCATAGTCGCGGGCCATCTTACCGGTTGCCCGCGCGTAACCCTGGACGCCGGCATCGCCGCGATTGCCGCGGCCATAGGCGGTCCAGCCGAGATAATAGGCGAGATACAGATTGTAGGTGTCGTTGCGGGCGACACCGAACGTGTCCGATGTCTTGGAATGATACCAGCCGACGAAGTCGACGGCATCGGCGAATCTGGTTCGCCGCGCCGCCCAGTTGCCGGTCTCGCTCTGATATTGCGACCATGTGCCGTCCAGCGCCTGCGAGAAGCCCGTCGCCGACGAGACGTGTTTCCAAGGAATGAAGCCAAGAAGCTTGGTGCGTGGCGGCCGGGCGTTGCTCTTGAAACCGGATTCCTTGCGCACGGTCGCCATCAGCACTGGGACGGGCACGCCGTATTTCTGTTGCGCGCGCTCGGCGGCCGACTGCCAATTGTCGAACCAGCCGTCATTCTGGTCGAAGACGGCGCAGACATTGTTGATGTGGCTGGGCGCTGTGGCACAGGCCGAAAGCGCCAGCAGCGCGCTTATCGCTACAATTTTACTAAAACTCGACCTACGCATCGGGAGAGCAATAGGCCGAAAACATAAAGGGAATCTTGCTGCATCCGTTAATGCATCATCGAAGCGGTCGCTCCAGACGACGCTATATCGATAATCCGACGCACCATGTCGCTCTATATAAATAGGCACTGCTAAAATGCCGCCTTGGCTAAAATCACGCCCGCCAACGGCGTATTTCTGACAGCTTGGCTGGTTTGCCGGGGCTTTGATATCCGGCATGAACGAACCAAGACGCAAGCGCGGCGCCGAGCGAACCAGCAACAGGGGGCCAGCGCCGATCCCACAGTTGCCCCCCAGGCGTGTGACGAACCCTTATTCGCCAATGGCTATGCTGTCGCCCGAGCATATCGAGGCGATCCATCAGGCCTCGATGCACATCTTGGAGAATTTCGGCATAGAGGTGATGAGCCCGCGCGCGCTGTCGCTGTTGGAGAAGGCAGGTGCCAGGGTCGATCACGCGACCGCGAATGTCCGCATCGATCGCGGTCTGGTCGAGGAGATGCTTAAGACGACGCGGTCCGCCTACCGGCTTACGCCGCGCAACCCGGCCAACGTGGTCCATCTCGGCGGCAACACCATCAACTTTACGCTCGTCGCCGGGCCGCCCAATGTGCACGACATGGAGCGCGGTCGTCGCGCCGGTAATTTGCGCGACTATGCGGATCTGACCCGGCTGGCACAGCATTTCCACTGCATCCATATGCTTGGCAACCAGGTCTGCGCGCCGGTCGAGCTGCCGGCCAATTCCCGCCATCTCGATACCTACTTCACCAATCTGACGCTGACCGACAAGAGCTTTCATGTCTCGGCGATCGGCCGGGGCAGGGCGCTCGACGGCATCGAGATGATGGCGATCGCTCGCGGACTGACACTGGACCAGATGCGCGACGATCCGGGCATCACCACCATCATCTCGGTCAACTCGCCGCGCCGCTTCGACGAGATGATGGCCGAAGGGTTGATGACGATGGCCGAGTTCGGCCAGTCGGTGGCAGTGACGCCATTCACGCTGATGGGGGCGATGAGCCCGGTGACGCTCGCCGGCGCGTTGGCGCAGCAGAACGCCGAGGCGCTGTTCGGCGTCGTGCTTACGCAGCTTGTGCGGCCCGGTGCGCCGGTGATGTATGGCGCCTTCACCTCCAACGTCGACATGAAGTCGGGCGCGCCTGCCTTCGGCACGCCTGAGAACACCAAGGCCAACATTGCATCGGGACAACTGGCGCGGCGCTATGGGCTGCCCTACCGCACGACGCCGGGTTCCGCGTCCAACGCCGCCGATGCGCAAGGCGCCTATGAGACGCTGATGGCGCTGTGGGGCGCGGTGCTCGGCCATGGCAACCTCGTCTACCACGCCGCCGGCTGGCAGGAAGGCGGGCTGACGGCCTCGTTCGAGAAGCTCATCATCGATGTCGAGATGATCCAGCACATGATGGAATTCTTGCGCCCGATCGAGGTCAACGAGGCCGAGCTTGCGGTCGAGGCGCTGGGCGCGGTGCCGACCGGCGGCCATTTCTTCGGCGAGCCGCATACGCTGGAGCGCTACGCCACCGCCTTTTACCAGCCGATGCTGTCCAACTGGCAGAATTATGAAGCCTGGCAGGAGGCCGGTGGCCTCGATGCCACCGCGCGCGCGACGCGGCTATGGAAGAAGGCGCTGGAAGACTATGTCGAACCGGTGATGGATGTCGCCGTGCGCGAAGCGCTGGAGGCCTATGTGGCCAAGCGCAAGGAAGCGATTGGGGCGAACGAGCCGTGATACGCCACGAACTTCCCGTTTTGAATCATCCCACCCACTCAACTCACTGATATCAGAGAACAACCTATGAAATCACATGCAAAGGTCGTGGTCATTGGCGGTGGCGTCGTCGGGTGCTCGGTGTTGTTCCATCTCGCCCGCCATGGCTGGACCGACGTGGTGCTGCTGGAGCGTGACGAACTGACTTCCGGTTCGACCTGGCACGCGGCCGGCGGCATGCACACCATCAATGGCGATCCCAACGTCGCCAAGCTGCAGAAATACACGATCTCGCTCTACAAGGAGATCGAGGAGCTTTCCGGCCAGGCAACCGGGGTGCATCTGACCGGCGGCGTGCTGCTCGCCGCAACCGAGGCGCGGCTCGACTGGCTGCGCGGCGTCGTCGCCAAGGGCCGTTATCTCGGCATCGACCTGGAAGAAATCTCGCCGAAAGAGGCGGCCGAACTGATGCCGCTGCTCGATCCCACACAGTTCGTCGGTGCGGTGCGCAACAAGGAGGACGGCCATCTCGATCCCTCCGGCGTCACCCACGCCTATGCCAAGGCGGCGCGAAAACTCGGCGCGGAGGTCGAGCGTTTCACCAAGGTCGAGGACGTCGTTCGGCGGCCCGACGGATTGTGGCGCGTCATCACCAACAAGGGCGAGGTGATAGCCGAGCACGTCGTCAACGCCGGCGGGCTGTGGGCGCGCGAGGTCGGCCGCATGGTCGGGCTGGAGCTGCCGGTGCTGGCGATGGAGCACATGTACCTGATCACCGAGGACATGCCGGAGGTCGCCGCCTGGAACCAGAAAACCGGCACCGAGATCATCCATGCGGTCGATTTCGACGGCGAGCTCTATCTGCGCCAGGAGCGCGGGGGCATGCTGATGGGGACCTATGAAAAGGCCAACAAGCCCTGGTCCGAATACCAGACGCCATGGAATTTCGGCCATGAATTGCTGGAGCCCGACATCGACCGCATCGCGCCGTCGCTTGAGGTCGGCTTCCGGCATTTCCCGGCCTTTCAGAACACCGGCATCAAGCAGATCATCAACGGACCCTTCACCTTCGCGCCCGACGGCAACCCGCTGGTCGGACCGGTACGCGGACTGCCGGGCTTCTGGGTGGCCTGCGGCGTCATGGCCGGTTTCAGCCAGGGCGGCGGCGTCGGGCTGGCGCTGTCCAACTGGATGATCGAGGGCGATCCCGGCGCCGACATCTGGGCCATGGACGTTTCGCGCTATGGCGACTGGGCGACGATGGCCTACACCAATGCCAAGGTGCGCGAGAACTATTCCAGGCGGTTTTCGATCCGCTTCCCCAATGAGGAACTGCCCGCCGGGCGGCCGCTGAAGACGACGCCGGTCTACGATTTGTTGTCGGCCAAGGGGGCGCAATGGGGTGTTGCCTTTGGGCTGGAGGTGCCGCTTTGGTACGCGCCCGAAGGGGTCGAGGACGAGTTCTCGTGGCGGCGCTCCAGCGACTTCAAACATGTTGCGAAGGAAGTGGAAACCGTGCGGGCCTGTGTCGGCCTGGCCGAGATTTCGAGCTTCGCCAAATACAGGGTGACGGGCGAGGGGGCAGCAGGCTGGCTCGACCGCATCCTTGCGTGCAAATTACCGAAGCCCGGCCGCATGACGCTGGCGCCCATGCTAAAGGAGGACGGCAAGCTCATCGGCGATTTCACGCTGGCCAATCTCGGCGAAGGCTGGCTCGGCGGCGAAGGCTGGTTCATCGCCGGTTCCGGCATTGCCGAGCAATACCATATGCGCTGGTTCGAAAAGCATCTGCCTGGGGATGGCTCGGTTCACATCGAGGCGCTGGGATCGAAGCTCACCGGCCTGTCGATCGCCGGACCGAAGGCGCGGGACGTGCTGGCCAAGGTCACGCGGACGGATGTCTCGAACGCCTCCTTTCCCTTCATGGCCATTGGCAAGATGGATATTGGCATGGCACCGTGCCTGGTTGGCCGCGTCAGCTACACTGGCGATCTCGGCTATGAAATCTGGGTGGCGCCGGAATATCAGCGCGCGGCGTTCCAGGTGCTGATGGCGGCGGGCGAGGAGTTCGGCATTGGCCTGTTCGGGTCGCGCGCGCTCAATGCGCTGCGGCTAGAGAAGAATTATGGCTCATGGGGGCGCGAATATCGACCGATCTACGGACCGCTCGAAGCCGGGCTCGACCGCTTCGTCGCCTATGGCAAGGAGGTGGATTTCATCGGCAAGGCCGGCGCCCTCGCCGAGCGTAAGCAGGGCGGCAAATTGCGCCTGCGCACCTTCATCGTCGATGCCGACGATGCCGATGTCATCGGCGACGAGCCGATCTGGTTCGGCGGCGCCGTGCGCGGCTGGGTCACCTCGGGCGGATATGCGCATCATTCGAAAAAGTCCCTCGCCGTCGGCTATGTGCCGAAGGAGATCGCCGACGAGACCGACGGCTTCGAGATCGAGTTGCTCGGCAAGCGCCACGCGGCGCGCATGCAGGCGGTACCGCTGTTCGACGCGAATTTCGAGCGCATGAGAGGGTGAAACTCAGCCCGGCGGGGCATCATCCGTTGCCGCGGTTGTCCAGCGCGAAAGCACCAGGACCAGCGAAGAACAAATAGAGGAAGATGAAGCAGAACGAGATCGCCGAATCGCCGCCATTGTTGACCGGGAAGAAGTCGCGCGGCATGTGCGCCATGAAATAGGCGGTCGCCATTTCGCCAGCCAGCAGGAACGCCACCGGCTGGGTCAGAAGGCCAAGTGCCAACAGGATACCGCCGGCGAATTCGAGAATGCCGGCGGTCAGCGACAGTCCGGACAGCGCGCCGGCATGCTCGCCGACAGGGAAATTGAACAGTTTCTGGGTGCCGTGTTCGATGAACTGCAGCGCGGTCACGATGCGCAGCACGCCGAGCGCCTGCGGCTGATACTTGGCAAGGCCTTTCAAAAGCTCCATCCGAAACTCCGTTTTCACCTCCCGGCCCGGCCTAGATTATCGTCCCGAGATGGACCACTCACTTCCCGCTAGCTGACATCAAAAATCGGTGATGGGAGACGTTCCGCAACACATCGATATTTTCTCTCTAAGGTTGCATTGTTATCTCTATGGTTGTATCGATTGTAGATAATCGAAATCGTTTTGGGGGCCTCTTGCCATGAAAAGAGTCGTGATCAGTTTTTTCGCAGTCCTTGCAGGCACCGGCTTCGCGATTGCCGAGGACGCAGGCTGCGAGGCCTTCAAATGGCCGGTAACGCGCGAGCAGGCGCTGTTCGCCGCGCCTCCTTCTGCTACGTCGGGCGCGGCGCTGGCGGTCGGCGCAGCCGCCGATCTGGTCCTGGTGCCGGCCGAGACGGCGGAATTCGCCCTGCCGCCCGAACGTGCCCCGGCGCCTGGTACGTTCGGCGGCATCGCCAGCATGGTTGTACCGCCGGAAGGGGGCATCCAGATAAGCCTGTCCGGCGAAGCCTGGGTCGATGTCATTCAGGACGGCCACACCGTGAAATCGGCCGGCTACAGCGGCGTCAAGACCTGTCCGGACATTCGCAAGAGCGTTCGGTTCAAGCTTGCGCCCGGCCCGGCCACCGTCCAGTTCAGCGGTGCGAAAAAGGCGGGCCTGAAAGTCGCGGTGCTGGCGCCGGAATAGCCCGGCCAAGCAAGGACACGGCCCCCAATCTTACGATCAAAGGCCGTCCTCCTGTGCGACGTTGAACCTCTTACCGTTTGGGCGCCATCAAGGCGAAGTGGGCGCCTTGCGGATCTTGGCATTGCACGATCCAGCTGCCGCCGGGGACCTCCATCGGCCCCATCAGGATCTTGCCGCCATTGTCAGTTACGCGTTCGGCCGCCGCGTCGATGGCGGTCACGTTGAAATAAAACTGCCAGACCGGTACTGGAACCTGTTCGGGTTTGTTCATGATGCCGCCGCCGGATTCGGGGCCGGCCGCGAAGGTTTGATAGGTTCCCATCGGCCCCATGTCGAAATCGCCGGCATTGGTCCATCCGAACTGGCTGGAATAGAAATCGAACGCCGCCTTCCAGTCGGTTGTGTAGAGCTCGTGCCAGCCGATATGGCCCGGCGTGCTGGCCGGCACGGCCGGCTGGTCGGGCCCGTTCGGCTGCAGGAACATGAAGGTCGCGCCTTGCGGATCGGCGACGACGGCGAAGCGGCCGACGCCCGGAATGTCGTCGGGCTCCCGATGCACGGCCCCGCCGGCCTGCTTCAGCGATTTCGTCGCGGCATCGATATCCCTGGTATGGATATAGCCGAGCCATGCGGGCGACATGCCCATCTTGGCGGCGTCCTCGGGCATCGTCATCAGGCCGCCGACGCCACGCTCGCCGACATTCATGACGATATAGCGCGGCATGCCGGGAGCCTTGTCGAAAGGCTGCGCCGTCCAGCCGACTACTTTGGTGTAGAATGCCTCGGCGGCGTCGAGGTCTGATGTCATCAACTCGTACCAGAAGAAAGGCATTGGGGATTTTGGCATTGACGGTCTCCTCACCGGTTCATGCATCGATCGTTGTTCGATCCATCCTAGGACGATCTTCGAGACAGCAATCCGACAATCGGCGCGGAGTGTGACGAGAACAGGACGTGGCCGCGCTATGGTCAATCCGTTGTCTGTCGTTAAGTTGAGCGAAAAGATCATATTTTTATCAAGGGTTTTCAAAGCTACCCGGAAAATTGACCAATTGATAAAAAAACAAGATGTGCTAGCCTTCCCCAAAATGAAAACATGGGGAACTGACGATGCCAGAAAGCCAGTATAGGGAAGGCATTGCCGGCGGCCGGCTCCCGGCAGACCAGTATGCGGACAATTTTTCCGACCTGCACCCGCCGCTCGATCATCACGAGGCGCTGGTCGAGTCCGACCGCTGCTATTTCTGCTACGACGCGCCGTGCATGAACGCATGCCCGACCTCGATCGATATCCCGCTATTCATCCGCCAGATATCGACCGGCAATCCGATCGGCTCGGCCAAGACCATCTTCGACCAGAACATCCTTGGCGGCATGTGCGCCCGCGTCTGCCCGACCGAGACCCTGTGCGAGGAGGTGTGCGTGCGCGAGGTGGCTGAGGGCAAGCCGGTGCAGATCGGCCGCCTGCAGCGCTACGCCACCGACGCCGCCATGGCCGAGAACAAGCAATTTTATCCCCGCGCCACGCCGACCGGCAAAACCGTCGCCGTGGTTGGCGCCGGACCGGCCGGCCTTGCCGCCGCGCACCGGCTCGCCCGCCACGGCCATGACGTCACCATCCTGGAAGCGCGTCCGAAGGCCGGCGGTCTCAACGAATACGGCATCGCCGCCTACAAGAGCGTCGACAATTTCGCCCAGGCCGAGGTCGATTATGTCACCTCGATTGGCGGCATCGACATCCAGGACGGCAGGGCGCTTGGCCGCGACTTTCAACTGTCGGACCTGATCCGGAACTATGATGCGGTGTTTCTCGGTATGGGGTTGGGCGGCGTCAACGCGCTACGCGCCGATGGCGAGGACGCAGCCGGCGTTACCAATGCGGTGGAGTTCATTGCCGAACTGCGCCAGGCCAGTGATCTTTCGAGTTTGCCGGTTGGCCGCCGCGTCGTCGTTATCGGCGGCGGCATGACGGCGATCGACGCGGCCGTGCAGTCGAAGCTGCTTGGTGCCGAGGAGGTGACGATCTGCTACCGGCGCGGCCGGGAGCACATGAACGCCTCCGGGTTCGAGCAGGATCTGGCCGCGGCAAACGGCGTGACCATCCGCCATTGGCTTCAGCCGAAGCGTGTGATTGCCGAAGCCGGCAAGGTGTCGGCCATCGAACTGGAATACACCGCACTCGACGGCGACAAGCTCGCCGGCACCGGCGAGACGCTGACGCTTGTCGCCGACCAGGTGTTCAAGGCGATCGGCCAGAGCTTTGTCCCGGCCGCGCTCAACGGCAGCGGGGCATCGATCGACCTCGAAGGCGGTCGCATCAAGGTTGACGGGGAAGGACGCACCTCGCTGGCGAAAGTCTGGGCCGGCGGCGATTGCATCTTCGGCGGCGACGACTTGACGGTTTCGGCCGTTGCGCAAGGCCGCGACGCGGCGGAGAGCATCAATCGGGCGCTGACCTCGAACGGGAGGGCATGAGCATGGCAGATATCAGAAACAATTTCGTCGGCATCAAATCGCCAAATCCGTTCTGGCTGGCCTCGGCGCCGCCGACCGACAAGGCCTACAACGTCGTGCGCGCCTTCAGGGCCGGCTGGGGCGGCGTGGTGTGGAAGACGCTGGGCGAGGAAGGCCCTCCGGTGGTCAACGTCAACGGCCCGCGCTATGGCGCGATCTGGGGCGCCGACCGCCGCCTGCTCGGCCTCAACAACATCGAGCTGATCACCGACCGCGACCTGCAGGTCAATCTGCGCGAGATCAAGCAGGTCAAGAAGGACTGGCCCGACCGCGCCATCGTCGTCTCGCTGATGGTGCCCTGCGTCGAGGAGGCCTGGAAAGCGATCCTGCCGGTGGTCGAGGAGACGGAGGCCGACGGCATCGAGCTCAATTTCGGCTGCCCGCACGGCATGTCGGAGCGCGGCATGGGTGCCGCTGTCGGCCAGGTGCCGGAATATATCGAAATGGTGGTGCGCTGGTGCAAGCAGAACACCCGCATGCCTGTCATCACCAAGCTGACGCCGAACATCACCGATGTGCGCAAGCCGGCGCGGGCAGCGCATGCCGGCGGCACCGACGCGGTGTCGCTGATCAACACAATCAACTCGATCACCGGCGTCGATCTGGACAGTTTCGCGCCGATGCCGACCATCGACGGCAAGGGTTCGCATGGCGGCTATTGCGGCCCAGCGGTGAAGCCGATCGCCATGAACATGGTGGCCGAGATTGCCCGTGATCCCGAAACGCGGGGGCTGCCGATTTCCGGTATTGGCGGTATCACCACCTGGCGGGATGCGGCCGAATTCATGGCGCTCGGCGCCGGCAACGTGCAGGTGTGCACGGCGGCGATGACCTATGGCTTCAAGATCGTGCAGGAGATGATCGCCGGCCTGGAAAACTGGATGGACGAGAAGGGCCATGCCTCGCTCGACGACATCGTCGGCCGTGCCACGCCCAACGTCACCGACTGGCAATATCTCAACCTCAACTATATCGCCAAGGCGCATATCGACCAGGACGCCTGCATCAAGTGCGGCCGCTGCCACATCGCCTGCGAGGACACCTCGCACCAGGCGATCACCAGCATGGTCGACGGCGTCAGGCACTTCGAGGTGATCGAGGCCGAATGCGTTGGCTGCAATCTGTGCGTCAACGTCTGCCCGGTCGAGAACTGCATCACCATGGAGCCGCTGGCGGCCGGCGTCATGGACCAGCGCACCGGCAAGCCGGTGTCGCCGATCTACGCCAATTGGACGACGCACCCGAACAACCCGATGGCCAAGGTGGCGGCGGAATAGGGGCGCGCCTATCGACGAAAAAAGCGGCGCCTTCGGGCGTCGTTCTTTTTTGCCTATTGCAGATAAGAATTATCCAGGATACATAACATCCATGAATTAGGAACCGGTACCATGAAACTGGGCGATGGCGTCGAAGCGGCCATCCATTGCGCGGCCACGCTGGCAAGCGTCGATGGCGACAGCACCATGCCGGGCGCTGCGCTGGCGGAGGCGTTCGGCCTGTCGCCGAGCTATCTCCTGAAGCATCTCAACATGCTGACGGTGGCACGCATCCTGGAATCGGTGCCTGGGCCGGCGGGCGGTTACCGGCTGGCGAAGCCGGCCGAACGCATCACGCTGCTGGACATCGTGCTCGCGGTCGAAGGGCGCGAGCCGGCTTTCCGCTGTGGCGAGATCCGCCAGCGCGGCCCGACGAAACTCGCTGCGTCGGCCTATGTCAGGCCGTGCGGCATCAATGCGGCGATGCTGAAGGCGGAGCGCGCTTATCGCGCGGCGCTGGCCGAGGTCAGGCTGTCCGATATCGTGGCGGACTTCGTGAAAGGCGCCGATCCGCGGTCCGTCGCGGCAAGCTGCGCTTTCACCGAGCGCCACCAGCGGCGGCAGAAATCCAGTTCAACCAAGCAAGCGTGAAAGGAAAAACGATGAAACAGAGGCTCCAGTTCTTCGCCAAGGCACCCGAGATCATGAAAGCGGTGTCGGCGCTCAACAAGGCAGTCGACGAATGCGGGCTCGAGGTAAGCCTGCTGCACCTGATCAAGCTCAGGGCCTCGCAGATCAACGGCTGCTCCTTCTGCGTCGAAATGCACAGCCGCGAGGCGAGGCGCGACGGCGAGACCGAGCAGCGTCTCTATCTGGTGTCGGCCTGGAAGGAATCGCCTCTGTTTTCCGAGCGCGAGCGCGCCGCCCTGGCCTGGACCGAAGCGGTGACCAAGATCGCCGACAACGGTGTCTCGGACGAACTCTATGCCCGCACGCTCGAGCATTTCTCGGAGGAGGAATTGGTCAAGCTGTCCGTGGCGCTCGGCATGATCAACACTTGGAACCGGCTTTGCATCCCCTTCCAGGCCATTCATCCGATGTCGACGGCCAAGGCCGCCTGATTGATCGGTCGCGATGGGAGCGCCGCCGAGGGAGGCGGCGCTCCCATTATTTTCAAAGGGAGAGCGTTTGATGCCTGCGGATTTGCCCACTGCCTTGTCGTTTCTCGGCCGCCTGTTGCTCGGTGGCGGTTTTGTCTTCGCCGGCCTGCGCAATATCCAGAACGCGGCCTTCCTGACTGGGCTGATAGCCGCGCGCGGTGTGCCGCAGGCGCGGCTGGCATTGTGGGCCGGCATCGTGGTCCAGATCATTGCCGGTATGCTGGTGATCGCAGGCCTGTGGACCGCGATCGCTGCGGCAGTGCTGGTGCTGTTCCTGATCGTCGCCACGCCGATGTTTCACAATTTCTGGGACCATCAGGGACAGGAGCGTGCGTCGCGTATCAATGGTTTTGTTGGCAATGTAGCACTGAGCGGTGGCTTTCTGACGCTGATCGCCCAGTCGCTCTGAAGGCTACGCCGCAAACCGCAGGCCGCCGTCGCAGGTCAGGACCTGGCCGGTCATGAAGCCGTTGGAGACGAGAAAGGCTATTGCCGAGGCGACGTCCTCGGCGCGGCCGATGCGGCCGACCGGCGTCTTGCCGGCATATTCCGCGAAGACAGCCTGCCTTTGCTCGTCCGGCAAAAAATCCCACCAGGGCGTGTCGATGACACCAGGCGCGACGACGTTGACGCGCAACGGCTTCAGTTCGACAGCCAGGATCGGCGCCACGGTCAACAGCATGCCGTTGATGGCGGCGATGCCGGTGACGCCCGGCATCGCAAGCTGAGCCGAGACCGCGGAGATGAAGGTGGCCGAGCCGCATTTGTTGAACGTCGGCAAGGCGGCCTGCAGGCAGGACAGTTGCGGCCGCACCTTCTCGTCGACGCCGCTGCCGATGTCGGCAAGGTCGAGAGTCTCGAACGGGCCAAGGCCCTTGCCGCCGCTCGCCGCCAGAACCAGGTGATCGAATGGGCCGAGGCGCTCGAAGAACCGGCGGACCTCGTCCGGCTTGCCGGCATCGAACGCAGCCTTTTCGGCGGCGCCGCCAAGGCTCTTCCAGGCGCTGGTGAGCTTGTCCTGGTTTCGCCCGGTGATGGTCACCTTCATGCCTGGGCCAAGCAGCTTGCGCGCTGTCGCCAGGCCGATGCCGGACGAGCCGCCGATGACGACTGTGTGTTCGATCTTGTCAGTCATGAATGTTCTTCCTTCGATGTTGACGGGTTCGATATTGCGTTGCCGACGAGATCGAGGCTCAAGGCTCGCAATTGCTGTCTTGCGTTGGCGTCGTAGGCTTGAGCGTCGGCGCGGGATTCACGCAGGCCGTCGAAATAGAGGCCGCTGCGTCCTTCAAGATCAGGCGAGGTGGCGAGGTTGAGGATGGCGTCGGCGCCGGTCTCGACCGAACTCCAAGGCGTCACACCTGCCTGCCGGACCATGGTCGTGTTCATGTAGCTCGCCGGATGCAAGGCGTTGACGGTGACGCCGCTGCCTTTCAGCTGTTCAGCCAGATCAACGGCGAACAGGATCTGCGCCAGCTTGCTTTGGCAGTAGGCGCGCACGCCGTCATAGGAACGGGTCAGCATGACGTCGCTGAAGTCGATCGCCTGCTGGCCGGCCGATGCGACATTGACGATGCGCGCCGGAGCGCTGGACTTCAGCAACGGCAGAAGCTCCGACGTCAGCAGAAAACCGGCGAGGTAATTGACCGCGAAGCGCAGTTCGTAACCGTCGGCGCTGACCTGTCTCTTGGTGCCTGCCGTGCCGATGCCGGCATTGTTGATGAGGATGTCGAGCCGGTCCGTCCTGGCGCGCACGGTCTCGGCGAGGCGGCGCACCTCCGCCAGCGAGGCGAGGTCGGCGGCCAGAAAATCGGCTTTGCCGCCGGCGGCTTCGATCTCCGTGACGGTGGCCTTGCCGCGCGCCGCGTCGCGTCCGTGCACCAGGACACGGGCGCCAGCGGCGCCGAGCCTTTGCGCGACGACGCGGCCGACGCCGTCGGTCGAGCCGGTGATGAGGATTGTCTTGTCTTTCAGATCCATGTTCGGAGCCTCCATTTTCGTCGCTCCGAACGAAAAATGGGACAGCGGACGCGCGCCAAACAGTTCTAACTTTATCCTGGTATCAATACTGCTATAATCGAGCCATGGATTCCCAGCCTCGTTCTGCCCCCGCTCACTCCGCCGACGACAGCCGCAAGCGCGAGCTCGGTGCCTTCCTGCGCTCGCGCCGCGAGAGATTGACGCCTTCGGCGACGGGCATCGCCACCGGATTGCGGCGGCGCACGCCGGGGCTTCGGCGCGAGGAAGTGGCGATGATCGCCGGCGTCGGCACGACCTGGTACACCTGGCTGGAACAGGGCAGGGACGTGCGACCCTCGGTTGAAGTTCTGACTGCACTCGGCGAGGCGCTGCGTCTCGATGCCGCCGAAAAGCAGCACCTTTTCACTCTCGCAGGCCGCCAGCAGCCGGAGCGTCGTGCCGTGACGCCGGAAAAGGTCGACGGCCCGTTGCTGCACATGCTGCAAAGCCTCGTCCTGCAGCCGGCCTATGTGATCGGCCGGCGTTGGGATGTGCTGGCCTGGAACCCGGCGGCCGTGGCGGTGTTCGGCGACTATGGTTTGCTTGAGGGGGACGCCCGCAACATCGTCCACATGGTATTCACCAATCCGCACCACCGGCGCCTGCTGGTCGACTGGGAACAATTGGCGCGCACCGTGCTTGCCTCGTTCCGGGCCGAGAGCGCCAGATATGTCGGCGATCCGGATTTTGAGCGGTTGATCGATCTGATGACGCGTTCGAGCCCGGAATTCCGGGATTGGTGGCCGCAGCGCGATGTCGCACGCCGATTGTCGGGGGTGAAGCATGTCAGGCACCCTAGCGCCGGCGCCATGACATTCGAGCATATGAGCTTTTCGATCGACGACGGCTCGGACATGAAGCTGATCGTCTACACGCCGCTCACCGAACAGAACTCGGTCGCCAAGCTACAGACATTGCTGGACGCGCTGCCGGCCGAACGGCGCAGCGCCTGACGGGTCAGCTCTTCGGCTTCAGCCCGTCGAGGAACAATTGCTCCAGGAAGCGGGCGGCGTCCTCGAAACGGCCGTCGCCGCCGCGGTTCGGTCCCAGCACGGCACGGACCTGGACGTCGAAATCGGCATAGTGCTGCGTCGTCGCCCAGATCGAGAAGATCAGGTGCCAGGGATCGGTGCGGGCGATCTTGCCGGCACGCATCCAGCCCTTGATGACGGCGGCTTTCTCGTCGACCAGTGTCTTCAACTCGCCCGCCAGCAGCGGCATGATGCGTGGCGCGCCTTGCAGGATCTCGTTGGCGAACAGCCGGCTTTCGCGTGGAAAATCGCGCGCCATCTCAAGCTTGCGCCTGATATAGCTCCTGAGCTCGGTCATGGGATCGCCGATGTCGTCGAGTTCGCGCAGCGGCGCCAGCCAGGTGTCGAGCAGGCGTTGCATCAACGTCTCGTGAATGTCCTCCTTGCGGCGGAAGTAATAGAGCAGGTTCGGCTTCGACATGCCGGCGGCTTCGGCGATCTGGTCTATGGTCGACCCGCGAAAACCATGGGTGGAGAACACTTCGAGCGCGGCCTCCAGGATGAGCTCGCGCTTTTCCTGCTGGATGCGGGTTCGGCGAGGGGCCTCCGTGCCGGTGTTCACCGTGGCGGGCCCTCGCGTTTATGGTCATCTGGACCAATTCTCTGGACCAGTTTTTCCCTAGCCTGTGGAACGCACTTCAGGTGCCGCATTTCCGCTAGTAATCCCTTGACCGCCGACAGGGCGGTGCTAACGTTTGTCCAATCGGTCAAAAATTTGCGTAGCACGAAAGCGCGGCAAAGACCAAGCGTTGGACGCACCGAAACAGGTTACAAGGGGAAGTCTTGGTCATGTCCAACCGGCTGAAAGTCACGCCGAACGATCTCAGCGCATTCTGGATGCCGTTCACGGCAAACCGGCAGTTCAAGCAGGCGCCGCGCATGTTCGTGGCCGCCAAGGACATGCATTACACCACCAGCGATGGCCGCAAAGTGCTGGACGGCACTGCCGGTCTCTGGTGCGTCAATGCCGGCCATTGCCGGCCCAAGATCACCGAGGCAATCCAGCAGCAGGCCGCCGAGCTCGACTACGCTCCGGCCTTCCAGATGGGGCATCCGATCGTGTTTGAACTGGCCAACCGGCTGGTCGACGTCGCGCCCAAGGGCATGGACCACGTGTTCTTCACCAATTCCGGTTCGGAATCGGTCGAGACCGCGTTGAAGATGGCGATCGCCTATCACCGCGTGAGGGGCGAGGGCTCACGCACCCGTCTCATCGGCCGCGAGCGCGGCTATCACGGTGTCAATTTCGGCGGCATCTCGGTCGGCGGTATCGTCACCAACCGCAAGATGTTCGGCACGCTGCTCGGTGGCGTCGATCACATGCCGCACACGCATTTGCCGGAGAAGAACGCCTTCTCCAAGGGCGTGCCGGAACATGGCGCGGAGCTCGCCAACGAACTGGAGCGCATCGTCGCCCTGCATGACGCCTCGACCATTGCCGCGGTCATCGTCGAGCCGGTCGCCGGTTCCACCGGCGTCATCCTGCCACCGAAAGGCTATCTGCAGAAGCTGCGCGAAATCTGCACCAAGCACGGCATCCTTCTGATCTTCGACGAGGTCATCACTGGTTTCGGCCGTCTCGGCGCGCCGTTCGCGGCCGACTATTTCGGCGTCACGCCCGACATCATGACCACCGCCAAGGGCGTCTCCAACGGCGTCATCCCGATGGGCGCGGTGTTCGTGAAGAAGGAGATCCACGACGCCTTCATGACCGGCCCCGAGCACATGATCGAGTTCTTCCACGGCTACACCTATTCGGGCAATCCGATCGCCTGCGCGGCAGCCTTGGGTACGCTCGACACCTACAAGGAAGAGGGCCTGCTTACCCGTGGCGAGGAGCTGGCGCCCTATTGGGAAGATGCGCTGCATTCGCTGAAGGGCGAGCCGCATGTCATCGATATCAGGAACATCGGCCTGATCGGCGCGATTGAGCTGGCGCCGATCGCCGGGCAGCCGACCAAGCGTGCCTTCTCGGCCTTCGTCAAGGCGTTCGAGCGCGGCGCGCTTATCCGCACCACCGGCGACATCATCGCGCTGTCGCCGCCGCTGATCATCACCAAGGGCCAGATCAACGAACTGATCGACCATGTGCGGGATGTGCTGAGGTCGATCGATTGAATATCTGGGCGCGGATATCCCTCCCCCTCGAGGGGAGGGTGGCCGCGAAGCGGCCGGGTGGGGTCGGTGCGACGGGGCGCCGGCCTGATCTTTTGCCGCGAGGTTGCTGCTGATGCCCCGTACCCGCGTGAGTTTCGAAATGCGCCAGAAGGCGCGCGCGCTTCGAATTCACGCGACCAAGGGCGAATCCCTGCTGTGGTATGAATTGCGCGAGCTGAAGTCGGCTGGCATCAAGTTCCGCCGGCAGTGTCCGATCGGCCCCTACATCGTCGATTTTTCTCGCCTCGCCGTGAAGCTGGTGGTGGAGGTGGATGGCGATCTGCATGAACACGAGAACGGCAAACATCACGATGCCGTCCGCGATGCCTATCTGCGATCGCTCGGGTTCGATATCTTCCGTGTTGACGAGCCCGATGTCATAAACAACGCGTGGCATGTCGCGCAGGTGGTCAAGGAGAAGGTGGAGCGTATGTTCGGCGACCCCACCCGACCGCTTCGCGGCCACCCTCCCCTCGAGGGGGAGGGGGACGCCCCGCAATCGATGAGGTTTTGAATGGCCGCACCCGGCGAGAATCTGCGAATCAATTCAGACCGTTTGTGGGATTCGCTGATGGAAATGGCGAAGATCGGTCCCGGCATTGCCGGTGGCAACAATCGTCAGACCGTGACCGACGAGGACGGCGAAGGCCGGCAGCTGTTCAAGCGCTGGTGCGATGCGGCCGGGCTCGAAATGGGCATCGACGAAATGGGCACCATGTTTGCCCGCCGCGAAGGCGCGGATCCCAGCCTGCCGCCGGTCTATGTCGGCAGCCATCTCGATACCCAGCCGACCGGCGGCAAATATGACGGCGTGCTTGGCGTGCTGGGCGGTCTGGAGATCGTGCGCTCGCTCAACGAACTCGGCATCAAGACAAAACATCCGATCGTCGTCACCAACTGGACGAACGAGGAAGGCGCGCGCTTCGCGCCGGCGATGATGGCATCCGGCGTTTTCGCCGGCGTGCTCGATCAGGCCGACGTTTACGAGCACACCGACAAGAATGGCAAGAAGTTCGGCGAGGAGCTTGAGCGCATCGGCTGGAAGGGCACCGAGAAGGTCGGCGATCGCAAGATCCACGCTTTCTTCGAACTGCACATCGAGCAGGGCCCGATCCTCGAGGACGAGGGCATCGACATCGGCGTCGTCACCCACGGTCAGGGGCTGAAATGGCTGCAGGTGACGCTGACCGGCAAGGAGGCGCATACCGGCTCGACACCGATGCCCAAACGCCGCAATGCGGGGCTCGGCATGGCGCGGGTGACGGAGCTGGTGCACGAGATCGCCATGGACTACCAGCCCGATGCCGTCGGCGCGGTCGGCCATATGGAGGTCTATCCCAACTCACGCAACATCATTGCCGGTCGTACCGTTTTCACCATCGACATCCGCTCGCCGGAGAAGGAAGTACTGGATGCGATGGACGGCCGCATCCGTGAAGGCATCGACACGATCTGCGATGCGCTCGACATCAAATACGAGATCGAACAGGTCGGGCATTTCGACCCGGTCACCTTCGACGAGGGCTGCGTCAAGGCGATCCGCGATGCCGCCGACCGGCTCGGCTATTCGCACCGCAACATCGTCTCCGGCGCCGGCCACGACGCCTGCTGGATCAACCGCGTCGCGCCGACCGCGATGGTGATGTGCCCTTGCGTGGATGGGTTGAGCCATAACGAGGCCGAGGAGATCACCAAGGAATGGGCGGCGGCCGGCGCCGACGTGCTGTTCCACGCGGTGGTGGAGACCGCCGTCATCGTGGAGTGAGCTCAAGATCTGAATTCCGAACGGCGCTCGCAAAGAAGCGCGAAGAGAACAAAGGGAACAACAAAATGACCAAAGTCATCAAGAACGGCACCGTCGTTACCGCCGACCGGACGTGGAAGGCCGACGTGCTGATGCAGCATGGCAAGATTGTCGCCATCGGCTCGAACCTTCACGGCGATCACGAGTTCGACGCCACCGGCTGCTACGTCATGCCGGGCGGTATCGATCCGCATACCCATCTCGAAATGCCGTTCATGGGCACCTACTCTGCCGATGATTTCGAATCCGGCACGCGCGCCGCCCTTGCCGGCGGCACCACGATGGTGGTCGATTTCTGCCTGCCGGCGCCGCAGCAGTCGCTGCTCGAAGCGTTGCAGATGTGGGACAACAAGACCTCGAAGGCGTCCTGCGATTATTCCTTCCACATGGCGATCACCTGGTGGGGCAAGCAGGTGTTCGACGAGATGGCGACAGTCGTCGACAAGGGCATCACCTCGTTCAAGCACTTCATGGCCTACAAGGGTGCGCTGATGGTCGACGACGACGAGATGTATGCCTCGTTCCAGCGCTGCGCCGACCTTGGCGCGCTGCCGCTGGTCCATGCCGAGAATGGGGATGTCGTCGCAGCGCTTTCACAGAAGCTGCTTGCCGCCGGCAACAACGGCCCCGAAGGCCATGCCTATTCGCGACCGCCGGAAGTGGAAGGCGAGGCGACCAACCGCGCGATCATGATCGCCGACATGGCCGGCGTGCCGCTCTATGTCGTGCACGTCTCCTGCGAGCAGAGCCACGAGGCGATCCGGAGGGCGCGCCAGAAGGGCATGCGGGTGTTCGGCGAGCCGTTGATCCAGCACCTGACGCTGGATGAGAGCGAGTATTTCGACAAGGACTGGGACCATGCGGCGCGACGCGTCATGAGCCCTCCATTCCGCAACAAATTGCACCAGGATTCGCTGTGGGCCGGCTTGCAGGCGGGATCGCTGCAGGTGGTGGCGACCGACCATTGCGCCTTCACCACCAAGCAGAAACGGAACGGCGTAGGCGATTTCACCAAGATTCCCAACGGCACGGGAGGGCTCGAAGACCGCATGCCGGTGCTGTGGACCACGGGCGTCAACACCGGCCGGCTGACGATGAACGAGTTCGTCGCGGTGACCTCGACCAACATCGCCAAGATCCTCAACATGTATCCGAGGAAGGGCGCCATCGTCGAAGGCGCGGATGCCGACATCGTCGTCTGGGATCCGAAGCGCAAGAAAACGATTTCCTCGCAAAAGCAGCAGTCGGTGATCGACTACAATGTCTTCGAGGGGTTCGAGGTCAGCGGCCTGCCGCGTTTCGTCTTCTCGCGCGGCGAACTGTCGATCGAGGAAGCCGAGGTCAAGGCCAAGCCGGGGCACGGCGAATTCATCGGCCGTCAGCCGAACGCGGCGGTCAACCGGGCATTGTCGACCTGGAAAGAGATCAGCGCGCCGCGCAAGGTCGAGCGGACGGGCATTCCGGCGACAGGGGTTTGACATGCGCGCTGTTCATCTTGCGGTATCCGCTGCGATTCTTCTGGCTGCCGGCCAGGCCTCGGCGGCAGGGATCGACCTGTCGAAACCCTATGGCAACAAGTCGGGCTGCATCAACAAGAATGGCCAGCAAGTCTATGCCGAGGACATGCTGCTCCTGACCGACACCGATTTCATCACGATCGCCAGCGCCTGCACCTTCACAGATAAACATAAGGAGGCGGACGGTTCGCTGACCGTCAAGGCAGAGTGCGAGGCGGAAGGCGAAGACGGAAAGTCGCCGATCCAGTTCACCATCAAGCGCAGCCCGAAGAACGCCAAGAAGCTGGTGATCGCCGACGAAGACGGCACGGTCTATGGGGAAGTGTCCCGGTGCCGATGACGGCCAGTTTCCCCAATTCGACGATCTCACGTTATCAGCGCATCCAGTTCCGGCAGAAGGACGACGCTTTCCTGTTCGTTGGGATCGGTGCGAGCGATGACGGCCGAGGAGGGGGTGCCGCTGAGATTGGCCGGCAGATGCGGCACGCCCGCCGGGATATAGAAAAGGTCGCCGGCCTTGACGACGATATGATGCTCCAGCCGATCACCATACCAGGTATGGACTTCGCCGGAGAGCACATAGATCGCCGTTTCATGGCTCTCATGCATGTGCGCCTTGGCGCGGGCGCCGGGCGGCATGGTGAGCACGTGCATGCATATGCCGGAGGAGCCGACCGACTCGGCGGCGATCCCGGCGAAATAGGTCAAACCCTGCTTGCCTTCATAAGTGCTTTCAGGGCGAATAAGATGACAGGTGGGTTTAGGCGACATCGGGGAAACTCCGGGCGTCGATCAGACGGGACAAGACCAATGGGACTGGGCGAGTGGAAAACAACAACGCGATAAAAGCAATCGGAATCCGACCAACGCCCCGGTGGCGGGAACAGGCTGGCCTCAGCCGATGACAGGGACTTCGCCAGCCGTCGTTTCGGCAAACAAACTTGGCCTCACCTTCCAGACCAATGACGGGCCGGTGCAGGCACTGTCCAATGTCGACCTGACCATCGGGAAGGGCGAGTTCGTCTCCTTCATCGGGCCGTCGGGCTGCGGCAAGACCACCTTGCTGCGCGTCATCGCCGACCTGGAGAAGCCGACCTCGGGGACGATTTCGATCAACGGCATGACAGCAGAACAGGCGCGCGAGAAACGTGCCTACGGCTACGTCTTCCAGGCCGCCGCGCTGTTTCCATGGCGCACCATCGAGCGCAATGTCGCGCTGCCGCTGGAGATCATGGGCCTGTCCAGGGCGGAGCAAGCGGAGCGCATCACGCGCACGCTCGACCTCGTCAATCTCAGCGGTTTCGAGAAGAAATATCCCTGGCAGCTGTCGGGTGGCATGCAGCAGCGCGCCTCGATCGCCCGCGCGCTGGCCTTCGACGCCGACCTTCTCTTGATGGACGAACCATTCGGTGCGCTGGACGAGATCGTGCGCGACCACCTCAACGAGCAATTGCTGCAATTGTGGGGACGCACCGACAAGACCATCTGCTTCGTCACCCATTCCATTCCCGAAGCCGTCTATCTGTCGACGCGCATCGTCGTCATGTCGCCGCGGCCGGGCCGCGTCAGCGACATCATCGAATCGACGTTGCCGAAGAAGAGGCCGCTCGACATCCGCGAGACGCCGGAGTTCCTGGCGATCGCCGCGCGGGTTCGTGATGGGCTCCGGGCAGGGCACAGCTATGATGATTGAGGTGGGGCAGCACTTCGCGGCAGCGCCCCGAAAGGCGCCTCCACCTCACGAAGGCGCGGCAACCCACGCCTTCGTCATCCTAGGGCGGAGCAGCCGCGAAGCGGCGTACGCAGACCCTAGGATCCATGCCGTGACGCCTGACGCAAGGCGCAAGCGGTCGAGAATATTCGGCAAGCCAAGCGGCGCGGAAGGAGCCATATTCCGAACGGTCGCGGAGCGGAGAGGCAACGGCATGGATCCTAGGGTCTGCGCCGCGTCGCTTCGCTCCTTGCTTCGCCCTAGGATGACGAAGGCAAAGGCGGCCGACCTCCGCTTCGCTCCGGCCACCCTCTCCCCGTTGGGGAGAGGAGGGCGCTTCACCGGCGGAGTCTGCTGATGGACAGCTTTCGCGACAAGCTCATTCCCGTGACGTCGATTCTCGCTGGCGTGGTCGTGCTCTGGTATGTTTTCTCCGTTATCCTCAACACGCCGTTCCAGCGCGATCTCGACCGTCGCGCCGGTGAAACACCTGCTTTGGGCGAATTCATCGGCAAGACGCTGTCGCAGCCGAAGCCGACATTGCCGGCGCCGCATCAGGTGGCGGTGAATTTCTTCGAGAACACGTTTCTGCGCAACGTCACCTCGAACCGCAGCCTGGTCTACAATGCCTGGGTGACGCTGTCCTCGACGCTGCTCGGCTTTGCCTTCGGCACGGCGCTGGGCATCATCATTGCGGTCGGCATCGTGCATGTGGCGACGCTCGACCGCAGCCTGATGCCGTGGATCATCGCTTCGCAGACCATTCCGATCCTGGCGGTAGCGCCGATGATCATCGTCGTGCTCGCGGCGATCGGCATCACCGGTCTGGTCCCGAAGGCGATGATCTCGACCTACCTGTCGTTCTTCCCGGTTACGGTAGGCATGGTGAAGGGGTTGCGCTCGCCCGAGATCATGCATCTCGACCTCATGCACACCTATAATGCGAGCGCTTCGCAGACCTTCTGGAAATTGCGCGTGCCGGCATCGGTGCCGTTCCTGTTCACCTCGATGAAGGTGGCGGTGGCGGCGAGCCTGGTCGGCGCCATTGTCGGCGAACTGCCGACGGGTGCGGTCGCCGGCATCGGCGCCAAGCTGCTGGCCGGCGCCTATTACAGCCAGTCCATCGACATCTGGTCGGCGCTGGTCGCCGGCTCGGTGGTGGCAGCTCTTCTGGTCATGGTGGTTGGCATTGCCGGGCGCATCGTCGATCGCGCGATGGGCGGGAGGCCGGCATGAATTGGCTGAAACCCTCCTGGCAAGCGGTGCTGGCCATCATGCTCTGCCTGGTCGCGGTGGCGTTCGGCGCGATGTCGAAGCCGGAAGCGGCAGCACTCGCGGACCCGACGACCAGCATCGATTATCCCTATCTCGGAACGAAGGGCTTGATGTTCGGCCTGGCCATGCTGGCGGCGTTGATCTCGATGACCAGGATTGCGCCTCTTGCAGAGGCCGTGGTGCTGTTCATCGGCGCCCATCTCGTCGCCTGGCTGCTGATATCGGGGATCGCGGGTTTCGAAGGCACGGCCTTGGCGCCGTATTTCCTGCTGCTCACGGCTGCCTGGCTGCTTGGATGGCGCTGCGTGGCGGTGTTGTCGGGACTTCGCGTAATGGCAAGCTGGGGGCGGACCGCACTGCGCCTGATCATCCCGGCCATCTTCGGCGCCTGGATCCTGATCATCTGGGAAGCGGTGACGCGGGGCGCCGGCATCCCCTTCATCCTGCTGCCGCCGCCAAGCGCCATCGGTGCGCGCATCGCCGCTTCGCTACCGGTGCTCGGCGCCGACGTCCGGCAGACCATCTTCAAGGCTGTTATCTTCGGCTATGTCGTCGGCAGCGGCGCCGGCTTCATCACCGCGATCCTCGCCGACCGCGTGCCGTTCCTGCGGCGTGGGCTCTTGCCGATCGGCAACATGGTCTCGGCGCTGCCGATCATCGGCGTGGCGCCGATCATGGTCATGTGGTTCGGCTTCGACTGGCAGTCCAAGGCGGCCGTCGTCATCATCATGACCTTCTTCCCGATGCTGGTGAATACGGTCGCGGGGCTTGCCGCTTCCGGCCATATGGAGCGCGACCTGATGCGCACCTATGCGTCGGGCTACTGGCCAACGCTTATCAAGCTGAGGCTGCCGGCCGCGGCGCCTTTCATCTTCAATGCGCTGAAGATCAACTCGACGCTGGCGCTGATCGGCGCGATCGTCGCCGAGTTCTTCGGTACGCCCGTCGTCGGCATGGGCTTCCGTATCTCGACCGAGGTCGGGCGGATGAACATCGACATGGTCTGGGCCGAAATCGCAGTTGCAGCACTTGCGGGTTCGGTCTTTTATGGCGTGGTCGCTCTTGTCGAAAGAGCCATCACGTTTTGGCATCCCTCTGTCCGTGGTGGATAGGGGCGGTGGGTTAAGGGCGCTAACTTCAGAGGGTAAAAATATGAAAAGACTGATTATTCCAATTCTGGCCGGCGCGATGTCGCTGGCCGCGTTCCAGGCAATGGCAGCCGACAAGGTGACGTTGCAACTGAAATGGGTCACGCAGGCCCAGTTTGCCGGCTACTATGTCGCCAAGGCCAAGGGTTTCTACGACGCCGAAGGTCTCGACGTCGACATCAAGCCGGGCGGCCCCGATATCGCGCCAGAGCAGGTGATCGCCGGCGGCGGTGCCGACGTCATCGTCGACTGGATGGGCGGCGCGCTGGCTGCCCGCGAGAAGGGCGTGCCGCTGGTCAACATCGCCCAACCGTTCAAGAAGGCCGGCATGGAACTGGTCTGCCCGAAGGATGGTCCGATCAAGACCGAAGCCGACTTCAAGGGCCATACGCTCGGCGTCTGGTTCTTTGGCAACGAGTATCCGTTCTATGCCTGGATGAACAAGCTTGGCCTCAAGACCGATGGCGGCCCGGACGGCGTCACTGTGCTCAAGCAGAGCTTTGACGTTCAGCCGCTGATCCAGAAGCAGGCCGACTGCATCTCGGTCATGACCTACAACGAGTACTGGCAGCTGATCGACGCCGGCTACAAGCCGGAACAGCTGACCGTCTTCAATTACTCGGCGATGGGCAACGACCTGCTCGAGGACGGGCTCTATGCGTCGGAAGACAAGCTCAAGGACCCGGCCTTCGAGGACAAGATGGTGCGTTTCGTGCGCGCCTCGATGAAGGGCTGGAAATACGCCATCGAGAACAATGACGAAGCGGCCGGCATCGTCATGGACGGCGGTGGCCAGGACGAGAACCACCAGAAACGCATGATGAGCGAAGTCGCCAAGCTGGTCGACAATGCCGACGGCAAGCTCGACCCGGCAACCTACGAGCGCACCGCCAAGGCGCTGCTCGACCAGAAGATCATCACCAAGGAGCCGAAAGGCGCCTACACCACCGCGATTACTGACAAGGCGGTGAAGTAGAGCGGCGCGATCCGACTTTCCGCGCGAATTCGAGAAGGGGCGGGCAACCGCCCCTTTCTTATGTGCCCTCATGCGCGGCCGGTCACAAAAACGTGTACAGGGGGATATATTCCGCCGCCCAACCGTTGGTTGAGGCATGTGCGCGCCTGGGAGGTGCGGAGCATGCGACAGCCAATCGGAGGTTCTTCAATGCCCAGACATTCCTTCCTGCCGGTGCTCTCGGCGCTGGCCATTTCGACCGCGTTCGTATTCGTATCACCGGTCATGGCCGAGACGGTGAAGTACAAGGCGACGCTCGATGGCGGCCAGCAGAGCCCATCCGTCACCACCAAGGGCAAAGGCAGCGCGACGCTGACGTTCGATACCACAAAGAAGAAACTCAGCTGGAACGTCAAATATTCCGGTCTCAGCGGGCCGGCTTCGGCGGCGCACATTCATGGTCCGGCGGCGATGGGTGCGAACGCAGACCCCGTTATTCCGTTCAAAGGCAAGCTCAAGAGCCCGATCAAGGGGTCGGCGACGCTCACCGACGCCCAGGCGGCCGACCTTGAGGCCGGCAAATATTATGTCAATGTCCACACCAAGGCGAATCCGGACGGTGAGATCCGCGGGCAGATCGAAAAGGCGGCGGCGTCGATGTAACGCGACGTCGCTCGGGGCGCGCCCGTATTAGCTTGCGAAAGCTTTGCGGGACAGCGCCTCCTCTGTCCTGCCGGACACCAACTTTCAGACCTTGTCCCTTATCTGCGTCATTGTGCGGGTTGGGGTGATCGCCTCCGGATCGAGCCTGATCTCGATGATCGCCGGCTTGCCACTGGCGCGGGCGCGCTCGAAGGCGGGCGCGAAATCCGCCGTCTTCTCGACTGTTTCGCCATGGCCGCCATAGGCGCGGGCCAACGCCGCGAAGTCCGGATTTTTCAGATCGGTCGCGACGACACGGCCGGGATATTCGCGCTCCTGGTGCATCCGGATAGTACCGTAGATGCCGTTGTTGACCACGATGACGATGATCGGCAGGTCGTACTGCACGGCGGTGGCGAATTCCTGTCCGTTCATCAGAAAGCAACCATCGCCGGCGAAGGCGACTACGGTGCGATCCGGGAACAGCTCCTTGGCGGCGACCGCCGCAGGCGTACCGTAGCCCATCGAGCCGGAGGTCGGCGCCGCCTGGGTGCCAAAGCGGCGGGAGCGGTGGAAGCGATGCACCCAGGTGGCGTAGTTGCCAGCGCCGTTGGTGAGGATGGCATCGTCGGGGAGCACCGTTTCGAGATAGGTCATGATCGGTCCCATCTGGACAGGGCCGGGGCCGGTTTCCGGCGGCGTCGACCAGTCGAGATAGGCGGCATGCAGCTTTGCCGTCTCCGCCGCCCAGCCCGGCGCTGCCGGTCCCCTCCGTCTGGCGAAGGCTTGCACGAAGGCGGCGGGCGACGCGTTGATCGCCAGCGTCGGACGGTAGACGCGGCCGAGCTCGCTGGCATCGGCGTGGACATGGACCAGCGTCTGGTCGGGGTAGGGGCTCTTCAGGAGCGTGTAATCCGAGGACGGCATCTCGCCCATGCGGCCGCCGATCAGTAGCACCAGATCGGCCTGCTTGATCGCTGTCGCCAGCTTGGGGTTAATGCCGATGCCGACATCGCCGGCATAGTTCGGGTGCAGATGATCGAACAGCATCTGGCGGCGGAAGGAGCAGCCGACCGGCAGGGACCAGGCCTCGGCGATGCGGGTGATTTCCTGAACAGCTTGGAAATCCCAACGTGTACCGCCCAGGATTGCAATCGGCCGTTTGGCGGCATTGAGCAGCGCCTCGATCCGGTCGAGTTCGGCTTCGGCGGGGCTGGTCTCGACCGAGGTGTAGGCGAGCGCGGCCGGTGCGTCGACGACACTGGTCAGCATGTCCTCGGGCAGCGAGATGACCACCGGGCCGGGGCGGCCCGATGTCGCGACCGCAAAGGCGCGGGTGACGAATTCGGGGATACGCGAGGCGTCGTCGATCTCGACCACCCATTTGGCGATGTCGCCAAAAAACCTGACATAGTCCACCTCCTGGAAGGCCTCGCGCTGCTTGGCGTGGCTGGCGACCTGGCCGATGAACAGGATGAGCGGGATCGAATCCTGCATGGCTATATGGATACCGGCCGAGGCGTTGGTGGCGCCCGGGCCACGGGTGACGAAGCAGATACCGGGCTTGCCGGTCAGGCGGCCGTGGCAGTCGGCCATCATCGCGGCGCCGCCTTCCTGGCGGCAGACGATGGTGCGGATCGTGGAATCGTGCAGCGCGTCGAGCACCGCCAGGTAGGATTCTCCGGGCACGCAATAGATCCGGTCGGTGCCATTGGCTTCGAGCGCGTCGACGATCAGTTGTCCGCCGGTCTTCATTTCCCAGACCTCTCCAGTTCGGCAAGAATTTCTTGCGTGTGCTCGCCCAGGCGCGGCGAGGGGCGCTCGTAGACGAGCGGTGTTTCAGACATCACCATCGGAGCGCGCACCGACGGCAGAAGATTGCCATGGCCATCGTCGAGGTCGAGCCGCATGCCGCGCGCGATGGTTTGCGGGTCGGCAAACATCTGGCCGATCGTGTTGATCGGGCTTGCCGGCACATTTGCCGCTTCGAGCTTGGCCAGCAGCGGATCGCGACCCCAGTCCTTCAGCGCCTCGACCACGCGTTCGCGCAGCTTGACCCGGTTGGCGACCCGGGCAGGATTGGTGGCGAAGTCGGGATTTGCGGCCAGTTCGTCCAGCCCGACGACAGCGCAGAACCTGGCGAACTGGCCGTCATTGCCAACCGCCAGAATGATGTGGCCGTCCCGGACCGGAACCACTTCGTAAGGCGCGATGTTCATATGCGCATTGCCCATCTGCACCGGCGACTTGCCGGAGACGAGATAGTTCAGGTTCTGGTTGCCGAGCGCCGAGATTTGCGTGTCGAAAAGCGCCATGTCGACGTGCTGGCCTTCGCCGGTCCGTTCGGCATGACGCAATGCAGCCTGAATGGCGATGACCGAATAGAGGCCGGTGAAAATATCCGATATGGCGACGCCGGCCTTTTGCGGCTCGCGCCCGACCTCGCCGGTGATCGACATCATGCCGGCCATGGCCTGGATGATGAAGTCGTAGCCCGCGCGTGGCGCGTACGGCCCGTCCTGGCCAAACCCGGTGATCGAACAGTAGATCAGGTGCGGATTGATCTTGCGCAGGCTCTCATAGTCGAGCCCGTATTTCCTGAGGCCGCCGAGCTTGAAATTCTCGATCAGCACATCCGAAGTCGCGACCAGCCGGCGCACGGTTTCCGCGCCCTCCGGCGTCGAGAAATCAATGGCAATCGAGCGCTTGCCGCGATTGCAGGAGTGATAATAGGCGGCCGACAGGTTCTCGCCATCCTTGCCCATGACGAAGGGCGGTCCCCATTTGCGGGTGTCGTCGCCGCCATCGGGGCTTTCGACCTTGATGACGTCGGCGCCGAGATCGGCAAGCAACTGCCCGGCCCAAGGCCCGGCAAGGATGCGGGCGAGTTCGACGACGCGGACGCCTTTCAGCGGGGGCTCAGCCATAAATCACCGTGGTTGATCGAAGCAGAGCCTCTATCAAGCCCGGCAGCGGCTGTCACGGCTCTTGCAATAGGCCAACGTGGCAGCTCGGAAGAGGATGCGCGCCGCGGTGACCGGGTCACGATTTCAGCACGCCGTCGGCCCAGGCGGCGAAATCGTCCATGATGACGTCGCGATTCACCTCGTTCAGGCTTTCGTGGCGGGTGTCGGCGTAAACCTTTGAAACCAGATTCGAAAAGCCCATTTTGCGCATGCGATCGGCAAGATGGGTGATCCCCTTGCCGTAGTCTGAGGCGGGATCCCTTTCGCCGCCGACGATGCTGACAGGAAGATCGCGCCTGATGCCGGCAAAGCCGGAATTCTTGCCGCCATTCAGCGCCATGCCGACGACGTCGCGCCACATCGACACCGAGGCGTCCCAGCCACAGAGCGGATCGGCGATGTATTTCGCTACCTCCGCCTCGTCGCGCGACAGCCAGTCGAACAGCGTGCGGTGGCCGGGTACCGCCTTGCCCCAGGCCTGGAAGGTGAGTTTAGGCAGCAGGCGAGACGGGACATCGGAGCCCAGCCGCATCCGTTCCCAGCCAAGAATACCCAAGGCCAATTGTCCGAGCAGGCCAGTTGAGAAATTGCCGTTCCAGATCGCGGCGGCATGGATGCGCGGCGAGTGGCTCAACAGGTAGTTCAATGCCACGGACGCGCCCATGGAGTGGCCGAAGAGGATGACCGGCAGGTTCGGCCGTTCGCTGGCGATGAGGTCGTGGACAGCGTCGACATCGGCGATCACCTTGGCCGGGCCGTCCTTGCCGGCGAACCTGCCGAGCGGCGCATCGGGCGCCCTGGTGGCGCCATGGCCGCGATGGTCGTGGACATAGACATGAAAGCCGCGTGCCGCGAGGAAATCGGCGAAGCGGGCATAGCGCGCGGCGTGCTCGGCCAGCCCATGATTGATCTGGACCACGGCGCGTGGGTGGCCATCGGCCTGCCTGACGAAGAGATTGAGCTCGGCGCCGGTCGGCGAGCGAACCATGCGTTGTTGGTTGAATGGCATGGCCGCTTGGTCCCCAGGCGTGTTCTGTCTTGCTTGAGCATGATCTTCCCGAAAACCGATTCCGCTTTTCGGGATCGTGCTTTACCGCAGCGGCCCTGTTTGCGCTGGTGCCGGTTTTGCGTCAATCCGCCGCGCGTCGGTCTCGCGACGATGTTTCTTGCCACAGGCCAGCAAAATATCGCAATTCTGACATGGAGACAGCTTCAGGCTGTCGGCCACTTTCTTCCAGGCGGGGATTTCCTATGCGCATTGGTGTTGTTTTCGGGTTGGCAATGCTGGCGGCATCGCTGGCAGGCGCTGCGCAAGCAGACGTCAAGATGAGCGGCACTTTCGTTGCCGACGCTGCCTGTCCGGCAACGCAAGCCATCAAGAACGGCAAGAACCCCGGCAATGTCTCGACCGATGCCGGGCAGAGCTATCAACTGTTGGCCGGCAATAAGGATGCGCCGACGCACTACCTCATCCAGATACCGGGCGCCGATCCGGAACGCCGCTGGGTGAAAGTTTCCTGCGGTCATCTCTCGGGCAGCAGTGCCGCAACGGTGCCGGCGGCACCAGGCGGACAAGGCAAGCCGGCGGCCTCGGGAAAGCCCGAATACGTCTTCGCACTGAGCTGGCAGCCGGCCTTTTGCGAGACCAAGTCGAACAAGACCGAATGCAAGGCGCAAAACCCGAACGAATTCGATGCCACCAATTTCACCTTGCACGGATTGTGGCCGCAGCCGAACGGCAATTTCTATTGCCAGGCGACAGCTGGCGACAAGGCCAACGACAATCCGGCCCACTGGAAGGATCTGCCGCCCGTCAATCTGGACGCGGGCACACGCGCGGAACTCGACAAGGTGATGCCGGGCACGGCTTCGCAGCTCGATCGGCACGAGTGGATCAAGCACGGCACCTGCTACGGCAAGAGCCAGCAGGAGTACTTCTCCGAGGCGCTCAAGCTGATGCGTGAGGTGAACAACTCGCCGGTGCGCGATCTCTTCGCCAAGAACATCGGCGGCAAGCTGACGGCGGACCAGATCCGCGGCGCCTTCGACACCGCCTTCGGTACCGGGGCAGGGGACCGTGTGCGCGTGTCCTGCGTCATCGATCCGTCAAGTGGCCGGCGGCTGATCGGCGAGTTGACACTCGGTCTCGCCGGTCCGATCGCCCCGGACAGTTCGCTCAAGAGCCTGTTGCTGGCTTCGGTGCCGACCAACAAAGCCGGTTGCCCGACCGGCACTGTCGACGCGATCGGGTTCCAGTAAACGCGGTTCGGCTCCGGTCGAGCCCCGGCAGCGCGCACTTGTCCGTGTGATCGGCTTGAAGTGGCGAAAGCGATTGCCGTTCGCCGACGCATCGCTTACATAGCGCCCAACCTCCATTCAATTCGACAAATCCAGTCAGTTTTTCTGGGTCGGTCAGTTTTTCAAGGAAAGCGCGCGTGGCACGCCAGTTCATCTATCACATGGCCGGCCTCAACAAGGCCTATGGCACCAAGAAGGTGCTTGAGAACGTTCATCTGTCCTTCTACCCCGACGCCAAGATCGGCATCCTGGGCCCCAACGGCGCCGGCAAGTCGACGATCCTCAAGATCATGGCCGGCATCGACAAGGACTGGAACGGCGAGGCGTGGCTCGCCGAAGGCGCGACCGTGGGATATCTCGCGCAGGAGCCGGCGCTCGACGCGGCGAAGACCGTGTTCGAGAACATCATGGAAGGTGTTGCCGCCAAGACCGCCATCATCGAGCGCTACAATGAATTGATGATGAACTATTCCGACGAGACGGCCGACGAGTCGGCCAAGCTCCAGGACGAGATGGACCGGCTCAACCTTTGGGATCTCGAACAGCAGGTCGAGATGGCGATGGAAGCGCTGGGCTGCCCGCCAAAGGATGCCGACGTCACCAAGCTATCGGGCGGCGAGCGTCGCCGCGTCGCGCTCTGCCAACTGCTGCTGCGCCAGCCCGACCTGTTGTTGCTCGACGAACCGACCAACCATCTCGATGCCGAAACCACGGCGTGGCTCGAAAAGCATCTGCGCGCCTATCCGGGTGCCGTGATGATCATCACCCACGATCGCTACTTCCTCGATAATGTCACCGGATGGATCCTGGAACTCGATCGCGGCCGCGGCATTCCCTACGAGGGCAACTATACCAAATACCTCGAAGCCAAGGCCAAGCGCCTCAAGCAGGAAGGCCGCGAGGACGATGCCCGCCAGCGCGCCATCGGCCGCGAGCGCGAGTGGATACAATCCAGCCCCAAGGCCCGCCAGACCAAGTCCAAGGCGCGTATCCAGGCATTCCAGGATCTGCTGGATGCAGCCGACAAGCGGCGGCCGACCGACACGCAGATCGTCATTCCGCATGGCGAACGGCTCGGCAACGTGGTGATCGAGGTCGAAGGCCTCTCGAAGGGCTTTGGCGACACGCTGTTGATCGAGGGTCTGGAATTCAAGCTGCCGCCGGGCGGCATCGTCGGCGTCATCGGCCCGAACGGCGCCGGCAAGACGACACTGTTCCGCATGATCACCGGCCAGGAAAAGCCCGATGCCGGCACCATCCGCGTCGGCGAGACGGTGAAGCTCGGCTATGTCGACCAGAGCCGCGACGCACTGGATCCGTCGAAGACGGTATGGGAAGAGATTTCCGGCGGTGCCGAAGTGGTCAAGCTGGGCAAGTTCGAGGCCAATACACGCGCCTATTGCGCGTCGTTCAACTTCCGTGGCGGCGACCAGCAGCAGAAGGTCGGCAACCTCTCAGGCGGCCAGCGCAACCGCGTCCATCTGGCAAAAATGCTGAAGACCGGCGGCAATGTGCTGCTGCTCGACGAACCGACCAACGATCTCGATACGGAAACGCTGGCGGCACTCGAAGACGCGCTGGAAAATTTCGGCGGCTGCGCCGTCATCATCTCACACGATCGCATGTTCCTCGACCGTCTGGCGACGCACATCCTGGCCTTCGAAGGCGACAGCCATGTCGAATGGTTCGAGGGCAATTTCGAGGATTACGAGCAGGACAAGATCCGCCGCCTCGGGCCAGAAGCGGTCAACCCGCACCGCATGACGTATAAGAGGCTGACGCGGTAGCTGACAGGCAACGAGCCGTTGCAGTCCACCTTCGTGTGACCTAAATTGATGGAATGGAGATTTCCATGATGACGGTCAAACTGCCGCATGAGACAGAGAAACTGCTGGCGGATATGGCCAGGGCCAGTGGTCGCACAGCGGATCAGGTCGCCCTCGACGCGATTCTCGAGGCTATCGAGGATTGGCAGGATGCCAAAATCGCGGAAAAACGCCTCGAAGAAGATGACGGCGTGCGTGTCCCCCTGGAAGAGGTGTTGCGGAAGCTTGAACTTCGCGAGGCCGAGGAACGGCGCAAAAAGCCTGCCGCTGAATGAGTTGGCGTGTCGAGTTCACGTCGCGAGCCGAAAAGGATATCGAGCGGCTTTCGACGAAAGAACAACGACGCGTCCTCGAGTTTCTCCATCAACGCGTGTCGGCGCACCCCAATCTCGGATTCTTGCCAAGCGTCTGACCGGCACCAAGCAGGAAGCGTGGCGTTTTCGCGTTGGCGACCACAGAGTCATCACCCAGTTCCAAGATAGCCGACTTGTCGTCCTGGTCGTCGAAATCGGCAATCGTCGTGAGATCTATCGATGAATTACAGCGAAGCCGTCGACGCAAGACCTGACTGGTCCGCCGCCCAATATCTGAAATTCGAGGACGAGCGCACGCGGCCCGCGCGCGATCTCGCAGCGCAAGTGCCGGTCGACTTTCCGCGCCGGGTCGTCGACATCGGCTGCGGGCCGGGCAACTCGACCGAATTGCTGGTCGAGCGCTGGCCGGACGCCGAGGTGAGCGGTTTCGACACCTCGCCCGACATGATCGAGAAGGCGAGGGCGCGTTTGCCCGATGTCACCTTCGATCTGGCGGACGCATCCAGCTGGCAACCTGCAAACCCGTCGACGTGATCTTCGCCAATGCGGTTTTCCAGTGGCTGCCCGACCATCCTGCGGTGTTCCAGCGGTTGATGGGGTTTCTCGCCCCGGGCGGCGCGCTCGCCATCCAGATGCCCGACAATATGGCCGAGGATTCTCATCGCCTGATGCGGGAAACCGCAGCCGAGATGCCGTTCGCCGCGAAGATCAATGGTGCGGCGCGCGCGCCGCTGCCGCCGGTGTCGTTCTACTATGACCTGCTGGCGCCCCTCAGCGATCGGCTGGATATCTGGCACACGGTCTACAACCATCCGCTGGCCGACGCCGAGGCGATCGTCGAATGGGTGAAGTCGACGGGGCTGAAGCCCTTTCTCGACCCGCTGGACGCGGACGAGAAGGCGATGTTCCTCGACAGTTATACGGCCAGGATCGCCAAGGCCTATCCCAGAACGGCGAGCGGCAAGGTGCTGCTGCGTTTCCCGCGCATCTTCATCGTGGCCAAGCGGGCTTGAGCACGGCCAGCGTGGGCTGCTTTGGGTGCTCCGCCGCTTGACCCGGTTTCGCCACCGTGCGCATTTCGATGCCGCAGGAATTGGGGTGAGTTGCCCGTGTGGCAGGGGTGGATGATGATACTGAAAAAGATGCTTTACGGCGGCGGCATATGCGCGGCGGCGCTGCTGGCGTTCTCTGTTTCGGCGGAAGCCAAGCGGGCGCGCTGCTTCACCACGGATGACGGCTATTTCCCATGTAGCTACAGGACCATCGACGGCGCCGGCAGTTTCCGCATTTCGGCGCCTGGCTATCCGACCTATGTGCTGGAGATCGACGGGCCGGGCTTCGCCTATGGTTATGTCAATCTCGGCCGCCGCAACGTGCCTCTGCCGGGGCAGTATGTGCGCAGCCGCGATGACGGCGCGTGCTGGAACAACCCGCAGACCAACACCAAGCTATGCGCCTGGTGAAGTCCGGTTTAAGCCGGCGTAAACCTTTGGTTTAAGCCGGCGTAAACCGGCTCGATGAGAAAACGTTGCGCCGGAGTGTTTCGGCGCCCACATGAAACCGCAATGCCCGCGGATGGGACGGACTGAACATGCATCGCGTCATCGTCAGCGGCATCGGCGCTGAAATCCCTGAACCTGTCATCACCAATGAAGAACTGGTCGAGAGCTTCAACAGCTGGGTCGATAGCGAGAACGCGCGACGGCAGGGCACCGGGGAGACGCCGCTGCAGAAATCCGACAGCGACTTCATCGTTCATGCCTCGGGCGTGCGCACCCGCCACGTCATCGAACGCGAGGGCATTCTCGATCCGACTCGCATGACGCCGCGCATTCCGGCGCGGTCGGACGACGTGCTGTCGCTGCAGGCCGAATTCGGCATCGCTTCGGCCAGGAAGGCTCTCGACCATGCCGGACTGGAGCCTTCCCAGATCGACCTGGTGATCTGCTCGGCCTCGCATCACCAGCGGCCTTACCCAGCGATCGCCATCGAGATGCAGGAGGCGCTGGGGACAACGGGCGCCGGCTTCGACATGGGGCTTGGCTGTTCCTCCGCGGCGGCGGCCCTGCACATGGCGGTCAATCTGGTGCGGTCGGGCGCGCACAAGCGCATTCTGGTGACGACGCCGGAGATCATCACCGGCCATCTCAATTTCCGCGACCGGCAGACGCACTTCATCTTCGGCGATGCCTCGGTGTCGATGGTGGTGGAGGGGCTCGCCCAGGGCGAGAAGCGGCCAGGGCGCTTCGAGGTGCTCGACACGCGCATCTGGACCCAGATGTCGAACAACATCCGCACCAATCTCGGTTATTACACCCGCGCCACCCAGGATGACCCCTACATGATCAACCTGGAAGGCAACCTGATCAAGCAAGTCGGCAACAAGGTGTTCAAGGAAGTCACCGTTGCCGGGCATAAATTCATCGTCGAATTCCTGGCCGAGCACGGGCTGACGCCGCAGGCGGTCAGGCGCTTCTGGCTGCACCAGGCCAATGCGCGCATGAACGCCATGATCCTGAAGCTGTCGTTCGGCCATGAAGTCGACCACGACCGCGCCCCGATGGTGCTGGAAAAGCTGGGCAACACGGCGGGCGCCGGCGCCATCGTCGCACTGTCGGAGAACCATGCCGACATGAAGCCCGGCGACCACGGCCTGATCTGCGCCTTCGGCGCGGGATATTCGATCGGCGGCGCGCTGCTGAGGATGCTGTGACCTGACGCGTCAGGCTGGCGCGAAGGGGACCAGCATGGGCACGCGCCTGGCATAATCGTCATAGGCGCTACCCAGTTCACCACGCAGGAAGCGTTCCTCCAGCCTTGCCTTCATGACGATGCCGATGGTGAGCAGCGCGGCGCCGGCCACACCCCAGACGGTGCCTTTCGCCGCCATGGTGGCGAGGATCGCCAGTAGAAGCCCGGTGTAGATTGGGTGACGAACGAGGCCATAGGGTCCGGTGTCGACAACGCTGTGCTCTGCCTTGGCGGTTACGGTGCCCGACCACAATCGGCCGAGATGCAGGCGCGCCCACCAGCAGAAGGCGAAACCGACGGCAATCAGCGCTACACAGATCCAGGCTTCGGCCAGGTTGGGAAACCACATACGAAACCGTCCGACATAGCCATGTGCCGGAATGAAGAGCAGGATGGTGCCAAGTATCAGCACTGCCCTATAGGGCGCCTCGGCCAGAAAGCCGGCGCGTTTCTCGGCCCGGTCAGCCCAGAAGGCGGCAGCGGCCCATGACACCACCCAGATCAGCCAAAGCAGCACCATTGCCGTCGCGGGACGCATGAGCACCTCCACCGATCTGTCCGGACGTCACCATGAGACCGTCAGAGCGCGGCAGCATTGCGGCGCAATACGGCAGTGGGTACGAGGATCGTGATCGGCGCCGCGGCCTCATTCAGCAGGACCGCTGAACATCCACTGTACGTCGAAGGCATCGATCAGCATGCCGAAGCTGGTTCCCCAATATTGGCGGGTGAGGGGCACAGTGATCCGGCCACCTGCGGTCATGTGATCGAAGAGCTCGCCCATTGCGGCCAGATCGTCGAATTCCAGCATCATGGCAGAGCCTTTCATAGGCTCCGCGTCGTCATTGTCGGAAGCATGAAACAGAACGCCCTGGCCTTGGAATTGCGCATGCAGAACTTTTCCGCGCATGGCTTCTGTTCGCACCGGCATGCCGTTGTCGCCCCAGCGCAGCAGGATCGTTGCCCGGCCCAGGCCGCATTGCTCATAGAAGGCCAGGGCCGGTTCGCAGTGGGTGGTGAAGAATAGTGCAGGGGAGAGCCGCATGGGATCGCTCCTTGCCGCATCAATGCGCGGCGGCGGTGGCGGCGATGAGCGCCTCGCCCGTATATTGCCTGTCACCAATGCCCCAGCCACCGTCGGGCGCGTTGACGATGTTGATCCAGGTGTTTTCCGGCCGGTGGCCCGACACGCAGAGTTCTGCGACAATCCCGGCGGCAGCGGTGATGAAGGTCTTGCGGGCTTCGAGCGAGCCAAGTCCGATATTGGGCAGCTTCAACTCCACCATGACGACAGGCCGATTGGCGCCTCCCGCATAGATGTGGCGAGGCGGGAGGATATGGACCGTGCCGCCGACAATCGCGGTGAAGAATGCATTGCCGGTGGCGCCGGAGGCCTCGATGAGGGCGGCGCTGAGGCGCGGCAGGATCTCGCGTTCGCCTGCCGAGGTCAGTACGCCTTCCGGCGCGGTCACGGTGATTGGCATATGGCTCTCCTTGGGCTCGGGTTGCATGGTCTTGCCGACAGGGATGTCGTCCGGCTTGCCATGTTTCGTATCAATTGTTACGTTACATGGAGAGTGCGAGTCAACCGGTTTCGTATCGATCACTATGAATAATTGGCATTATGAATAATTTAGAGAAGCCCCGCGGTGGCCGGCCGCGTGCATTCGATCCAGGCCGGGCGCTGGATGCCGCGATGCATCTGTTCTGGGAGCATGGCTATGAGGCGACGTCGCTCGCCATGCTGCGCGAGGCGATGGGGCTGACGCCGCCGCAGATCTACAACGCCTTCACTGACAAGGAGACTTTGTTTCGCAAGGCGCTGACGCACTATCACGAGACGGAAATTGGCTTTGCGGTCGAGGCGCTGAGCGCGCCAGTGTCGACGGGAGAGGCTATCCGCCGCTTGCTGCTCGGCGCGGCAAAGGCCTATTCCAGGCCCGGCAAGCCCGGTGGCTGCCTGTTCGTCAGCGGCGCATTGGCGGCCTCGCCGCAGGCGCAAGCGATTGCCGATGAGCTCAGGACCTATCGCAAGGCAAGTGAAACGGCGATAGCGGCACGGCTGGCGAAAGGCAGGGCAGCAGGCGATCTGCCAGAAAACCTCTCGGTGGAGGGCCTGGCCAAATACATTGCAAGCGTTATGAACGGCATGTCGATCCAGGCGCGGGACGGCGCTTCGGTCGAAGAGTTGCGCGCTTTGGCCCAGACTGCTCTTGCGGCTTTGCCGGTCGGAGGGCAAAACCAAGCATATGATTGAAGGACGGAACGCCATGCTGGACCTCTTCCGCGAGGCTGAACAGCCGGTCGACATCATCGCGGGCAAGAAGCTTGTCGCCAGGGCGGCAGCTCTCTACGTCGCGCCGTCGGATCATTTCCAGACGCGTGCGGTGGACGAATTGCGGCTCGGTTTCGACGGCATAGCGGGCGATTTCCATGCCGGGCCGACGCGGCGTTCGGGCGGGCGCGAGCCCTGGTATCCGCGCGGCACCGAAATGCGCAACGAGCGACAATTGTCCATCGTGGCGGAGGATGAGCTTGCCATCGTCGCCGAGCGCATGGGGCTGGCCGAGATCAAGCCGGAGTGGATCGGCGCCAATCTTTTGATCGAAGGCGTGCCGCACCTCTCCATGCTGCCGGCCGGCACGCTGCTGTTCTTCAAGGGCGGGGCGACAATCAAGATCGACGCACAGAACGGACCTTGCCGGATCTCCGGCCGATCGATCGCCGGAAATGCCGGCATGGCCGACGTTGACGCCGGCGCGCTGTTGTTCCCGAAAGCGGCGAAACGCCTGCGCGGCGAGAAGCCGGGCACGATCCGGGCCGGCGAGGAGATCTCGGTGCGCGTGCCGGAGCAGTGGATTTATAGGGGTTAGCTGGGTTGTTCCCATTGCGCCGAAGAGCAGGGGCTGCGCCGCCCAGCGGACGGCGCAGCAGAAGTTGTCACGACTCAGCTATTGATCATCGGCAGGCCGGTCAGGATAGCTCACCGGGCTCGACCATTCCGGGTCGTCGTGCTTTTGCCAGTAGAGCGCCATCAGCCGGCTGGTGATCGGCCCGACGGTGCCTCCAGCAACGGCCGCGCCGTCGATCTCCGTTACCGGCATGATACCGCCGGCGGTCGAGGTGATGAAAACCTCGTCGGCTTCACGCAATGCAGCGACGCCAACGTTGGCCGGGGCGGCGACAAGGCCTTCTTCGGCGCACAGGTCGAAAACAGTGCGCCTTGTGATACCGGGCAGCACGCCAACGGCCGGCGTCGACAGTTTGCCGTGCTTGACGCAGAACACGTTGAAGCCGGGGCCCTCGGCGACATTGCCGTTGAAGTCGAGGATCAGCGCCGTGTCGGCGCCGCGGTCATAGGCGTCATAGAGGCCACGCACCAGATCGAGCCAATGATAATTCTTGATGGCCGGATCGATCGAGGCTGGTGGAATGCGCACCTTGTCGCTGATCGCGACGCGCAGGCCGCGCCGCAATTGTTCGGCATTGGCGACCGAGCCGAACGGCACGGCGAATGCCATGAAGCGGTTGATCGCCTGGCGCGGATCGCGGCTGAAGGTCGGCGAGGCGCCGCGTGTGCACAGCATTTCGACATAAGCGGCGCGATGGCCGGATAGCGCGACGCAATTGTGCAGGACCTCGGCCACGCCTTGACTATCGAAGGGGATCGTCATGCGCAGCTTGTCCAGCCCGCCGAAGAAGCGGTCCAGATGCAGGTCGAGGCGAAAGAAGCGGCCGTTCCAGACATGCACCGTGTCGTAAGTGGCGTCGGAATGCAGAAAGCCCCAATCCAGCACCGAGATCTTCGCTTGCGACATCGGTAGATACTGCCCGTCAAGGAAAGCGATGCCGTCCGGATAGGAATGCGGGTCGACGTGGCGGTCGCTGACCACCGGCAGCGGCTTCGGAGCCTGTGTTGCCATCGTCTGGCTCATCGGTGCCTTCTCCAAGCGGGGCGGGATCGGCAGGTTACCGGCGCCATGCGGAAGGCATAGAGCCACTCGCCCGGCGCTGTTCGTCCTCGCCAATGACAGATATGGCACGGCGATCTGGCTGATACATAGGATTGGAATTGCCTTACGATCCTGGAATGGTGGGCGGGAGAGAGATATGGGCAGGTTTGGGATCATTGTTGCAGTCACGATGGGTTTCGCTGTCGCTGGCCAAGCCAGCGCACAATGCGCGAAAGAGGGCGAGGAATTGTGCCAGGGCGGCCAGACCTATCGCTGCGAGAAGACAGGCAGTGAATTGACGCCGATCTTCCAGAACGTGCCTTGCGTGGTCGACGTACCGACGCTGACCGGCATATGGGTGGGCAACGGCCACCAGAGTCCGGCAGGTGACACCGGCGCCGATTGGTCGATCGCCATGACGATCAAGGACGGCGGCGCGTCGATCGACTATCCATCAGTCGGCTGTGGCGGATCGCTGTCGCAGACGTCGAGAGATGATACGTCGGCGAAATATCACGAGAGCATCACTTACGGGCAGGACAAGTGCATTGACGGCGGCGACATCACCGTCCGGTTCTTCAAGGGAAACCTGTCCTGGCTATGGGTCGGCCAGGCGGACGGCCAGCCCTACAATGCCGTCGCCGTGCTGAAGCGGCAGTGACCCGCGGCCTCATCCATCCTCGTCGTCGGCGTCGAGCAGGCGTGTGGCGCGCCAGCGCGTGAGCACGACGTTGGTCTGCTCGATGACGAAGAAACGCGCCGAGTCGCGGTCATAGCCTTCGGCCAGCAGCTTTTCGTAATCGGTATGGCCGTGGCGGATATGGGCGATGGTCGCTAGCCATACGGCAATCGTCGGCGGCAAGGTCTTCATGTGCACCGAGCCGGCGTCGGCACGGATCTTCTCCATGTCGGCATAGGGCGCCAGGGGCAGCAGCGCAGTCAGCGCCTTGGCGATGGCGCGGCGGCGACCGGTCGGCGCTGTCATCGCCGAACCCGATTGGGCTCGTCGCGCCCTTCCACGGTCGCCTCGGCAATGGCGTCGGTCGAAGCGAAATAGGGCTTGATGTCTATGACGGGCGTGCCGTCGAGCACGTCGATGGCGTCGAGATCGATGCGCCCTGTGCCGATATCGAGACCGACGAGCCTGGCCACGTGCAGGCCGATCGGGTTCGGCCGAGCAGGGGAGCGCAGGCCGAATACACCTTTCGCTTCAGCCGCATGGCGGGGTTTCTGCACAATCAGATTCCGCGGCGCATGATTGAGCCAGGACAGGATGATCACATGGCTGGCGCGCTCCAGGCCCCGCAGGCCCTCACGATAAGGCGCGTCGATGGTCAGCACCGCCGGCTGCCCGGCCTCGAGGGCGGTGCGCATGTTCTTCGGGCAGGTCTCCCGCGTTGTCCATGGCGAGGCGATGCGGCCGATGAAGACGATCCCGCCATCCGGTGGCATCTGCGCCGGGTCGTTTTCCAGCCTCTGTTCGCCCTCGCGCGTTTCGAACATTTGCGTTTCAGTCATCCTGATCTCGTGGTGCGAGCTTGTTAAATGCCGAGGTCTGTTCCAGGCATGCCATTGCCCACCACATGCCTTTGACGACACACCGAGAGGTCACGCAAGCGGCATTTTCTTGTCCGGAAGCGACATAGCGCTTGCATAATGGTGAAAATCGACATAAACATATGTTTATATCTTTTTCAAAGAGAATACGCAGATGCATGTCGCGCTCGACACGATGGTGGACACATTGAAGGCGGCGGCCGAATCCAGCCGGCTGCGCATACTGGCGCTGCTGTCGCGCGGCGACCTCACCGTTTCCGATCTTACGGAAATTCTTGGCCAGTCGCAGCCACGCGTTTCGCGTCATCTCAAACTGTTGCTGGAGGCCGGGCTGATCGACCGTTACCAGGAGGGGTCCTGGGCCTTCTTCCGGCTGTCGGATGCCGATTCGGCGCGCGACTTCGTCATTGGGCTGGTGTCCGGCATTCGCAGTGCCGATCCGCAGGTTGAGCGCGACCTCGAGCGGCTGGCCTCGGTCAAACGCAAGCGGCAGGACCGTGCCACGGAGTATTTTTCCGTGAACGCGGCGAGCTGGGACCATATCCGCTCTTTGCATGTGCCGGACCGCGCCGTCGAAGCCGCGATGCTGAAGCTGGTCGGCAAGCGGCCGTTCCAGTCGATGCTCGACCTCGGCACTGGCACCGGCCGGCTGCTGGAAATCTTCTCGCCGCTCTACCGGCGCGGCGTCGGCATCGACATGTCGCGCGAGATGCTGACCGTGGCGCGCGCCAATCTCGACAAGGCCGGCGTTTCGAATGCGCAGGTGCGGCAAGGCGACATCTTCTCGCCGCCGGTCGAGCGCGATGCGTTCGACCTCGTCACCATCCACCAGGTGCTGCACTATCTCGACGATCCGGCGCGCGCCATCCACGAGGCGGCGCGGCTTCTGCGCCCGGCGGGGCGGCTGATCATCGTCGACTTCGCGCCGCACACGCTGGAATTCCTGCGCGACGAGCATGCGCATATGCGGCTCGGCTTTTCGGACCGGCAGATGGGCGAGTGGTTTGCCGAGGCCGGTCTTGATCTCGAGGACAGCCAGGAGTTCGAGCCGCGCGGCGGTAACGAGGCCAGGCTCACCGTCAAGCTGTGGCTTGGCCGCGACCGGCGCCTGCTGATCGCCGATCCCGCCAACGACAGCCAGCAAGCCAAAGTGAACCCGATAGGGGAAATCGCCTGATGAACCAGTTCCGTTTTTCCCGCCGCCCCGACATTGGCGACAAGGTCCGGGTTTCCTTCGAATTCTTTCCGCCGAAGAACGACGAAATGGAAACGAGGCTGTGGGACACGGTCACACGGCTGGAGCCGCTGAAGCCGAAGTTCGTTTCGGTGACCTATGGCGCCGGCGGCTCGACGCGCGAGCGCACGGCACGCACCGTCGGCCGCATCCTGAAGGAGACCAGCCTGACGCCTGCCGCGCATATGACCTGCGTCGACGCCCCCCGCCATCAGGTCGATGCGGTGATCCAGGAATTCGCAGACATGGGCGTGAAGCGCTTCGTCGCCTTGCGCGGCGATCCGGCCGAGGGCGTCGGAACCGCCTACCGTCCGCATCCGGATGGCTATGCCAATGGCGCCGAGCTGGTCGGGGCGCTGAAGGATGCCGGCGACTTCGACATCTCGGTGTCGGCCTATCCGGAGAAGCACCCGGAAAGCCCTGACTTCGCCACCGACATCGACATGCTGAAGCGCAAGGTCGACAATGGCGCGACGCGGGCGATCACACAGTTCTTCTTCGACAACGACCTTTACGAACGCTATGTCGAGCGCGCCCGCCGCGCCGGCATCTACATCCCGATCGTGCCCGGCATCTTGCCGGTGCACAATTTCACGCAGGTCGCCAATTTCTCGGCACGCTGCGGCGCGTTGGTGCCGGCATGGCTGGCCGAGCGCTTCGACGGCTTGCAGAACGATCCGCAGACCCATGCGCTGGTCGCCTCCGCCGTGGCGGCCGAACAGGTGCTGGATCTGGTCGAACGGGGGGTGGGCGACTTCCACTTCTACACCATGAACCGGGCCGACCTCGTCTTCGCCGTCTGCCACATGATCGGTATCCGCGCGCATGAGGCGGAGGTTGCCGGATCGGCCGCGGCATAGAGCCGAACAGCAAAAGGCCGGGTAAAAACCCGGCCCTTCGAATTGTTTGGACTATTCGGTGCTGGTCTTCCCCGTCTTGGCGGGTTCAGGGAAGGACGCCCACAATGAGGGCGCCGATGAAGGCAAACGCAGCACAAATCATCAATGCGTTGATTGGCCTCGTAAGTCCCATGACATAGCCTCCTCTTAAAGAGCTATGTCATGGAGTCTAGTTTCATTTGTGCCACAGGCAAGCGGAAAATGTGCTGCATTGCGACGTGACTGTGAAATTTGCGACCTCGCTTTTGCCGTTACGCGTTGAAACTCTTCGGCAAAAACCCGCTTCAGGCCTGTGAACAAATTATGGCAGGGATGTGTCTCCACCGTGTCATGGCAGCGCTACCACGACCCGAAAGCCAATTCGACTTTCGGAAAACGCGATGTGGAGATTCAATCAAAGTGGCTTGAACGCGTGGCGTTCTCACGCCTGCCTGAACAAGCGCCCATCTATGGTGACGAGGCCAAGGCCGATCAGCACCACGCCGCCGATTTCGAACGGCTCGAGCCGTTCGCCGAGGAACAGGAAGCCGAGCAGCATGGCGCTGGCCGGGACAATCAGCGTAACCAGCGAGGCGTTGGTGGCGCCGGCGGAGGCGACGAGGTTGAAATAGAGGATGTAGGCGAAGGCGGTGGATAAAAGCGCCAACGCCAGCACAGCCGCCCAGACTGGCGGCGAGGCAGAGAACAGGCCCGCGGGGCCATGAGCAAGCAGCACGATAGGGATCATGATGATGGTCGAGGCGGTCAACTGTCCGGTGGCGACGACCGCCGAAGGCACGCCCTTGAAGCGGCGGGCGACCATCAGCGCAATGCCATAGGAGAGCGACGCGCCGATCAGCGCGAATTTGGCCCAGACCGGGCCGCCGAGCCCGGCAAGCAGGCCGGGACCGATCATCACCGCGGTGCCGGCGACGCCGAGCGCAATGCCGGCGAGCTTGTTCCAGGAGAGCTTTTCGTCAGACGTGAGCGCATTGGCGAGGATCAGCGTCCAGAACGGCGTCGTCGCGTTGAGCACCGAGGCGACGCCGGCGCCAAGCTGGGTCTGGCCGGCGAAGATCAGCGAGAAAGGCACGATATTGTTGGTGAACGCCAGCAGGAAGAACAGGCCGGAGTGGGGAAGCGCAAGGCGAAACGAAGGGCCGCGCAGGCCGAGATAGATATGCAGCGCGATTGCCGCGATGGCGACGCGAAACAACACCAGCACCAGCGGGTGAAGCTCCGCCACCGCGATGCGGGCGAAGAAGAACGAGCCGCCCCAGATCGCGCCGAGCAGCAGGAGCTGCCCCCAATCCTTGAGCACCATCGGGCCGCGCGGTGCGGATGTCGCGGCTATCGCCATATGAATCGTCCTCCCTTGGCTGCTATCCAATCAGGCAGAAGGCATATCGGGTCCGCCGGCAAGGGCCACCCGAAACCGATGATGGGGAAATGCTCCTGCCAGCTTTTTGATCATGCATGTCGTTGTCCCAAAACCGCTGCGCACTTTGGGCGACATGCACCAGGTTCACCGTTTTATGGAAACGCCGAACCGCTCTTTGTTTTTTACGCAATTCCCTAGGGAAAGCGCTACGCGCTTTTCCCGGGAAAAGCGTTTCACACCTTTCCTGGAATTGCTCTAGGGCCGATGCGTCATGGCCGCGAGACACAGAATTGTTTTCATTGGCGGCTAGCTTGGATTAATTGTGCGCAGGTTAGATCAAGGATTCGTCCATGCAGCGATTCGAGAATGCCCGCGAGGCGGCACTGGCGCTTCGCCCGGACGATCCGGTCTATTGCTTCCGCCCGCAGGTGCTCGAGGCCGATGCCAGGCAGTTCATGGGCATGTTTCCCGGCAAGACCGCTTATGCGGTCAAGACCAATGGCGAGCAGATCGTGCTGAAGACTTTGGTCGAGGCGGGCGTCAGTGCCTTCGATGTCGCTTCGCCCGGAGAGTTCGCCGCCGTGCGCGCCGTCTCTCCCGATGCCGAGATGCTCTACATGCATCCGGTCAAGGCGCAGTCTGATATCAAGCTGGCGCTGGAGAAATACGGCATCCGCGTCATTTCGCTCGACCATGAGGACGAGATCACCAAACTGACCCGGGTTGTGCGGGCGCTCGACATCGATCCGGGCTCGCTCAGCGTGTTCGTGCGGGTGCAGACCAAGGGGCATGCCGCCTACGAGCTGTCGAAGAAGTTCGGCGCCGGGCCGGCCTATGCGGTGGAACTGGCCGAGCGGCTGAACCGCACCGGCTACAGGGTTGGCCTGTGCTTCCATGTCGGCAGCCAGATCGAGGATCCCGATACTTATGAGCGGGCGCTGGCCTCGGCCGACTGGGTGCGCAACCGGCTGACCTTCGACATTGCCGGGCTGGATGTCGGCGGTGGGTTTCCCGCCGAATACGGCCACGATCCGAACCGCAAGCAGATCGAGATGCCGTCGCTCGGCCAGATCATGTCGCGGCTTTCCGGCGATCTGAAGGAATACCAGTTCGACCAGATACCATTGGTGGCCGAGCCCGGCCGGGTGATCGTGGCGCGCTGCCTGTCGCTGATCGTGCGGGTGCTGCTGCGCAAGGGCAAGCGGCTCTACATCAATGACGGCATCTGGGCGTCGCTGTCGGATTCATGGACCGGCAAGATCACGCTGCCGGCGCGCTTCATTCCCGATCCCGCGATCCGCTCGCGCAACGGAGAGGACAAGAATATCGTGCCGTTCAAGGTCTGCGGCGCGACCTGCGATTCCGTCGACATCCTGTCGCGGCCGTTCTGGCTGCCGGAGACCGTCGACACCGGCGATTGGATCGAAATCGGCCATATCGGCGCCTATTCGCTGTCGCTGCGCACGCGGTTCAACGGTTTTTATCCCGACACCTTCGTCGAGGTCACGACGCCTTTCGACGAGGGCGACGCGCCGCAGGGGTTCGCGAGTTTGGAGACGATGGCCGACTAGGCCACCCCGCCACCAGCCTGGATATTCTCGCCGGTTAGCCAGCGGGCCTCGTCGCTGGCCAGGAAGACCGCGACATCGGCAACGTCGCGCGGCGCACCGATCCTGCCGAACGGCGACATGCCGGCCGCTACGGCGCGATCGCGGTCGGGAAGCAGGTCCGTGTCGGTGAAGCCCGGCGACAGCGCGTTCACGGTGATGCCGCGCGGTCCGAGTTCGCGCGAGAGCACGCGCACGAACTGTTCGACGGCGCCCTTGCTGCCGAGATAGAGCGCCGTCTGCGTGAAGAACATCTTCGTGCCACCGGTCGAGACCGCGATGATGCGGCCGCCGTCGCGCACGCGGCGTGCTGCTTCCTGCAGCGTGAAGAACGTGCCCTTGGCATTGGTGCCGAAGACATGTTCGAAATCGGCTTCGGTTGCCTCGCTCAACGGTTTGATGACGGCGACGCCGACATTCGCAACGACGATGTCGATCGCGCCCAGCGCCCTCTCAGCCTCGTCGAATAAGCGGCGGATATCCGAAACGCTGGACATATCGGCCTGGATGGCGGCGGCTTCTCCTCCCTTGCCGGCGATGGCGGCCACCACCTCATCAGCGGCTCTCTGATTGCCGACATAGTTGACGACGACAGCAGCGCCCTTGGCCGCGAGCCCTTCGGCGATGGCCCGGCCGATGCCGCGCGAGCTGCCGGTGACGAGTGCGGTTTTGCCGTTCAAGGACTGAGACATGACCAATTTCCTTCAATCACTCAAACCCGCGCCGGTTTCCGATGGCAAGAAATAGCGTGACGGGGCCGATGGTCAAGAAATAGCGGCATGCAACTGATTATATAATGGCATATTATCTGACTGGCTTGTTAATCCTGGGATACACAATGCGCGGGTCTGAATTCACCGAGCTCAAGGCATTCGCGGCAATCGTGGAAGAGCGTAGTTTCGTCCGCGCCGCCGCCCGGCTGCGCGTATCCCCCCCGGCGCTCAGCCAGTCGATCCGGCAATTGGAGGCTCGCATCGGTGTCAGGCTGCTGAACCGCACGACACGCAGCGTTTCACCCACTGCTGCCGGAGACACGCTGTTTGCGCGCCTTGCTGTTGCATTTGAGGAGCTGGAGGGCGCCGTCGCGGACATTCATGCTGCACGCGACCGGCCGGCGGGTTCGCTGCGTATAAACGTGCCGCGTGTCGCCGCGACGCGGTTCATCGCGCCGATCCTCGGTGACTTCCAGCGCGCCTATCCCGATATCGCGCTGACCGTCATCGTCGACGACACGCTGACCGACATCGTCGGGGGACGGTTCGATGCCGGAATCCGACTTGGCGAGCGGCTGGAGAAAGACATGGTAGCGGTGAAACTGAGCGGGGATTTGCAAATGGCCGCGGTGGCCGCTCCCGCCTATCTCGAGAACCGGGCCATACCTCGCCATCCGCAGGAACTGCACCAGCACCAATGCATAAAGTTCCAATGGCCGGGCGGTGGTAATCTCTATCGATGGGAATTTGCGCGCGGCAAGCGGGCCCTGGAAATCGCCGTCGAGGGCAGCTTGACCGTCAACGATACCGAACTGATGCTCCATGCGGCGCTGGATGGAGCGGGCGTGGCCTATATGTTCGAATACCAGGTACGGCCCTGGATCGAAAACGGCAGGCTGTTGCGTTTTCTGGAAGGCTGGTCATCCAGTTTCCCGGGCTTCTATCTGTACCATCCAAGCTCGCGGCAGGTGCCGCCAGCGTTGCGGGTCTTCATCGACTTCATGCGCTTGAGGAGAGATGAGTGAGTAGCTAGCGAGGCTCTTTGGGGGCTCACTGCCCGCTGCTGACTATTTGCTCCCTTCAGAGCTTCGCCAAAAGTTCCGCCGTCGGCCAGCCATCCACCGGCAGGCCAAGCCGCATCTGTTCCTTGCGGATCGCTTCGCGGGTGTTGGTGCCGAGGATGCCGTCGACGCTGCCGACGTCGTAGCCCCGGGCTTCGAGCTTGGTCTGCAAGGCCTTCATCCGGTCGTTGTCGAGGCCTGGTTCAGGATTGCGCGGATCGAACGGGGGTGCGCCGGCCAGTCGTGCGGCAAGATTGGCCGCCGTCAGCGCGTAGGTGAAGGACTGGTTCCATTCGAGATAGACGTCGAAATTGTCGTAGGTGAGGAAGGCTGGCCCCTTGCGGCCCATGGGTAGTGCCAAGCCTGCCTTCAGGCCCTTGTCGTCGAGCGGCGAGCCGTCGGGATTGGTGACGCCCCACTGTGCCCATTGCGACAATGGCAGCTTGTTGGTGCGTCCGGTCTGGTCCCAGGGCATGTCGTCGGGGACACGCACTTCCTGGATCCACGGCTCGTCGCGTTTCCAGCCACGCGACAGCACCTTGTTGCCGGTTGTCATGATCACGTCGGGGACGCTGTTTCTAAGGTCGACCTTGCCGTCGCCGTCGCCATCGACGCCGCGCGTCAGATAGTCCGAGGGCAGTATCTGCGTCTGGCCGATCTCGCCGGCCCAGGCGCCGTTAACGTTGGCCGGCAGCACGCCGCGATCGATGAGCTCCAGCAGCGGCACCAGTTGTTGCCGGAACAGCTGCGGGCGGCGGCAATCATGCGACAGCGTCACCAATGCGCTCAGCGTATGGAAATCGCCCTGCACGGCGCCGAAATCGGTCTCCAGCGCCCAGAAGGCGGCGATGACCGGCGCCTGGACGCCGAACTGCTGGTCGGCGCGGGCGAACACATCGGCATATTTCTTCAGGTTCGCCGCACCTTGCTTCAGCCGGTAGGCCGAGATCATGCGATTGGAGAACTCGATGAAGGTCTGAGTAAAGACGCCTTGGGCGCGGTCGCGCGCCAAAGCCCTCTCGTCGATGCTGACATCCTCCAGCGCGTCGAGACCGACCGCGCCGACGCCTGCCGCCTTGGCTTCGGCGGCCACGCCCTGCTTCCAGGCTTCGAAGTCGCCGCCGCATTCCTGCGCCATCGCCGGTAAAGCCGTGGCGCACAGGAACAGCGCCGTGAGGGCTCGGGAACGCAGTCGCATCGGTTTCCTTTCGACATTCAGGGTTCCAGGCGACCTGGCGCGTCCATGGGGACGCCTACGGCTCTGGAATACTGGCGGTTGCACTCTTGACCACCGGCTGTGTCGAAAGCAGGCGGCAGGCCCGGTGTCAACGGGTGTTGTGCCGCAGCACTTGTTCCGGGGGGCTTCGCTGCCGTTGAACCGGTGTCAACGGGTGTTCTGCCGCAGCCACTTGTTCCAGGCAGCCTCGCTGCCGTTGAAGACGTTGATGTCGGACTTGCCGGTCATGCCCGGAACGACACCGGTCCCGGTGTACTGCCAGAAGGTGAAGGGATGGCTGCCATACTTCTCGCGTGGGTGGCCGGCGACGGAGCGCAGCCAGTAGGGATAGCCGCGGAAGGACGACAACTGGTTGTCTTCGAAGAAGTCGACCGAGGTGTAGATGATCGGTTTCTTGCCGTAATGCCGCTCGACGATTTCGAGGAAGGTGGTCATCTCCGCGCGCACGGTGGCGGCGTCGGGACGCAGCCGACAGGTCGGCGATTTCGGGTTCCATTCCATGTCGAGGACCGGCGGCATGGCCGAGCGGTCGACGGGAACATTCTTGATGAACCAGCGCGCCTGCACGGCCGCGGGAGTGCAGAAATAGAAGAAATGATAGGCCGCGCGTGGGAGACCATTGGCTCTCGTGCGGGCCCAGTGCTCATTGAAATACTCATCGAAGCGGTCGCCGCCTTCAGTCGCCTTGATGAAGGCGAAGGAGATGCCGCCGGCCTTGGCAGCCGGCCAGTCGACCGAGGTCTGATATTTGGAGACGTCGGTGCCGTGAACGGCATAGTTCCAAGGCGCGCCGCTGTCCCATTCGTGCGGCTTGGAATCGGCGAAGCGAGGCGCGCGCACGGCTACTGTCGGGCTGCTGGACGCGGACGGCGACAGCGGCGCGAGATCGTCCACGGTCGAGCAGGCACCCAGTAGCGTCAGCATGAACAGGACCGCAAGACGGCGCATCGCAACTCCCGAGCCGGAATCAGCCGGTCGCTGATGGGTCGTTTCAGCAGATGGCCCCTCGATCTGGCCACTGGACGGTCACCCCACAGGATCGCCCAGCTCTCTAATGCATGTCGTTTCGACGTGCTTTAGATCTTTGTCTGTCGTGCATGCCGTTGTCCCTGCGCAGTTTTGAGCAACATGCATCCCTGTGATCGCCGATCATGGTTGATAATCCGTTGACGGCGCTCGACAAGAGAGACGATTTTGCGGAAGCAATGGCGGCAAATCGATGGCATAAGCGTCGGCCGTGGGCTTGGGAGGAAACAAATGCGGATCTTCGTCAAGATCGTCAAATGGCTGCTTGGTCTTGTCGTGCTGGCGATCGTTGCGTTGTTTGCCTGGCTCTATATCGCGCCGCCCGAATTGATCCGCGTCGGCTCGGGCTATTCGGCCAAGATCGTTTGCTCCAACGTCTTCATTGCCGGGCGCGACCCCAATGAGGTGCTGGCGGTCGACGTGCAGGCGCCCGGTCATCCTTTGCTCAAGCTGATGCGGGTTTCGGTCGACAAGAACCGGGGCATCGTCTCGGCCGGCCTGCTCGGCTTCCTCGGCAAGAGCGTCGCTGTCGCCCGCGATGGGCTGGGCTGCGCTTCGGTTCCGGATGGCGATGTCGGCAAGGTACGCCGCACGACCATCCAGGCCAAGCACGCGGCGCTAAGCCAGGATGCGCTGTGGCCGGAAGGCGAGCGGGTCGATGCCTCGCAAAATCCCGAGGTCTCCAAGGTCGTTGGGGACGCGGCCATGGCCGGCGCGGGCATGCGCGCCATTGTGGTGGTGAAGAATGGCCGGATCGTCGCGGAACGCTATGGAGACGGCTTTTCAGCCAAGACGCCACTGCTCGGCTGGTCGATGACCAAAACGGTGAACGCCGCCATCGTCGGCACGCTGGTCAAGGACGGCAAGATGGCGATCGACGGCAAAGGCCTGTTCGCGCCGTGGAAGGCCGATGGCCGCGCCGGCATCAGCCTTGCCGACATGATGGCGATGTCGAGCGGGCTGGAGTTCAACGAAGATTACGGCGACGTCGCCGACGTGACGCGCATGCTCTATCTCGAGCCCGACATGGCCGGCTTCGCGGAAGGCAAGCCGCTGGCGGGCGATGTGGGCAAGGCGTTCTCCTATTCGAGCGGCACTGCGGTGATGCTGTCGCGTCTCTGGCAGGACGCGATCGGCGACAAGGCCAAGGCATTGACCTGGCCGCGCACGGCGCTGTTCGAGCCGCTCGGCATGCACAGCGCGGTGCTCGAGACAGACGAGCAAGGCACTTTTGTCGGCTCGTCCTATCTCTACGCCACGGCGCATGACTGGGCGCGCTTCGGGCAATTCCTGTTGCAAGGTGGGGTCTGGAACGGCAACCAGATCCTGCCGGCCGGCTTCGTCGACTGGATGCGGGAGCCGGCATCCGCCTCGAAGGTCTACGGCAAGGGCCAGTTGTGGATCGAGGCACCGGGCGACGAGGACAGCCCGGGCGCCGGTATCGCCGCCGGCCTCCCCAAGGACACTTACTGGATGGAGGGCCATGACGGCCAGACGGTCGCCATCATTCCCTCGGAACAGCTGGTGGTGGTGCGGCTCGGCCTTACGCCGGCCAAGCTCAATTACCGCCCGCGGGAGATGGTGAGCGCGCTGGTGAAGGCGCTGCATTAGAGTAGGCGAAAGGTTGATTGCAGCAGAACTCTGTCTATGCGGCTGTCGCCAAAGGCTTGGCGCGATCAACACGAGCCCGCTCGTCGGGCGAATTCATAACCGCCCAGAGATCGCTGCGCCGTTGGACGTTCAGCCAAAAGTCCGGGCTATTGCCGAACACCCGCGCCAGAATGAGCGCGGTTGCCGCCGTTACGCTGCGGCGATCGTTGCACAATTCGTTCACATGCTTGCGTTGAACGCCCATGGCATCGGCCAAGGCCGTCTGTGTCAGGCCGAGCGGCTGCATGAATTCTTCCGTGAGAATTTCTCCAACCGTTGCTGGTTTGCGTGCGGTCATCAACATGTCTCACCTCACCTGTAGCTGTGGTCGTCGAGATATATGTCCGACGCTTCACCGCGGCCGCCGTCCCAGCGGAAGACCAGCCGCCATTGCTTGTTGACGCGGATCGAATGGAACCCTTCGAGATTGCCGCGCAATTTCTCGAAATGGTTGCTGGGTGGCACCCGCAAATCCTGATCGCTCGTCGCGTCGTCAATCATCTGGAGCTTGCGAAACAAGCGGCTTTCAAGATCGGGCGGGATGTTCCGGGAGTGGCTGTCCTCCACCAAAAAGGCCCGGAGCCATCCGTCTCTAAAGCCGACGATCATCCGATGCTTCCAGCCTGTGAGACAATGTACCGCTCCTGGGGTCACGTGGCAATGCATGATTCCAGGTGATGCATCTGCCCCTGGCTAAAAGTTAGAGTGCCATCCCAACGGCAATACTCAAACTGCGAGCTTGATCACCGCCAGCCAGGCGTAACCGCGGTAAAGCGTGCGGAAACGGAAGGTTGCGCCGGTTCGCCGAGATTCGGATTCCAGAACCTCGCGCAGGGTTGAACGCGGCGCGACGTGGAATTTTTTGAGCCAGCCGCGCAGCAAGGTTCGGAACCAACGCGGCAGACCTTCCTGCTGGCCGAAGTCGACGACATGCAGCGTGCCGGCGGGGGCGAGCGCGGCAAGTGCCGCCGCCACCGTCTTTTCCCAGCCCGGGATCATCGACAGCGAATAGGACACGAAGATGCGGTCGAACCGTTCGCTGCCGAAGAGCGCGTTCGTGTCGAAATCGGTAGCGTCGCCCCTTGCCAGCGTGACGCGTCCCGACAGGTCTTCGCGGGCAATGGCGGCGCCGGCCGTCTCCAGCATTTCGGCTGAGATGTCGAGGCCGAAAAAGCGGGCGTCGGGGTAGCGGCGGGCGGCAAGGATGATGTTGCGGCCGGTGCCGCAGCCGAGCTCCAGGACGGTGCCGCCGGTTGGCACCTCCAGCCCCTCGATAAGCCGGTCCCGGCCGAGCAAATAATATTTGCGGGTCAGGTCGTAGATGTGGCGCTGCCAGCGGTAGACGCCGTCCATCAGTTCGGCATGGTTGGCCGGCACCTCGGTGCTGCTCATGCCGCGCGCTTCACGTAGAGGTGGAAGCCGCCATAGATGGCCGAACGGTCGCGGGCCGAGAATTCACGCGAAGCCTCGTCCTGATAATTCCACTGGTCGAGCAGCGAGCTGGAAACCCGGCCGGGCAGCAGGCTGGGCTCGGCGGCGGTGCGGAAGATGACGCGAGCGCCGGCCGATGCGGTGCGGGTGATTTCCGCCCACAGCGCATTGAGCTGGTCGTCGGTCATCCAGTCCTGCGCGTCCAGGAGCACGAAGCGGTCGACCGCGCCGGCATCCTTGCCGGCGAGGAACTCGATCAGATTAGCATGATGGATCGCGACGCGGTCGACATTGCCGCGGATGGTCTCGTAATTTTGTATTTCAAGATAGGCGGGCAGGGCGGCTTCGCCAGGTTCGGGGTAGCGGCGGGCGAAAGCCTGCCAGGCGAAGTAGTTGTTCTGCAATGGGAAATCGCAGGCGAGCTTTTCCAGCCGGGCTTTCAGCACGCTGGCCATGGTGCCGTCGCCGGACGTGATCAGGGAATCGTATTGCGCCGGCGGAATGCCGAGGCCGAACAGCGAGGCCTTGCGCGAGGTCGCCCATTTCAAAAGCTTCCTGTCGAAGACCGGCGCCAGTTCCTCGTTGAAGAAGCGGCGTTGTTCGCCGATGTTCCTGGCTTCCATGATGCGAGCCGGGTTGACGCCGAAGAACTTCGCCGTGCGATGGCCCATGGCGATGAACAGGCCGAGCAGTCCGGTCTGGTAGAAATTGCGGTCGAAGACGGCGATGCGCCTGATACCGCGCCAGCTGCGGCGCTCCCAATAGTGACGGCTGACCGGATCGAGATGCGGCGCGATGAAACGGTCGTAGGCTTCCGAATTGTGGCTGGTGTCGGCGGCGCCGAAGAAGCGGAAAAGGTCGCCTTGCGAAGGCAGGCGGCGCACCGCCTCCAGCTTCATGCGGTTCAGCGCGATATGGGCGGCGTTGAGGTCGACGGCGTCGACCCTTGCCGGCGAGCGGGTGAGATAGGCCAGGATGTTGCAGCCGCCCGAGGCGATGGTGACGACGCGGTGGCCCTGGCCGAGTTGCATCGCCGCCATGTCGACGTCGGGGTCTTCCCAGATCTGCGGATAGACGAGGCCGGAAAACAGGAAGGCGAACAGCCGTTCCGAAATGCCGGCCTTCGACAGCGGGCGGTTCTGATAAACGGCTTTTCCAACTTCCTTGCCGCGGCGGAAAACCAGATCTGCGGAGACGTCCGTCATAGCCAGGTGATTCCCCATTTGCTTTGGCGCAAGCGGGTAGCGCCCGGGGATGACAGGTGGATGACAGCAGCCTGCTTGTGCTCGGACGAGTGGCTTAGCTTTGTCCGAACCCACCTGGCGTTGGTGTCGTCAGGATGATGGCATCGCCGGCCTGAAGCACGGTCTGGTCACAGGCCTTTAACATTTCGATCGTGCCGTCCTTGCGGCGGATCTTGGTCGAGCCGACCTCGCCGTCGCCGCCGCCGTCCAGCCCTTGCGGCGGGCGGTTGCGATGCGAGGACAGGATCGCGCATTCCATCTTCTCGAGAAAGCGGATGGTGCGTCGGGTGCCGTCGCCCGCGCTCCACTTGCCCTTGCCGCCCGAACCTTCGCGGATGTGGAAGTCCTCCAGCAGCACGGGAAAGCGCAATTCCAGCACTTCCGGATCGGTGAGGCGCGAATTGGTCATGTGGGTGTGCACGCCCGAGGTGCCGGCAAAGCCGCGGCCGGAGTTCATCCGGCCGGCGGGGGAGCCGGAACAGATCGTCTCGTAGTACTGGTACTTCTTATTGCCAAAGGTGAGATTGTTCATCGTGCCCTGCGCATTGGCCATGGCGCCCATGGCGCCGAACAGCGCGTTGGTCACATGCTGCGAGGTCTCGACATTGCCGGCGACGACGGCGGCGGGGTAGGCGGGTTTCAGCATCGAACCATCGGGAATGATGATGTTGATCGGCCTGAGGCACCCGGCATTCATCGGGATCATGTCCTCGACCATGACGCGGAAGGCATAGAGCACGGCCGCGCGAGCGACAGGCTCGGGCGCATTGAAATTGTTCTTCATGACCGGCGACGTGCCGGTGAAGTCGACCGTAGCCTCGCGCTCCTTGCGGTCGACCGTGATCTTCACCTTGATGACCTGGCCGGTGTCGGTCGGGTATTCGTATTCGGAACTGTCCGGCAGCCGTTCCAGCACGCGTCGTACGCTCTCGGCGGCATTGTCCTGGACATGACCCATATAGGCCTCGACGACATCGAGGCCGAAATGGGAAACCATCTTGCGCAGCTCCGCGACGCCTTTCTCGTTGGCGGCGATCTGCGCCTTGAGGTCGGCTATGTTCTGGTGCGGGTTGCGCGCCGGATATGGATGATCGGTGAGCAGCGTTTCCAACTCGGCCTCGCGGAAGCGGCCGCGATCGACGATGCGGAAATTGTCGAACAGAACGCCTTCCTCGTCGACCGTGGTGGCCAGCGGCGTCATCGAGCCGGGCGCCGTGCCGCCGATGTCGGCGTGGTGGCCACGCGAGGCGACGTAGAAGAGGATCTTGGGAGATTGGCCAGTCTTCCCCCTTGTGGGGGAGATCGGGCGCCCTTCCTCGAACACCGGCGTCACCACGGTGATATCAGGCAAATGCGTACCGCCATTATAGGGGGCGTTGAGGGCAAAGACGTCGCCGGAGTGGATGTCGCCGGAATTCAGCCGGATGATGGTTTCGACCGAGCGGTCCATCGAACCCAGATGCACAGGCATGTGCGGCGCGTTGGCGACCAGCGCGCCAGTGTGGTCGAAGACGGCACAGGAAAAATCCAGCCGTTCCTTGATGTTGACGGAATAGGCGGTGTTCTGCAGCGTCACGCCCATCTGCTCGGCGATCGACATGAAGAGATTGTTGAAGACCTCCAGCATCACCGGGTCGGCCTCGGTGCCGAGGGCTGCCTGCCGGCGCTTCCTCTCGAACCGGCGCAGCAGCACATGGTTCCTGGTGGTGATTTCGGCCTGCCAGCCCGGTTCGACAACAATGGTCTGGTTGGGCTCGATGATCAAGGCGGGGCCTGCAACCCTGTTTCCCGGCTTCAGCGTCTCACGATGGAAGATGCCGGAAGCGAGCCATTCGCCTTCAGCGAAGATTTTCCGGGTTTGCCAAGGACTTAAGGTGAGATCTTCGGTCTCCGATTCAGTTTCATCGCGGCCATTGCCGCCGGTGTCGGTACCTTCGACGCCGACGGTCTCGACGATCATCGGCTTGTCGTCATAGACGAAGCCGAACTGCGCCTTGTGGGCAATTTCGAAATCCCGCCTGGCCTGGAGGATCGAGTCCTCCTCGAAATTCACTGGCAGTGCGGTATCGGTCCCGTCGTAGCGGATGTGCAGCACGGGCCTGGCGGCAATCGCATCCTCGGCGATACCTTGCGCCGCGAGCTCGGCGAAGACGGCTTTTTTCAAGCTGGCGACGAGGCTGCCGATCTCGGTTCTGGATTCCTCGGCAAGCGGCTTCAGCAGCGCTTGCTGGCGTGAGGCGAAGACCGAGGACAGTCCGATGCCATAGGCCGAAAGCAGGCCCGAGAAGGGATGGATCAGCACAGCTTCCATGCCGAGCGCGTCGGCGACGAGACATGCATGCTGGCCGCCGGCGCCGCCAAAGCAGTTCAGGAGATATTCAGTGACGTCGTAGCCGCGCTGCACGGAGATCTTCTTGATGGCATTGGCCATGTTTTCCACGGCGATAGTGACAAAGCCTTCGGCGACCGCTTCCGGCGAGCGGTCGTCGCCGATCTCTGCGGCCAGTGCGGTGAATTTCTCGCGGACAATCTCCAGGTCGAGCGTCTCGTTCTGACCGGGTCCAAAAATCGCCGGAAAGAAGTCGGGCTGCAGCTTGCCGAGCATGACATTGGCGTCGGTGACAGCCAACGGCCCGCCGCGCCGGTAAGCGGCAGGGCCGGGTTTGGCGCCGGCGGAATCAGGTCCGGCGCGAAAACGGCCTGCCTCGTAGTGCAGGATCGAGCCGCCGCCGGCGGCAACGGTGTGGATGCGCATCATCGGCGCGCGGACGCGCACGCCGGCGACCTCGGTGTCGAAGGCGCGCTCATACTCGCCGTCATAGTGGGCGACGTCTGTGGAGGTGCCGCCCATGTCGAAGCCGATCACCTTGTCGAAGCCGGCGAGCTTGGCCGTCTCGACCATGCCGACGACACCACCGGCGGGCCCCGAGAGCAGCGCATCCTTGCCCTGGAACATATCGGCGGCGGTAAGGCCGCCCGACGACATCATGAACATCAGTTGAGGGCTTTCCCTCCCCCTCGAGGGGAGGGTGGCGGCAACGCCGCCGGGCGGGGTCGGACCGACCGGGTTCGACGCCTCTTGAGGTCGCGCGCTGCCTTGACCGACCCCCTCTGTCGGCTTTGCCGACATCTTCCCCTCAAGGGGGGAGAGGACGCCGAGCTCCTGGCCAACCTTCCGCACATATCTCGACAGGATCGGCGAGAGATAGGCGTCGACCACCGTCGTATCTCCGCGGCCAACCAGCTTGATCAGCGGCGAGACCTCGTGGCTGACCGAGACCTGGCCAAAGCCGATTTTGCGGCAGACCTTGGCCACCGCCTTCTCGTGATCGGGATATTTCCAGGCGTGCATGAAAACGATGGCCACGGCGTCGATGCCGTCGGCTTTCGCCTGTTCGATGGCCGGTCGGCAAGCCGCAATGTCGAGCAGTCGTTCGACGCAGCCCCCGGCGTGCACGCGTTCGTCGACCTCGATGACGCGCTCGTAGAGCTGTTCGGGCAGGATGATCTCCTTGGCGAAGATGTCCGGCCGGGCCTGATAGGCGATCTTCAGCGCATCGCGAAAACCCTTGGTGATGAGCAAAAGCACGCGGTCGCCCTTGCGCTCCAGCAGCGCGTTGGTGGCGACCGTGGTGCCCATCTTGATGTCGCCGATCAGGCCGGATGGGATCCGCGCGCCGGGTTGAAGTCCAAGAAGGTCGCGAATGCCCTGGATCGCGGCGTCGTCATAGGCTTCGGGGTTCTCCGACAGAAGCTTGCGCGGATGCAGTCCGCCCTGCGGGTCGCGCCCGATAACGTCCGTGAACGTGCCGCCGCGATCGATCCAGAAATCCCATTTCGCGGTCATGGCAGCTCCCGGTAATTCCAGTTCGATCTGTTCTCAGACACTTCCTGTTAGTTCGCCGTTGTCTGGTCGGCAATCGCAAACGGGCCAGACGATGTTACATACGGAAATGCAACGTTACGAAACCCATGGCCATGTGACGCATTTTTCCCTGGACCGTTCACTGCAACGTGAACGTGTGTTGAAGGAGAGATGTCATGAGAAAACTCATTCTTGCCTCGGTGTCCGCGCTTGCCTTGCTCGGCGTTGCCGCATGCAGCGACAGCGGCACAGGCACTGACAATACCACCACCCAGAGCACCAATCCGCCGCCCGCCGAGCAGCCGATGAAGCCTGCGGCTCCGGCCGACAATTCGACCAAGCCAGCCGAGCCGGCTCCGGCAACGCCTCCTCCTGCGCCCGCGCAGTAGTTAACAAGCATGTCTTGAGAGAAAAGGCCGGCGTCACGCCGGCCTTTTTCGTGTGAAGGCAACAGAATGCCTGCCGTTCACAAGCCAGGCACCGGCCGTTATTGGCTTGATAGCGGGGATCGGTTGGCTCTATGAAGCTGGCCATGTCGATTTGGGACCGCCTCGGCGACTTCATTACGCGGGTATCGTCTTCAGCTACATCGGGGGTTGCCGACGTGGTGGAAGCCGTGCGCACGGTTTTTTCCGGCGACGCCGACCTGCGCCGCCGCGTCGCCTTCTCGGTGGCGATGATCGCGCTCTCGGCCAAGATGGCGAAGGCCGACGGCATCGTGACCCAGGACGAGGTGCGTGCCTTCCAGGAAATATTCGAGGTGCCGCCAAAGGAAACGCGCAACGTGGCGCGCCTCTACGATCTGGCCAAACGCGACGTAGCCGGCTTCGAGACCTATGCCGAGCGCATGGCGCAGCTTTGCGGCTCCGGCCATCCGAACTGCATGATGCTGGAGGACATACTCGACGGCCTGTTTCATATCGCCAAGGCCGACGGGTTGATCCACGAGCGCGAAGGGCATTTCCTGCATCGCATCGCCGAGATCTTCCGCATTGACGAGGTGCATTACGAAGCGATCCTGGCCCGGCACGTCAATCTTGGCGCCGCCGACCCTTATGTCGTGCTCGGCATCGAACGCGGCAAGCCGTTCGAGGAGGTCAGGAAGCGTTATCGCAAGCTGGTTTCCGACAACCATCCGGACCGGCTGATTGCGCGCGGCCTGCCGCAGGAATTCATCAAGATCGCGACGACCAGGGTCGCGGCGATCAACGCGGCCTATGAGATGATCGAGCGGGGCCTGCGGCACGCATGAGCGGCTTCCTGCCCGACGAGCCAAGCGCCGAGGTCAGGGTATCGCCGAATTTTGGGCCAAGGCGCGACACGCTCAGGCCCGACATGATCGTGCTGCACTACACCGGCATGCCGACGGGCGCCGGAGCCGAGGCGTGGCTGTGCGATCCGGCCAGCGAGGTCTCCTCGCACTATCTCGTTCATGAGAACGGCCATATCGTGCAGATGGTCAGGGAAAGCGACCGCGCCTGGCATGCCGGCAAGGGCTCCTGGTTCGGACGCACCGATATCAATTCCTGTTCGGTCGGCATCGAGATCGTCAATCCGGGACATTCGCTCGGCTATCCCATGTTCCCGCGCCGGCAGATCGATGCGGTGACCGGCCTGTGCAAGGGGATCGCGCGGAGACATGCGATCGCAGCCAGGCGGGTGCTGGCGCATTCCGACGTGGCGCCGGGACGCAAGATCGATCCGGGCGAGAAGTTTCCGTGGGCAGCGCTGTTCGAAGCCGGCGTCGGCCATTTCGTCGGCGCCGCGCCTATCCGGCGCGGCGCCGTGCTGAGAGCCGGCGACCAGGGCGCCGAGGTCGAGGCGTTGCAGTCGATGCTGGCGCTCTATGGCTATGGTGTCGAAATTTCGGGGGTTTTCGATCGGCAGACGCAGATCGTGGTCGAGGCATTCCAGCGCCATTTCCGGCCGCGTCTTGTCGATGGGCAGGCCGATGGTTCGACGCTGCGCACGCTGCAAAGGCTGCTTGCTTCCGTCGCGGACTGACCCGACGTAAGGGCGTCTCTCAAGTAATCCTCTTCTGCCCTTAAGTTACAATCTGTCATTTAATGTGACTTGCCTCGCCTTCATTGGCGCCAATTCGGACTTCAAAGGGGCGATCCGTACAGTTTGTCGGACTTCCAGCCCCGGATGTTCGATGTTGATCAAGCCGTGCCGCGCGAAGATCTTCGCGCGGTCCAGACAGAACAGGACCACATGCAGAAATTGACCGTTGTAACGGCAGCTCTTGCTGCCGGCGTAATGACTTTTGCCTTCGGCACGGCCAACGCCGCGCCATTGAGCCTACGGGCCGATCATGGGCTCGTCGCGATGAGTGCCAAAGGCAAGACGATCTCGGCCGAAAGCAGCAAGAAAGCGAAGACGACCAAGCGGGTTTCCGCGAAAGCCACGAAGGCGAGCTGGGCCAAGGCGAAGAAGTCCGGCGCGAAACGCCACGCGAAGCGCGACCGCAAGACCGTCGACCAGACGACAACGGCGTCGGTCGGGCTGCAGAACGCGGCAGCGTCGGCGGCCGCGGTGACCAGCAGCGGCCAGTATTCGTCGATCGTGGCCCGCTATGCGGCGAGCTACGGCGTGCCGGTTTCGCTCGCTGATGCCGTCATCAAGATCGAGAGCAACTACCAGCCGAACACGGTCGGCGGCGCCGGCGAGATCGGCCTGATGCAGATCAAGCCGGCGACGGCGCGGATGATGGGCTATAGCGGCTCCGCCAAAGGTCTTTTCGATCCCGACACCAACATCAAATACGGCATGAAGTACCTCGCCATGGCGCGCGATCTCGGCGGCGGCACGACTTGCGGCACAATCTTGAAATACAACGCCGGCCATGGCGCCACGCGCATGAACCCGATCTCAGCCGCCTATTGCAGCAAGGTCAAGGTACAGCTGGCGGCTGTCGGGGCGCCGGCATGAGATGAGCCGGCCGCAACGCTTTTTCGGTTGCGTTTTATGGCGTGAACCCCTTTATACGCCGTGCCAGCTGGCCGGGCGGCCGCGCCCGCAAAAGCCGAAAGGCCGCGGGTGAGGAAAGTCCGGGCTCCATGGAGACACGGTGCCGGTTAATGGCCGGCGGGGGCGACCCCAGGGAAAGTGCCACAGAAAGCAAACCGCCACGATCCGTCGTGGTAAGGGTGAAAGGGTGGGGTAAGAGCCCACCGCGCGACTGGCAACAGGAGCGGCACGGTAAACCCCACCGGGAGCAAAACCGAATAGGGGCGGTGCGAGGGGAAACCCTCGAGGGCTGTTTCCGGCTCACCGTCCGGGTAGGTTGCGTGAGGCGCATGGCAACATGCGTCCAAGATGAATGGCCGCCACGTTCTCGCGCCGCAAGGGGCGAGGGCCATACAAAACCCGGCTTACAGGCCAGCTGGCAGTTTCTTTCTCGAAGAGAAATCCTTTGAGATCAGCAGGTTGCGCCTTCGGGCGCGCCCGTTGATTCAAACTGGTCCGGCCATTCGCCAGCCTAGTTGCTACGGGCCATTGCTTGAAACTGGTACGATTAAATCGTACCGTGGGCGAGCAATGGCATTGGAGCCTGTCATGGGACAAGTCGATAAACGCAGCATCACCCTCTCGCCGGAATTGGCGCGGGCGGTGGACGATGTGGTGGCCGCCGGCGAATATGCATCCGCGAGCGAAGTGATCCGCGATGCGCTACGGCAATGGAAAGACCGGCGCGATCTTCTTGGCTATACGGTCGAGGAACTGCGCAGACTGGTGCAGGAAGGCATCGACAGCGGGCCGGCGTTGGACGGGCAGCCGATCATGGACCGACTGCGGGCCAAATATCTGAAAATGGCTGGGTCCAAAGGCTTTCACGAGTGAAATACCGCCTGCTTCCCAAGCAGTGGCCGACCTCGAGAATATCGGTGATTACATTGCCGGACATAATCCTTGGGCGGCGGTTCGTCTCGTGGACGCGCTGGAAAGACGGTGGGATCTGCTGACTTTGCATCCCCTCTCGGGCGCGCCGCGCGACGACATCGCACCCGGCATCCGACACCTGGTCGTCGGCAATTATCTCACCTTGTACCGTGTGGGGAGCGATGCGATCGAAATCCTTCGCGTGCTGCACAGCCATCGCAACATCGAAGCCGGCGAGCTCGGTTGACCGGTCCTGTCAACCGCTGATCCTGTCCAGCGACGCCTTGATCGCCGCCCAAAGTTCTTCCACTGGCTCGCAGCCGACCGAGAGGCGAACGAAGCCGGCGGCAACCGCATCGCCTCGCTTCAAGCGCCGCTCGGCCGAGGTGTGGACCCCGCCGAAGGACGTCGCGGCCTGCATCAGTTCGCAATTGTTGATGAAATCCTCGGCTTTCTGCTCCGAGGCTAGCTCGAAGGAGATGAGGAAGCCGAAGCGCTCCATCTGGGCGCGGGCAAGATTGTGCGACGGATCGCTCTCCAGGCCGGGAAAGCGCAGGCCGCTGACCGCCCGATGGCCTTGCAGCCGCCGCGCGATCACTTCAGCCGAGGAGCACATGCGATCGAAGCGCACATCGAGGGTTTCGAGGCCGCGATGTACCAGCCAGGCTTCGAATGGTCCCGGAATCCCGCCCGACGTTTCGCGCCAGCTGGTCACCGCGGCGATGATGTCGGCGTTGCGGCTGGCGACGTGGCCGAACAGTACGTCGGAATGGCCGTTCGGCGCCTTGGTGTCGGCGGCAACCACGATGTCGGCACCGTGGTCGAGCGGGCGCTGGCCGAAGGGCGTCATCGTCGTGTTGTCGACCACCAGGAGCGCGCCTGCCGCGTGGACGGCTTCGGCGACGGCCGCGATGTCGCAGATGTCCAGCCCCGGATTGGCGGGCGTTTCGACAAAGGCCAGGCGATAGCCTTCGAAACCGCCATCGAGGAACGTTGAGGTAGGCCTGACATCGTAGGTGATGCCGAGCGGCTTCAGGAAGCGCTCGGCCAGCGCCCTTGTCGTGTGATAGCCGTCCGAAGGCAGCAGGATACGGTCGCCGGTCTTGAGCACGGCAAAAAACGCCGCCGAGATCGCCGCCATTCCGGAAGGAAAGGCGACGCAGGCCGCGCCCTCCAAATGGGCCAGCATATGCTCCACCGCGTCCCAGGTCGGATTGCTGAAGCGGCCGTACTGGTCGAAACCGGTTGCGTCGCCGGGCGCGTGAAAGATGGCGGCCATGGTCAGGGGCAGCGGGATGGAATCGCCCACCGAAAGCCCGCCGCGGCGTAAATGAGGAAGTGCCGCTGCGCGCGACTTTGCGGTTTCAGCCATCGAATTTCCAACCCTGTTTGCGACCGAATGGATGTGGCGAGACGCTATGCGCAGCAGCGGCGCGCGGCAACCCGCGTCCGGTTGGGCCAAGCAGCTCTAAACGCTTCGTTAGGCTTAATAGACCATAAACATGAGACGTGCCGTCAAGGCTGCTCTCATTGGCCGCGGCGCATCTTTGTGAAGCCTACTCCCGTTGACGCCCATAGCACCCCATGATATCCCATTCCGATACCAAAGCTTTCGTTCAGTGTCAGGGTAAAGCGTACGCCAATCGGGCAGCCGCGGCGGCTGCGCGTTTGCCGGCTTTTGCCGCTACGGCGGAGCTTGGTACGGGGCGGGGAACGCGCCGCGGCGGCGCGTGCGATACGAAGAAAAGGGGTGCGGCGGCGCAAGCGGCAGTAACGTGTGATGGACCGGTTTCTGTCGAACACGGTGAGCAGGATCGATGCGAAGGGGCGGGTGTCCGTTCCGGCGCATTTCCGCGCCGTCGTGCAGAAGCGTGGCTATTCGGAGCTCTATGCGCTACGCTGCCTCGACCTGCCGGCGATGGATGTCGGAGGGCTCGATCTTCTCGACCGCTACGAGCAGCGCATCGCGCTCGAGGATCCCTTCCTGCAAGCGGCGGACGACATGTCGTTCTTCTGTCATGGCGACGGCACGTTCCTGAAGCTCGACCAGGACGGACGCATCACGATGAGCGATTTCATACGCGAGCATACCGGCATTTCGGCGGAGGTGGCCTTTGTCGGGCGCGGCAATTTCTTTCAGATCTGGGAGCCGGGGCGGCTTGCCGCCTATGGCGCGCAGGCGCGGGCCCGGCTTTTGCAGCTTCGGCAGGGGACGAAGCCTGGGGAGCGACCGGAATGACGGCGGACCACGGCGATGATCTTCACGCCGTTGGCGGACCGGTCCGCCACATTCCGGTCCTCCTTGGCGAAGTGCTCGAGGCATTGGCGCCGGCGGAGGGCGACATCGTCATGGACGGCACGTTCGGCGCCGGTGGCTACACCAGGGCCATTCTGGCGACCGGTGCTTCCGTCATTGCCATAGACCGCGATCCCGACGCGATCGCGGCCGGCCGCGATCTCGAGGCCCAATCGGGTGGCAGGCTGAGATTGGTGCATGCGCCGTTCTCGACGCTCGACGAACATGTCGAGAGCGCCGACGGCGTCGTGCTCGACATCGGCGTCTCCTCGATGCAACTCGACCAGGCCGGGCGCGGCTTTTCGTTCCGCGCCGACGGACCGCTCGACATGCGCATGGCGCAGGCAGGCCTGAGCGCCGCAGATGTCGTCAACAGCTTCAAGCCGGGCGATCTTGCCCGCATCTTCGGTTTCCTCGGCGAGGAGCGGCATGCCGGCCGCATTGCCCGTATGATCGAGGCTCGCCGCGAAAAGCGGCCGTTCGAGCGCACGCTGGAGCTCGCCGACGCCATCGAAACGCATATCGGCCGCGCGCCCAAGGACAAGATCCACCCGGCCACGCGCGTTTTCCAGGCGCTGCGCATCTTCGTCAATGACGAGCTTGGCGAACTGGCGAAAGCATTGTTCGCGGCCGAACGGGCGCTGAAGCCGGGCGGACGGCTCGCCGTGGTGACATTCCATTCGCTTGAGGATCGCATCGTCAAGCGCTTCATCGCCGATCGCGCCGATGCCGCGACCGGCTCGCGCCACATGCCCGAGGCGAAGGCGCGCAGCGCGACGTTCCAAAAGGCCGGCGGCGGCGTGACGCCCGGCGATGCGGAGATCGCGGCCAATCCGCGCGCCCGCTCGGCCAGATTGCGCGCGGCGACCCGCACCGAAGCGCCGGCGCGCAGCGACGACTTCTCTATTTTCGGTCTTCCAAAGCTTCCCGGCATCGATCGGCCGGGGGAGAGGTAAGCACGTGTTCCGTACCAGCGACATTGTCCTGATCGCCGTCATGGTTTCGGCGGCCGCCCTGACCTACAAGACCAAGCGCGAGGCCGAGGACCAGTTGGCGGCAGTGCAGAAGATCCATGCCGAGATACGCTACGAGGAGGACACGATCGACCTGCTCAAGGCCGACTGGAGTCTGCTCACCCAGCCGTCGCGGCTCCAGAAGCTGACCGAACTCTACAAATCGCAACTTGAACTCCAGCCGGTCGGCGCGCGCCAGATCGTCGGCCTCGGTGACCTGCCGGCCAAGCAGCTCGATATTCAGGACATACTGTCCGAACGCCAGGGCGGCATGGCCGACAATTCCGACAAGGCGCCTTCAAGTGACAGGGATCCCGTCGTGACCGGAGGCATCGCCCAATGATCGGCAAACTGCTGAAGCGCCGCGCCGGGACGGGCGAAGACGGAGCGATCGTCGTCGAGGGCGCCCGCAAGGCGACCGGCGGCAAGGGCAAGGCGCGCATCGTGATGACGATGGCGGTGTTCTTCGGCATCTTCTCGACCATTTCCGGGCGGCTGGTCTATCTCGGTTTCCAGACCCCCGACATGTCGGGCGGCCCTCAGAGCCGGGTCACGGCATCGCGGCCCGACATTGTCGATCGCAACGGCGAAGTGCTGGCGACCGACATCAAGACGGCGTCGCTGTTCGCCGAACCGCGCCGCATCGTCGATGCCGACGAGGCGATCGAGAAACTGTCGACGGTGCTTCCCGAGATCGACTACGAGCAGACCTATCGTAAGCTGAAGAGCGGAGCCGGCTTCGTCTGGCTGCAGCGGCAGCTGACGCCCAAGCAGCAGTCCGACATCATGCAACTCGGCATCCCCGGCTTCGGCTTCCGCACGGAGAAGCGCCGTTTCTATCCAAGCAGCGAAACCTCGTCCTACATTGTCGGCCTCACCAACATCGACAATCAGGGCATCTCCGGCATGGAGAAATACATCGACGAGCAGGGTCTGAGCGACCTGCAGGCGTCGGGCCTGGCGGTGGCCAAGGACCTCAAGCCGGTGAAGCTTTCGATCGATCTGCGCGTCCAGCATATCGTGCGCGACGAGATCGCCGCCGGCCTGGAGCGCTATCGCGCCATCGGCGCCGGGGCTGTCGTGCTCAACGTCAAGACCGGCGAAGTGGTGGCCATGGCCTCGGTGCCGGATTTCGATCCGAACAATCCTTACAATGCACAGGAAAAGGACCGGCTGAATCGGATGTCGGCGGGCCTCTATGAGATGGGCTCGACCTTCAAGAGCTTCACCTCGGCCATGGCGCTCGATTCCGGCAAGGCGACGATGGCAAGCCGCTTCGACGCTTCGCATCCGATCCGCGTCGGCCACCAGGCCATTCACGATTTCCACGGCAAGAACCGTGTTCTGTCGCTGCCGGAGGTATTCCTCTATTCGTCCAACATCGGGTCGGCCAGGGAGGCCGAGTTGGTCGGCATCGAGGGGCACCGCGAATTCCTGCATCGCCTTGGAATTTTGGACAGGATGCAGACCGAACTGCCGGAAGTCGCCCGCCCGACTGAACCGAAGATCTGGAAACAGGTCAATTCGTTCACCATCGCCTTTGGCCATGGCGTGTCGACGACGCCGCTGCAAGCGGCTGTCGGCTGCGCGGCGTTGATGAATGGCGGCTACTTGATCCAGCCGACATTCCTGGTCCGCAGCCAGGAGGCGGCGATGGCGGTGGCCAAGAAAGTGGTCGGCGACAAGACGGTCGATGGCATGCGCTACCTCTATACGCTCAATGCCGAGAAGGGCTCGGCCAGAAACGCCAGGGTCCCCGGCTATCGCGTTGGCGGCAAGACCGGAACAGCCGAGAAGGTCATCAATGGCCGCTACTCGAAGGATTTGAATTTCAATACCTTCGTCGCCGCCTTCCCGATGGACGATCCGCAATATCTCGTGTTTACCATTGCCGACGCCCCGCACCCGGAAAAGCCTGGCATGACAGACGTCGCGGCGGCGAATGCGGGGGTCATCGCCGGCAATATCATCAGGCGTTCTGCGGCCATGCTTGGCGTGAAGCCAGATTTCAGCCATGAAAATGGTGCAACGCTGGTTTCCTATCAGTGATTCTTGGGGCGCGCCGGCAACTGCGCGCTATTTTGTTGCGGTGAACGGGACTCGATGAAGCTCAGAGATCTAGCCGGTATCCTGCCAGTCGAAGGAACAGCTTCCGCCGATCTGGAGGTTACAGGCATTTCGTCGGATTCCCGGCAGGTAAAGCCCGGAATCGTCTTTTTCGCGCTCGCCGGATCCAAGGCCGATGGCGCGGCCTATGCCGCCGACGCCGCCGGGCGAGGCGCCGTCGCGATCGTGACGAGCAAGGGCAGCGCCGTTGCCGGGCTGCCGGTTCAGGTGCTGGCGGTCGACGATCCGCGCCTGGCGCTGGCGCTGAGTGCCGCCCGCTATTTCGGCAGGCAGCCCCAGACGATGGTCGCGGTGACCGGCACCAGCGGCAAGACCTCGGTCGCCGCGTTCATCAGGCAGATCTGGGAGCAGGCCGGATATGCCGCGGCCTCGATCGGCACCACCGGCGTGGTGGCGCCCGGCCGCAACGACTATGGTTCGCTGACGACACCCGACCCGGTCGCCTTGCACCAACTGCTCAGGGAATTGGCGGATGCCGGCGTCACCCATGCCTCGATGGAGGCCTCCAGTCATGGGCTCGACCAGCGCCGCCTCGACGGGGTGAAGCTCGCCGCCGGCGGCTTCACCAATCTCGGCCGCGACCATATGGATTACCATCCGACGGTCGAGGATTATCATCGCGCCAAATTGCGGCTGTTCGACACGCTGCTGCCGAAGGGCGCGCCGGCGGTCATCTTCGCCGACGATCCGTGGTCGGCACCGACAATTCAGGCGGCGAAGGCCGCTGGGCTCGAGGTGCTGACGGTTGGCCGGCATGGCGATTTCCTCAGGCTGAAGCGGGTCGAACACGAGCGCCATCGCCAGCGCGCCGAGATTGAAGCCGATGGCGTGCTTCATGAGATCGACCTGCCGCTGGCCGGCGATTTCCAGATCGCGAACGCGCTGGTTTCAGCGGGACTCGCGATTTCAACGGGAACGCCGGTCGCCAAGGCATTGATGGCATTGGAAAAACTGAAAGGCGCGCCGGGCCGGCTCGACCTCGTCGGCACCACCGCCAATGGCGCGCCGGTGTATGTCGACTATGCCCACAAGCCGGATGCGCTGGAAAATGTGCTGGCTTCGGTGCGCCCGTTCACCACCGGCCGCGTCATGGTCGTGTTCGGCTGCGGCGGCGACCGCGACCGCGGCAAGCGGCCGATCATGGGTGAGATCGCGACGCGGCTGGCCGATGTCGTCATCGTCACCGACGACAATCCGCGCTCCGAAGTGCCCGAGACGATCCGCGCTGCGATTCTTGCCGCGGCACCTGGCGCCATCGAGATCGGCGACCGGCGCCGGGCTATCCACGAGGCGGTCGCAATGCTGCGCGCCGGCGACACGCTGATCGTGGCCGGCAAGGGGCACGAGGAGGGCCAGACGATCGGCTCCGAAACCCTGCATTTCTCCGATCACGAGGAAGTTCGCGCAGCACTCGCGGAGTGTGCCGCATGAGCCTTTTGTGGACATCAGAGACGCTGGTGGCCGCCATGGACGGGCGGCCGCTCGGCCCGATGCCGGACGGCATATCGGGTATTTCGATCGACAGCCGCAGCCTGCAGCCCGGCGACGCCTTCTTCGCCATCAAGGGCGAGGCGATGGACGGCCATGATTTCGCGACCGCCGCCATCAAGGCAGGCGCGGGCGTGCTGGTGGTGGCCGAAGGCAAGCTGCCGTCGCTCGGCCGGCTGACGGCGCCGATGATCGTCGTCGAGGACGTGCTGGTGGCGCTGGAAAAGCTCGGCGCGGCGGCGCGCGCCCGGTCCGACGCCAAGATCATCGCGGTGACCGGCTCGGCCGGCAAGACCACGACCAAGGAGGCATTGCGCCATGTCCTGTCGGTGGTCGGCAAGGTGCATGCGTCGGCGCAGTCGTTCAACAATCATTGGGGCGTGCCGCTGACGCTGGCGCGCATGCCCATCGATTGCGACTATGCCGTGTTCGAGATCGGCATGAACCATCCCGGCGAGATCCGGCCGCTGGTCAAAATGGTGCGGCCGCATATCGCCATCGTCACCATGATCGCGGCCGCGCATCTCGGCTTCTTCCGCAATCTGGACGAGATCGCCGAGGCCAAGGCCGAGATTTTCGAGGGGTTGGAGCCCGATGGCGCGGCAATCCTCAACCGCGACGATGCGCGCTTCAAGCTTCTGGACAAGATGGCGCATACCGCCGGCGTCGAGCACGTCCATGGCTTCGGCGAGAATGCCCGCTCGACTTTCAAGCTGGTCAAATGCGAGCTCCATGCCGACCATTCCGAGATCATCGCCAGGATCGGCGGCCACGAGGTGACGGCCCGCATCGGCGCGCCCGGCCGCCACATGGTGCAGAACGTGCTGGCGGTGCTGGGCGCAGCCTATCTGGCCGGCGCCGATCTCGACAAGGTTGCGCGGGCGCTGGCGGATCTGTCGGCCGAGCGCGGCCGCGGCAAGCGCCACGTGCTGCGCCATCCCGGTGGCTCGATTTCGGGCCACCCCGGTGGGCCGATCACGCTGATCGACGAAAGCTACAACGCCAACCCGGCCTCGATGGCCGCCGCGATGGCGCTGCTCAACGCGACGCCGGTGACGGGCGAGGGCCGGCGCATCGCCGTGCTCGGCGACATGCTGGAACTCGGCGAACATTCGGCCAAGCTGCATGCGGCGCTTGCCGGTCTCCTCGTCGGCACCGGCACGCAGACCGTCTTTCTCGGCGGTCCGGAAATGCGGGCGCTGGCAAAAGCGCTGCCGGCAGAGATCAAGACGGAATACCGCGCCGGCGTCGAGGAATTGAAGCCGGTGCTGCTTGCCGCGCTGAAGCCGGGCGACGTGGTAATGATCAAATCGTCGAAGGGCATCGGCTTTGCAAAGCTGGTCGATGCGTTGCTGGGCAAGTTCCCGGCTGAAACGACAATCGGCAAACAGACCTAGGTCAAGTCGGGGACGAAAAGCGCATGTTCACACTGCTGGTCGAATTCGCGGACAAGGTCTCGGTCTTCAACGTCTTCCGCTACATCACTTTCCGCACCGGCGGGGCGCTGATCACGTCGGCGCTGATCGTCTTCATCTTCGGGCCGACCATCATCAATTCGCTTCGGCTGCGGCAAGGCAAGGGCCAGCCGATCCGCGCCGACGGTCCGCAAACCCATTTCAAGAAGGCCGGCACGCCGACCATGGGCGGGCTGATGATCCTGTCCGGCATCATTGGCTCGTCGCTTTTATGGGCGAACCTGTCGAGCATCTATGTCTGGGTGGTGCTTCTGGTGACGCTGGGTTTCGGCTCCATCGGCTTTTACGACGACTATCTGAAGGTGACGAAGCAGTCTCATCTCGGCTTTTCCGGCAAGGCGCGGCTGGGGCTCGAATTCATCATCGCCGGCATCGCGGCCTGGGTGATCATGCATAACGGCCAGGCGCCGTTCTCGTCGTCGCTGACATTCCCCTTCGCCAAGGAATTCCTGATCAATCTCGGCTGGTTCTTCATTCCGTTCTCCTGTCTCGTCATCGTCGGCGCCGGCAATGCGGTGAACCTGACCGACGGCCTCGACGGCCTGGCGATCGTGCCGATCATGATCGCGGCTGCGTCCTTCGGCGTCATCGCCTATCTCTCCGGCAACGCGGTGTTCGCCGAATATCTGCAGATCCATTTCGTGCCGGGCACCGGCGAGCTGGCTGTCGTGCTGGGTGCTGTCATCGGCGCCGGCCTCGGCTTTCTCTGGTTCAACGCGCCGCCGGCCGCGATCTTCATGGGCGACACCGGCTCGCTGGCCATGGGCGGCCTGATCGGCACCGTCGCGGTCGCGACCAAGCACGAGATCGTGCTGGTCATCGTCGGCGGCCTGTTCGTGGTCGAGATACTGTCCGTGATCATCCAGGTCGGCTATTTCAAGATGACCGGCAAGCGGGTGTTCCTGATGGCGCCGATCCACCACCATTTCGAAAAGCTCGGCTGGACCGAAAGCCAGGTGGTGATCCGCTTCTGGATCATCGCCGTCATCCTGGCGCTGGTCGGCCTCTCAACCCTCAAGCTGCGATAGGAGGCCGCTTGATCCCCGCCACATCCTTCGCAGGCAAGCGTGTTTCGCTGTTCGGGCTCGGTGGCTCGGGCATTGCCACCGCGCGCGCGCTGATCGAGGGCGGGGCGCAAGTGCTGGCGTGGGACGACAATCCCGACAGCGTCGCCAAGGCGGCTGCCGCCGGCATCGCTACCGGCGATCTGCGCGGCGCCGACTGGGCGAAATTCTCGGCCTTCGTGCTGTCGCCGGGCGTGCCGCTGACGCATCCGAAGCCGCATTGGACGGTCGAACTGGCGCGCGGGTCGGGCGTCGAGATCGTCGGCGACATCGAGCTTTTCTGCCGCGAGCGGATGCTTGCCGCGCCGGCGGCGCCTTTCATCGCCATCACCGGCACCAACGGCAAGTCGACGACGACCGCGCTGACCTCGCATATTCTGAAGGCGTCCGGGCGCGATACCCAGATGGGCGGCAATATTGGCCGTGCCGTCATGACGCTCGATCCGCCGGAGCCCGCGCGGCACTATGTCGTCGAATGCTCGTCTTACCAGATCGACCTCGCGCCCTCGATCGACCCGACGGCCGGCATCCTGCTCAATCTGACGCCCGATCATCTCGACCGCCACGGCACCATGCAGCACTATGCTTCGATCAAGGAGCGGCTGGTCGCCGGCAGCGACACGGCGATCATCGGCATCGATGATTCCTGGTGCGCGCAGATCGCCGAGCGGCTGGAGCGGGCGGGGCGGCACGTCATCCGCATTTCCAAGCGCCTGCCGCTGACCGACGGATATTTCGCCGATGGCACCTACCTGATGGAAGCCGTGCATGGCCGCTACAGCCGCGTCGCCTTCCTCGAAGGCATCGGCTCACTGCGCGGCCAGCACAATGCGCAGAATGCCCTTGCCGCTGTTGCCGCCTGCCTCAAGGTCGGGCTGGAGCTTGGCGAGATCCAGTCCGGGCTCGAAAGCTTTCCCGGCCTCGCGCACCGCATGGAGCAGGTCGGCCGCAAGGACCATGTGCTGTTCGTCAACGATTCCAAGGCGACCAATGCCGATGCGGCGGCACCCGCGCTGTCGAGCTTCAACCGCATCTACTGGATCGCCGGCGGCCTCCCCAAGGAAGGCGGTATCGAGCCGTTGCGCGGCTTCTTCCCGCGCATCGCCAAGGCCTATCTGATCGGCGAGGCGGCGCCGGCCTTCGCGGCGACGCTTGGCGAGGCGGCGTCGTACGAGATATCGGGCACGCTTGCCGCTGCGGTCGAGCACGCCGCGCACGATGCGGCCAAGGACAATAGCGGCGAGGCGGTGGTGCTGCTGTCGCCGGCCTGCGCCAGTTTCGACCAGTTCAAGAATTTCGAAGTTCGCGGCGAAGCCTTCAGGCAAGCTGCGAACGCTATAGATGGCGTCAAACCTATCGGAGGGGCACGATAATGCAGAGCCGTCTCGACAAAAGCCCGGTTGCGACCTGGTGGTGGACGATCGATCGCTGGTTCCTGGCGGCGTTCCTGTCGCTGATGGGGCTGGGCATCGTGCTGTCTTTCGCCGCGAGCCCGGCGGTCGCCGAACGCATCGGCCTCGACAGCTTCCATTTCGCCACCAGGCAGATCATCTTCACCGTGCCGGCGCTCGGCGTGATGCTGGCGGTGTCCTTCCTCGATTCCAGAGAGATCCGGCGCATGGCGCTGATCATGCTGTGCCTGATGCTGGTGCTTATGGTGGCGGTGCTCTACATCGGCATCGAGGTGAAAGGCGCGCGGCGCTGGGTGTCGCTTGCCGGCCTGTCGATCCAGCCGTCGGAATTCCTGAAACCCGCCTTCGTCATCATGTGCGCCTGGCTGTTCGCCGAACATAAGCGCCAGCCCGACATCCCGGGCAATCTGTTCGCCATGCTGCTGCTGGTGCTGGTCGTGTCGCTGCTGGTGGCGCAGCCGGACCTCGGCCAGACCATGCTGACGACCGGCACCTGGGGCATCATGTTCTTCATGGCGGGGCTGCCCTGGCTATGGATCGTCGTGCTCGGTGCCGCCGGCGTCGGCGGCGTCTTCGCCGCCTATACCGTGTTCCCGCACGTCGCCTTGCGCATCGACAAGTTCCTCACTGGCGAGGGCGACACGTTCCAGGTCGACATGGGACGCGATGCGCTGATCAATGGCGGCTGGTTCGGCGTCGGGCCGGGCGAGGGCACCGTCAAGCGGGTCATCCCCGACAGCCATGCCGACTTCGTGTTCTCGGTCGCGGGCGAGGAGTTCGGGCTGATCATGTGCTTCTTCATCATGGCGATCTTCGCCTTCATCGTGCTGCGCGGCCTCAACACGGCGCTCAAGGAACATGACGACTTCACTCGCTATGCGGTCGGCGGCCTCGTCACCGTGTTCGGCCTGCAGGCAGTCATCAACATGTGCGTCAACCTGCAGCTGGTGCCGGCCAAAGGCATGACGCTGCCCTTCATCTCCTACGGCGGCTCCTCGCAGATCGCCATCGCCATCTCGATGGGCATGGTGCTGGCGCTGACGCGCAAGCGGCCTGAGAAGCGCAAGCAGATGGGCTTTACGCTGCCGCCGCGCGCGCTGCCGGCGGAGTGACATGGCGAGAGGCGTCATCCTTCTCGCGGCGGGCGGAACCGGCGGACATCTGTTTCCGGCCGAGGCGCTGGCGCATGAGCTGAACGAACGCGGCTGGACGGTGCATCTGGCCACCGACGACCGCGCCGAGCGGTTTGCCGGCCATTTCCCGGCCGCCGCCATCCATCCGATCCAGTCGGCGACTTTAGGCTCGAAAAATCCCATCGCCCTGCTTGGCGCGTTCTGGAAGATATGGCGCGGCGTGCGGCAGGCCTCCGCGATCATCGGCCGGATCAAGCCGGATGCCGTCGTCGGTTTCGGTGGCTATCCGACCTTGCCGCCGCTCTACGCCGCTACACGGCGCAAGGTGCCGACGCTGATCCACGAACAGAATGCGGTGATGGGGCGCGCCAACCGGGCGTTGGCCGGCCGCGTCGATGCCATTGCCGGCGGCTTCCTGCCGCAGGATGCAAGTGCCGCCGGCGCCAAGACGGTGACGACGGGCAATCCGGTCAGGCCTCGGGTGCTGGAAGCGGCCAAGACGCCTTATGCAGCGTCGTCCGGGGACCAGCCGTTTCGCCTGCTGGTGTTCGGCGGCAGCCAGGGCGCCCAGTTCTTTTCCGACGCCGTGCCGGCGGCGATCGCGCTGCTTCCCGAAGCGCAGCGCAAGCGGCTGGTCATTACCCAACAGGCTCGCGCGGATGACGTGGCGCGGGTGAAGGCGGCCTATGCGGCGCTTGCCGTCAATGTCGAGGTTTCGCCTTTCTTCACCGATATGGCAGTGCGCATGGCAGACGCGCACCTGATCATCTCGCGCTCCGGCGCCTCGACCGTCTCGGAGATCGCGGTCATTGGCCGGCCGGCGCTGCTGGTGCCCTATCCCTATGCGCTCGACCATGACCAGGCTGCGAACGCGGCGGCCCTTGCGGCGGCCGGCGGTGGTGAGGTGCACCCGCAATCCTCGCTTTCGCCCGAGTTCATCGCGTCCCTCGTCGGCGGGCTGATGGACACTCCCGAGCGGCTTGCGGCGATGGCGGCGGGAGCGAAATCGGCCGGCAGGCCGGACGCTGCACGGTTGCTCGCCGATCTCACAGAGGCTATTGCGTCGAAAAAAACCGTTTCGGATTTCAGGAAGGGCACGCACGCATGAAGATGCCGCAGACGATCGGGCTTGTGCATTTCATCGGCATTGGCGGCATCGGCATGAGCGGCATTGCCGAGGTGCTGCACAATCTCGGCTACAAGGTGCAAGGTTCCGACCAGGCCGACAGCGCCAATGTGCAGCGGCTGCGCGACAAGGGCATCGAATGCTTCGTCGGCCACAGAGCCGAAAATCTCGGCGATGCCGAGGTTGTCGTCGTCTCGACGGCGATCAAGAAATCCAATCCGGAACTGAAGGCGGCGCGGGAAAAGTTGCTTCCCATCGTGCGCCGCGCCGAGATGTTGGCCGAGCTGATGCGCTTTCGCCAGGCGGTGGCGATCGGCGGCACGCATGGCAAAACGACGACGACCTCGATGGTCGCCACCTTGCTCGAAGCCGGCGGGCTCGACCCTACCGTCATCAATGGCGGCATCATCAATGCCTACGGCACCAACGCCCGCATGGGCGACGGCGAATGGATGGTGGTCGAGGCCGACGAAAGCGACGGCACCTTCCTCAAGCTGCCAGCCGAGATCGCCGTGGTCACTAACATCGATCCCGAGCACCTCGACCACTATGGCAGCTTCGACAAAGTGCGCGAGGCGTTCCGCCAGTTCGTCGAGAACGTGCCGTTCTACGGCTTCGGCGTGATGTGCACCGATCACCCGGAAGTGCAGGCGCTGGTCGGCCGCATCGAGGATCGCCGCGTCATCACCTATGGCGAGAACGCGCAGGCCGATGTGCGCTTCACCAATCACCGCATGGCGGGTGCCGTTTCGGAATTCGACGTGGTGATCCGCAACCGCAAGGGCGGTGGCCAGACTGCCATATCGGGCCTGCGCCTGCCGATGCCCGGCCGCCACAACGTCTCCAACGCCACCGCCGCGATCGCGGTCGCGCATGAACTCGGCCTGTCCGCCGAGGCGATCAAGAAGGGCCTGTCGTCCTTCGCCGGCGTCAAGCGCCGCTTCACCCTTACCGGTTCGTGGAACGGCGTCGATGTGTTCGACGATTACGGTCACCATCCGGTCGAGATCTCAGCGGTGCTGAAGGCGGCGCGCAGCGCCACCAATGGCCGCGTCATCGCCATTGCCCAGCCGCATCGCTTCACCCGGTTGCATGATTTGTTCAACGAGTTCTCCACCTGCTTCAACGATGCCGACACGGTGATGGTGGCGCCGGTCTACGCGGCCGGCGAAGAGCCGATCGACGGCGTCACTTCCGACGCGCTTGTGTCGCGCATCCGTGCCGGCGGCCACCGTGACGCCCGCTACATCGAGGGGCCGGCGGCGATCGCGCCTGTTATCCGTGACCTGGCCAAGCCCGGCGACTTCGTGGTCTTCCTCGGCGCCGGCAACATCACCCAATGGGCCTATGCCTTGCCCAAGGAGCTTGGCGGGACCGTCTCATGATGCACGGCCAGGCCCTGATCGACAAACTTGGCGACCGGCTTGCCGGCCTGCGCGGCCGCCTGACGCCGAATGCCGAGATGGACAAGATCACCTGGTTCCGCGCCGGCGGCCTTGCCGAGGTATTGTTCCAGCCAGCGGACGAGGAGGACCTTGCCGCTTTCCTCAAGGCCGTTCCCGAAGAGATACCTCTGACCGTCGTTGGTGTCGGCTCGAACCTTCTAGTGCGTGACGGTGGCATCCCAGGTTTTGTCATCCGGCTTTCGGCCAAGGGCTTCGGCGAGGCGGAGATCGTTTCGCCGATCAGGATCAAGGCGGGTGCGGCCACGCCCGACAAGCGTGTTGCCGCAGCGGCGCTCGAAGCCGGCATTGGCGGGTTTCATTTCTATCACGGCATTCCGGGTGCCATCGGTGGCGCGCTGAGGATGAATGCCGGCGCCAATGGCGTCGAGACGCGCGAGCGGGTCGTCGAGGTGCGGGGGCTCGACCGCAAGGGCAATGTCCAGACGCTGAGCAATGCCGACATGGGCTACGCCTATCGCCATTCGGCGGCACCGGCCGGGCTGATCTTCACGTCCGCCGTGTTCGAAGGCTTTGCCGAGGACAAAGCGGTGATCAAGGCGGCGATGGACGCGGTGCAAAACCATCGCGAGACGGTGCAGCCGATCCGCGAGAAGACAGGCGGCTCGACCTTCAAGAATCCGGAAGGCACGTCGGCCTGGAAGGAGATCGACAAGGCGGGCTGCCGCGGTCTCTTGATCGGCGGCGCGCAGATGTCGCCGATGCACTGCAACTTCATGATCAACACCGGAACCGCGACCGGCTATGACCTGGAATATCTCGGCGAGACGGTGCGGGCGCGGGTCCTCGAACATTCCGGCATCCGGCTCCACTGGGAAATCAAGCGCATCGGCGATTTCCGGCCCGGGCATGCCGTCCAGGAGTTTCTTGGACAACTCCTCTGACCGTCGTTGAAGTTCATGTGATGCATGAACTTCAACCATGCCGGAACAGCCGCGCGACCGTTGCTCCAAAGACTCAACGACACGGTTTTTGCATCCATTTTCTCAGAAAGTGAATCTCTCGGAATCATAAGCACTTGCCAGTGAATCAACTCTCTGATTCTCTGCTCCAAAGCGTTTCCTGATTTGAGTCGTTCGACGCGTTTCAGCGTTTTCCGTCTGGGGGGCAACCTGCCGGGAGACTCTGACTCAATGTTGCGGAAATCCTGGTTTTTGATCCGCCGCGAGAGGGGATGACGGGGAATGACAAGCAAGCATGTGGCCGTATTGCTGGGTGGGTTTTCGTCCGAGCGGCCCGTGTCCCTGTCTTCCGGAAAGGCCTGCGCCGATGCACTTGAGCAGGAAGGTTATCGAGTCACCCGCGTCGATGTCGGTCGCGATGTCGGTTCCGTGCTTGCCGATCTTAAACCCGACGTTGCCTTCAACGCGCTGCATGGTCCGTTCGGCGAGGACGGCACGATCCAGGGCATCCTCGAATATCTCGGCATTCCCTATACCCATTCCGGCGTGCTCGCCTCGGCGCTCGCCATGAACAAGGAACTGGCGAAGAAGATCGTCAAATCGGTCGGCGTTCCGGTCGCCGAATCGAAGGTCGCCAATCGCTTCGCTATCCAGAACAAACACCCGATGAAGCCGCCCTACGTGGTCAAGCCAGTCAGTGAGGGATCGAGCTTCGGTGTCGTCATCGTGCATGAGGGGCAGACGCATCCGCCGCAGATCATCGGGTCGTCCGAGTGGAAATATGGCGATACCGTCATGGTCGAGCGCTACATCCACGGGCGCGAACTGACCTGCGCCGTCATGGGTGATGTGGCGCTCGGCGTCTGCGAGATCATCCCGACGGGCCATTCCTTCTACGACTATGATTCAAAATATGTCGCGGGCGGATCAAAACACGAATGCCCCGCAAAAGTTTCACCGAATATTTACCAAAAAATACAGACACTGGCGCTCAAGGCTCACCAAGCTGTCGGCTGTCGGGGCGTATCCCGGTCGGACTTCCGTTATGACGATCGTCACTCCGAAAATGGCGAAGTTGTATGGCTCGAGGTCAATACCCAGCCGGGCATGACGCCGACGTCTCTGGTGCCTGAAATCGCCGCCCAGGCAGGGCATTCGTTTGGCGAACTGTTGAGTTGGATGGTGGAGGACGCTTCGTGTCTGCGTTGAAATGGGGACAGGGCAAGGGGAAGGGCGCGGCTGGGCCGTCGCTGTTCGGCCTGCCATTGTCGCTTGACCATTTCGTATTGCCGCGCGTGCTTCGCCGCCCGGTGCGGATCCTGGCGCGCCTGGGCGAGGGCGAGTTCCAGGCGCCGCGCTTCTCGCTGGCCATCATGTCGGCGGTGCTGCTCGCTTCGAGCGGCGCTTATGGCGCGTATCTTGGCGGCCACGCCGACGGTATCATTCAGAGCATCACCGCCCGTACCGGCTTCGCCGTCGACCAGGTCAAGGTGGTCGGTAACCGCCAGACTTCCGAGATCGATATTCTCGACCGGCTCGAGCTCGACGGCTGGACGTCGCTGATCGGCTTCGATGCCGAGGCGGCGCGGGAGCGTATCGCCACTTTGCCGTGGATCGAGATCGCCGCGGTGCGCAAGGTCTATCCGCACACGCTGGAAGTGCGCGTCGAGGAGCGTGTGGCCTTCGCGCTCTGGCAGCAAGGCAATGATCTTTCCGTCATCGAGAAGGACGGCGCTGTCATCGCGCCGTTCTCGGGAGGCAAGCAGGTGATGCTGCCGCTGTTGATCGGCACCGGCGCGCCGGCCAAGGCGCCGGACTTCCTGGCCAAGGTCGAAAAATATCCTGATTTCGCCAGCCGCATCAAAGGCTATATCCGCGTCGGCGAGCGGCGCTGGGACCTGAAGCTGGACAACGGCATCACCGTCAAGCTTCCCGAGGATGACGAGGACCAGGCGATCGCCGAGCTGGTCAGGATGGATCATGACAAGGCGCTGTTGTCGCGCGACATCGCCGCCGTCGACATGCGGCTGCCCGACCGGCTGGTCGTGCAACTGACACCCGAGGCCGCGACGCAGCGCGAAGCCGCGCTCAACGAGAAACCCAAGAGCCTGAAGCGCAAGCCGGAGACGAAAATATGAGCTGGCTTGGCGGTCATGGCGATGCCTCGTCGCGCCGGTCCGGCACCTTGACGGTGCTGGATGTCGGCTCGAACAAGGTCTGCTGCATGGTGGCGAAGCTGAAGCCATGCGACGACGGCAAGCTTTTGCGCGGACGCTCGCACCGGATCCAGGTGATCGGCATCGGGCACCAGAAGTCGCAAGGCGTGAAGTCGGGCGTCATCGTCGATCTCGACCGCGCCGAACATGCCATCCGTCTTTCCGTCGACGCCGCCGAGCGCATGGCCGGCCTGACGGTGGATTCGCTCATCGTCAACATGACCGCCGGGCGGCTGAAGAGCGAAGCCTTCTCGGCCACCATCAACCTTGGCGGCCACGAGGCCGACGAGGCCGACATCAAGCGCGTGCTCGGCGCCGGTGCCAAGCAAGCGCTGAAGGCCGAGCGCGAGGTGATCCATTCGTTGCCCGTCGGCTTTTCGCTGGATTCCGAGCGCGGCGTGCGCGATCCGCGCGGCATGGTCGGCGACGCACTGGGCGTCGACATGCATGTGCTGACGGGCGACGCCGCGCCGATGCGCAATCTGGAACTCTCCATCAACCGCTCGCACCTCTCGGTCGAGCGCATGGTGGCGACGCCCTATGCCAGCGGCCTGGCGGCACTTGTCGACGACGAGCTGGAACTGGGTGCCGCCTGCATCGACATGGGCGGCGGCACGACGACGATCTCGGTGTTTGCTGAAGGCAAGTTCGTCCATGGCGACGCCATCGCCATCGGCGGCAATCATGTCACGCTTGACATGGCAAAGGGGCTCTCGACTTCGCTCGACGCCGCCGAACGGCTGAAGGTGATGCATGGCTCGGCGCTGCCGGGCAGCGCCGACGACCGCGACCTGATCTCGATCCAGCCGATCGGCGACGACGGCGACGTGCCGTTGCAGATCCCGCGTTCGGTGATGACGCGCATCGTGCGCGCCCGCATCGACGAGACGCTGGAACTGTTGCGCGACCGGCTGAACAAGTCCGGCTACGGCAATGCCGTCGGCAAACGCGTGGTGCTCACCGGCGGCGCCAGCCAGTTGGCCGGCCTGCCGGAAGCCGCACGCCGCATCCTGGGGCGCAACGTGCGCATCGGGCGTCCGCTCGGGGTGGCGGGCTTGCCCGAAGCAGCGAAGGGCCCGGCCTTCTCGGCTGCGGTGGGGCTTCTGATCTATCCGCAGATGGCGAGCTTCGAGAGCCATCCGGCGAAAGGAATTTCCGGTCTCAGGATGACTGGAACGGGCGGAAAACTGCATCGCATGAGTCAGTGGTTGAGAGACAGTTTCTAATTGACGGGGACAGCCCCATAGGCGGCCGCGGCGGCGAAGCGGCGTGAAAGGCAAAGGACGGAGACAATGACCATCAATCTGCAAAAGCCGGACATCACCGAGCTTAAGCCGCGCATCACCGTGTTCGGTGTCGGCGGCGGCGGCGGCAATGCCGTCAACAACATGATCACCGCCGGTCTGCGCGGTGTCGAGTTCGTGGTGGCCAACACCGACGCGCAGGCGCTGACCATGTCGAAGGCCGACCGGCTGATCCAGCTCGGCGCGCATGTCACCGAGGGCCTCGGCGCCGGCTCGCAGCCGGAAGTCGGCCGCGCGGCTGCGGAAGAGTGCATCGACGAGATCATCGACCACCTGTCCAACACCCATATGTGCTTCGTCACCGCCGGCATGGGCGGCGGCACAGGCACGGGTGCTGCTCCGGTCGTTGCCCGCGCTGCCCGCGAGAAGGGCATCCTCACCGTCGGCGTCGTCACCAAGCCGTTCCATTTCGAAGGCCAGCGCCGCATGAAGACGGCGGACTTCGGCATCGAGGAATTGCAGAAATGCGTCGATACGCTGATCGTCATCCCCAACCAGAACCTGTTCCGGCTGGCCAATGACAAGACCACCTTCGCCGATGCCTTCGCCATGGCCGACCAGGTGCTCTATTCCGGTGTCGCCTGCATCACCGACCTGATGGTCAAGGAAGGCCTGATCAACCTCGACTTCGCCGACGTGCGCTCGGTGATGCGCGAGATGGGCAAGGCGATGATGGGCACCGGCGAGGCTTCGGGCGAGGGCCGCGCGATGGCCGCCGCCGAGGCCGCGATCGCCAATCCGCTGCTCGACGAGACCTCGATGAAGGGCGCCAAGGGCCTGCTGATCTCGATCACCGGCGGCCGTGACCTGACCCTGTTCGAAGTCGACGAGGCGGCGACCCGCATCCGCGAGGAGGTCGACCAGGACGCCAACATCATCCTGGGCGCCACTTTCGACGAGGAACTCGAAGGCGTCATCCGCGTCTCGGTCGTCGCCACCGGCATCGACAAGTCGGCGGCTGAAATTGCCGCGGCGCCGATCTCGATCCGCACGGCGCCGCAGAAGCCGGTCAGCCGCCCGGCGGCTGCCGCGGTGGAAAGCCGTCCGGCACCTGTCCAGCAGCCGGCGGCCTACGAGCCGCGCGCCGTCGATCCGGTCGCCGAGGCCATCCACATGGCCGAAGCGAACGCCGCCGCGATGGCGCAGGCTCGCCCGGCCCCGGTCGCCCATGCGGACGATTTCCGCCCGCAGAGCAAGATCTTCCAGGCGCCGCCCGCGCAGCCGCAGCCAATGGCTCAGCCCGTCGTCCAGCAGATGATGCAGCCGGCGCCGCAGCCGCGCGAGATGCTGCGCGAGGTGCCGCAGCCGGTGGCGATGGCGCCGCAACGCATGCCGCGCGTCGAGGATTTTCCGCCGGTCGTGAAGGCCGAGGTCGATGCCAAGAGCCGTCCGGCGGATCACGAGAACAGCGGGCCGATGGGCCTGTTGAAGCGCCTGACCAACGGCTTGACCCGCCGCGAGGAAGAGCCGGCCCGGCTGCAGCCGGCACAACCGCGCGAACCCAAGCTGCGCCAGGCCCAACCCGAGGTGCGCCGTCTCGCCAGCCAGGACGCCCAGCTCTACGCGCCGCGCCGCGGTCAGCTGGACGACCAGGGCCGCCTGACGCCGCAGACCAGGGCGACTCAGGACGACGACCAGCTGGAGATTCCGGCATTCCTGCGCCGCCAGGCCAACTGATTGGTAAACGAGCTGTAACACTTGTTAACAGGCAAGCAAGGAATTGCTTGCCTGTTAACGTTTAAAATGGTGCAAATTCAAGCGGTTACCGCGCGTAGCCGTTCCTTGTCGCGGTTACAAAGAGTAAGAAACCGTGATTTGGAGTCTCCCTGCCGGGACATTATCTTCGCTGCCTACCATCGTCGGCATGCGGGATTTCGGGGGAAATGACCCTGTCTGCCGATTTCAAACAAGAGCCGCGCCCTCGGGCTGGAAAAGCGGACCTAGGCATTTCGGGCTTATGGGGATTGTCTTGCACGACTACCAGACGACATTGAAGACGCGCGCGTCGCTTACCGGCACCGGCGTCCACAGCGGCAAAGAAGTTTCCCTCAGTTTCCTGCCGGCGGATGCGAATACCGGCATCGTTTTCCAGCTTGTCAATGGAGCGGAGCAGGGGCGTGAGTTCCGCGCCCTGTTTTCCGAGATCGGCGCTACCGACCTGTGCACCATGCTCGGCGATCCGGCGGGCGAGCATATCGCCACGGTCGAGCACATCATGGCGGCGCTGTTCGGGCTCGGCATCGACAATGTCCTCATCGAGATCGATGGCCATGAAGTCCCGATCCTCGACGGCAGCGCCATGGCGTTCGTGGAAGCCATCGACCAGGCTGGCATCGAGACGCTGCCGGTCAAGCGGCGCTATATCAGGGTCGTCAAGCCTGTCCGCATCGAGAACGGCGCCTCATGGGCCGAATTCAGGCCTTATGACGGCACCCGCTTCGAGGTCGAGATCGACTTCGAAAGCCCCGCCATCGGCCGTCAGCTTTTCGCGTCCGACCTCAATGCCGACATTTTCCGCCGCGACATCGCGCGCGCTCGCACCTTCGGCTTCATGAAGGACGTCGAGCGGCTGTGGGCGGCGGGCTACGCGCTTGGTTCCTCGCTGGAGAACTCGCTGGTGATTGGCGACGACAACCGCGTCATCAACATGGGCGGGTTGCGCTATCCCAACGAATTCGTGCGCCACAAGACGCTGGATGCGATGGGCGACCTGGCGCTGGCCGGCGCCCGTTTCATCGGCTGCTTCCGTTCCTATCGCGGCGGCCACAGGCTGAACGCGGCGGCGCTGCGTCGCCTGCTGTCCGATCGCACGGCCTTCGAGATCGTCGAGACGACACGCCGCGAGCGTGGCCGTGCCGCCGAGATGAGCGCCGTCAATGCGCCGCTCTATGCGCCCTGGATGCTCTGATTCCTTTAAGTTTTTTGCATTCAATGGCGGAATGGGTGTTGCATGAATGCATCATCCATCCGCGAAATGGCGCAGATGCTGAGGCCGCGCTGCGCCGCCACAAAAATGTGCGATTGCCTAGACATAGCGTTGCCGGGCAAGGCGGTTATGGTCTATGGCTGCTGCCGTCCATTAGTGCATGTCGTCTGGAAGTGGGACCATTTTTGGGACAGCGGCTTGCAAAAGGCATTGAAATAACGCCGAAAGGGCGCAATCCAATCATGTTCTTCAAGCGAATTGGTCAATCGAAAGCGACGCAGCGGTCCGTTTTCCTGGCGCTTTCGGTGGTTGTTCCATCGCTCTTCCTGTCGGCCTGCATGTCGTCGGAGAAAGATATCGACTTGTCGACTTATGTCGACCAGACCGAGCCGGCCGACGTTCTCTACAATCAGGGCCTCGCCAATCTGAATGCCGGGCGGTTGCAGGAGGCGAGCCGCAAGTTCGACGCGGTCGACCGCCAGCACCCCTATTCGGAATTCGCCCGCAAATCGATGGTGATGGGCGCCTTCGCCGACTATCGCCAAGGCAATTACGACGAGGCGATCGCGTCGGCCAAGCGCTATCTCACCCTCTATCCCTCGACCGACGACGCGGCTTACGCGCAGTACATCATCGGCCTGAGCTATTATCGCCAGATCAAGGATGTGACGCAGGACCAGAAGGAAGCGCGCCAGACCATGCAGACGATGCAGGACCTGGTGACGCGCTGGCCGACCTCGGAATATGTCGAGGACGCCAAGGAAAAGATCCGCTTCGCCAACGACCAACTCGCCGGCAAGGAAATGCAGATCGGCCGCTACTATCTCGAGCGCCGCGAATACATCGCCGCCGTCAAGCGTTTCCGCAACGTGGTCGAGAACTATTCCAACACGCGCCATGTCGAGGAGGCGCTCGCCCGCCTGACCGAAAGCTATTATGCGATGGGGCTGACCTCGGAGGCCCAGACGGCCGCCGCAGTGCTCGGCACCAATTATCCCGACAGTTCATGGTACAAGGATTCCTACAAGCTGTTGCAGAGCAACGGGCTTGCGCCGCGCGAAAATGCCGGGTCGTGGATTTCCAAGGCCGGCAAGCTGATCACCGGCGCCTGACCCCAGAGCATCGGACTGAAGCGCTTTTTCGGATTGATCCGGCGATCAAACAAAAAGATAGTGCGGCGCTGCGACTCCAACTGGTCGCGTGCCGCATTGAAGCGCGCCGCGCTTTAAGTCTTTTGTTTTCGTGCATGTCGCTACCCCGAAACCGGGTCCAATTCTGGGCGACATGCAATAGGTCCGGGTTCTGATGCTTTCCAGATTGTCGATCCGCGATATCGTCCTGATCGAGAAGCTGGATATCGACTTCCAGCCCGGCCTTTCCGTGCTGACCGGTGAAACCGGCGCCGGCAAATCCATTCTGCTCGATGCCTTGTCGCTGGCGCTCGGCGCACGCGGCGACGCTTCGCTGGTGCGCCACGGCGCGACGCAAGGCCAGGTCATCGCCGTGTTCGATGTGCCGCGCAACCATCCGGTGCGCGCGCTGCTTGCCGAAAACGCCATCGAGGACGACGGCGACATCATCCTGCGCCGACTGCAGACGGCGGACGGCCGTACCCGGGTCTTCGTCAACGACCAGCCATCCAGCGTGACATTGATGCGCGATGTCGGCCGCGCGCTGGTCGAGATCCACGGCCAGCACGACGAACGCGCCTTGATCGATCCCGGCGCGCATCGCGATGTGCTCGACGCCTTCGGCGGCCATCTCGGCGCCGTCCGCTCGACGGGCGAGGCATGGCGGCACTGGCGCGCCTGCGAACAGGAGCTTTCGCGCCATCGCGCCAAGGTGGCTGCCGCGGCACGCGAGGCCGATTATCTGCGTGCGGCCGTGGCGGAACTGACCAAGCTCGATCCGCAGCCCGGCGAGGAGACCGATCTTGCCGAATTGCGCGCCTCGATGATGCGGGCGGAAAAGATCGCATCGGAAATCCACGACGCCCAGGACGTGCTGTCCGGCCCGTCCTCGCCCTTGCCGCAACTGGCCAGCCTGCTGCGCCGGCTGCAACGCAAGGTGACGGAGGCGCCCGGCCTGCTCGACGAAGTGGTCAAGTCGCTCGACGAGGCGATGCTGTCGCTCGACGCGGCGCAATCGGGCGTCGAGGCCGCGTTGCGCGCCACCGAATATGATCCGCAGCGGCTGGAGAAGGCCGAGGAGCGGCTGTTTTCGTTGCGCGCGGCGTCGCGCAAGCACAGCGTCGCCGTCGACGAGCTGGCGCAACTGCGCGACACGATGGTGGCCGATCTCGCCGATCTCGACGCCGGCGAGGAACGCTTGCATGGGCTGGAAAAGCAGGCTGCCGCCGGGCGCGAAGCCTACGACATCGCCGCGGCTCAGCTTTCCTCGCTCCGCCACGCGGCGGCGGTCGGCCTGACCAAGGCCGTCATGGCCGAACTGCCGGCGCTGAAGCTCGAACGCGCGGCCTTCATCGTCGAGATGAAGAGCGAGGCCGAGAGCCGCATGGAAGAGGGCATCGACCAGATCGAGTTCTGGGTACGCACCAATCCCGGCACGCGGCCCGGGCCGATGATGAAGGTGGCTTCCGGCGGCGAACTTTCGCGCTTCCTTTTGGCGCTGAAGGTTGCGCTCGCCGACCGTGGCTCGGCGCCGACGCTGGTTTTCGACGAGATCGACACGGGTGTGGGCGGCGCCGTGGCGGACGCGATCGGCCAGCGGCTGGCGCGGCTGTCGAAGCGCGTGCAGGTGCTGTCGGTGACGCATGCGCCGCAGGTGGCGGCGCGCGCCGAGACGCATTTCCTGATTTCCAAGTCGGGCAGCACCGACCGTGTCGCGACAGGCATAGCCGAGATGGACCGGCCGGCGCGGCAGGAGGAGATCGCGCGCATGCTGGCCGGCGCAACCATCACCGACGAGGCGCGCGCCGCCGCCGAGCGGCTGCTGCGCGAGAACACCGGCGCTTCCTGAGCGCATGGTCGCCCGGCTTTGATGGGGAGTCAGCTTGTGGCGCCATCCCGCTGTTTCGGCGCGGTTTTGCCAGAATTCCGCTCCCGCGAATCCGAAAGCTGATCTATTGTCCCGGCCAAGAGCAGGTGGGTCTGAACCATGTCCGAGATACCAGTCGAAGCCCTGACCGAAAGCGAGGCCGAAGCCGAGCTGAAGCGGCTGGCGGAAGAGATCGCCGAGCACGACCGGCGCTACCATACGGAAGACGCGCCTATTATCTCGGACGCGGAATATGACGCGCTGACGCGGCGCAACCTTGCCATCGAACGGCGTTTTCCTGCCCTGGTGCGCGAGGATTCGCCGTCGCGCCGGGTCGGTTCGGCCCCGGCGGAGGGCTTCACCAAGGTGCGCCATGCGGTGCCGATGCTGAGCCTCGCCAAAGCCTACACCGACGAGGACGTCGCCGATTTCATCGAACGCGGCCGGCGGTTCTTCGACCGCGACAAGGATCTCGACATCGCTTTCACGGCGGAGCCGAAGATCGACGGGCTGTCGGCTTCGCTGCGCTATGAAGGCGGCGTGTTCGTGCAAGGCGCGACGCGCGGCGACGGCACGGTCGGTGAGGACATCACCGCCAATCTGCGAACGATCGCCGATATCCCCGCCAAGCTGAAGGGCTCGGGCTGGCCGGAAATCATCGAGATACGCGGCGAGGTCTACATGACCTATGCGGAATTCGAGGCGCTGAAGGCACGGTCGGCGGCGGTCGGCGGCCAGGACTACGTAAACCCGCGCAACACGGCGGCGGGGTCGCTGCGCCAGAAGGATCCGTCCGTCACCGCCAGCCGCAACCTCAAATTCTTCGCCTATGCCTGGGGCTACACCACGGCCGATCCCGCTCCGACCCAATACGATGCGGTGCAGAAATTCGCCGATTGGGGGTTCAGGGTCAGTCCGCTGATGGTGCGGGCGAAATCGGCCGAGGAGCTGATCGCGCATTATCACCGGATCGAGGAGCAGCGCTCGTCGCTCGGCTACGACATAGACGGCGTCGTCTACAAGGTCGACCAGCTGGAGCTGCAGCGCCGGTGGGGCTTCGTAACCGGCGAGCCGCGCTGGGCCGTCGCCCATAAATTCCCGGCCGAACAGGCGATGACGACGGTGCAGAGGATCGACATCCAGGTCGGCCGCACCGGCACGCTGGCCCCGGTCGCGCGGCTGGCTCCCGTCACCGTCGGCGGCGTCGTGGTCGAGAACGTGACGCTGCACAACGAAGACTACATCAAGGGCCTGGACAGCAATGGCCAGCCGATCCGCGACGGCATCGACGTGCGCATCGGCGACACGGTGGTGATCCAGCGGGCAGGGGACGTCATCCCGCAGATCGTCAGCGTTGTCATCGACAAGCGTCCGCCCGATGCCGTGCCTTATGAATTCCCGCATACCTGCCCGATCTGCGGCTCGCCGGCGACGCGCGAGATCAACGAGAAGACCGGCAAGGAGGATTCGCGCCGCCGCTGCACCGGCGAGCTGATCTGCCCGGCGCAGGCCGTGGAGGGATTGCGCCACTTCGTGTCGCGCGGCGCCATGGATATCGAGGGTCTCGGCGCGGAAAATATCGATACCTTCTTCAACGCCGGATTGATCAAGACGGCCGCCGACATCTTCACGCTCCGGGATCGCCGCCCCGCCGTCACCAAGGCGCTGGCCGAGCGCCGCGAGGAGCAGGCCAGGCAGCGCGAGGCGGCGTCGGGGAAGACGCGCAAGAATGTGCGCAGCGTCGAGGACCGCAACTATGAGAGCCTCGACAAGCTGTTCGCGGCCATCGACGCGCGCCGCGAACCGGAACTCGACCGCTTCATCTTCGCGCTCGGCATCCGGCATATCGGCGAGACGACGGCGGCCGTGCTTGCCCGCACCTTCTCGACCATCGAGGAATTGATCCGCGTCGGCAAGGAAACGGCGGCGGCGGAGGATCCGCACAGCGTTTTCCCGTCGATCAACGGCATTGGCGACACGGTGATCAATGCGCTTGCCGATTTCTTCGGCAATGAACGCAATGACGACGTGCTTGACGCGCTGCTCAAGCAGGTCAAGCCGAAGCCGTATGTCGTCAACGTCGCGGCCGACAGCGTGGTCGCCGACAAGACGATCGTGTTCACCGGCTCGCTGGAAAAGATGACGCGCTCCGAAGCCAAGGCAATGGCCGAACGCCTCGGCGCCAAGGTGGCGGGTTCTGTTTCCGCCAAGACCGATCTGGTGGTGGCCGGGCCCGGCGCCGGTTCCAAGCTCAAGCTCGCCACCGAACTCGGCATCGAGGTGATCGACGAGGACGCCTGGCTGCAGCGGATCGGCAAGGCATGACGGAAGGTGCGTTCAAAGGCTTCGGCCCAAAGGCCATTCCGTTCCTGAAGGCTCTGGACTTCCATCAGAACCGCGAATGGTTCCTGGAAAACCGCGACCTTTTCGAAAGGGAGTTGCGCGATCCGTTCGGCGATCTCGTCGAGACGCTTACGCAGCGCTTTGCCGCGGCCGGGCTTGGCCTCAAGGGCGACCGCAAGAAATCGCTGTTCCGGATCAACCGCGACGTGCGCTTCGCCAAGGACAAGCGGCCTTACAACCGGCATCTGTCGGCGATCCTGTCGCCCGACGGCACGAAGATGGAGCAGGGCGTGTTCTACGTCCATGTCGGGCTGGAACGCTGCTTCGCCGATATCGCCTGGTGGCAGCCCGGCCCGGAGCTGCTGCTCGCCATGCGCAAGGCCATCGCGACGCGGCCGGACAGGTTCCGGGCGCTGGTGGCTGCCTTGAAGAAGAATGGTCTTGAGTTCGAGGCGGAAGGCCGCATGAAGCGCACGCCGCGCGGCTTCGAGCATGTCGGCGAACCCGACCTCGTCGCGGCAATTCGCAACCGGCATTTCTACGTCCAGCATGTCATCGACCCGGCCGGAATCCACACGGCGGCGCTGGTCGACGAGCTGGTCGATTTCACCATGCGCGCCAAGCCGCTGCTCGACTGGGGCAGGGCGATCGAGGGCAGGGTTTTGGAGCATCAGATCGCCCCTTAGCCGTTCCGGATTTCAAGTCGATGCACGAAATTGTCCTTTGAAGGATTGACAGGGTGAGTGCAGCTATGCTATGTTTTTGCCCATGGTGCTGAGTTGCGCCAATGACCCGCCGCCGAGGCGGGTTTTGCGTTTCTGGCCCTGGCGCCATCCTGCACGGGCGATGAAGCACAGTCCTGCGGTCCTTCACGGGGCCTCACGAAATCCTGCGATCCCACAAGGCCGCGTTATACGGGTTCGCAGCTCGACTGGTCCGAGACATCAGTTTCGCTGATTTGTTGGCTCAAGCGAATTCGTCTGACTTTTCAACCGCGCACCCCTAAATACCGGCGCGACGTAGGAATGTGACATGTCAGCTGAGACCTTGACCACCAATTCCGTGAGCAGCGACTTCTGGAGCGGCGTGCGGCTGTCGATGCCTGTCGTCGTCGCCTCGGCGCCGTTTGCGCTCTTGTTCGGAACGATTGCCGTCGACAACGGATTTTCCGTGCTGGAAGCGTTTCTGATGAGCGCGCTTATCTTCGGCGGTGCCAGCCAGATGGTCGGCATCGAACTGTTCGGCCAGCATGTCGCGCCGTGGCTGATCGTGCTGTCGATCTTCGCCGTCAATTTCCGCCATGTGCTCTATTCCGCGGGCATCGGCCGGCGCATCGCGCACTGGCCAGTGGTCCAGCAGGCCTTGGGCTATTTCATCCTCACAGATCCGCAGTTCGCGGTGGCCGAGGCGAGAGCGGCGTCCGGCCAGACGGTCGGCTTCGCCTGGTACCTGGGGCTGGGTCTGCCGGTCTATGTGTTCTGGGTGACCGAAAGCGCGCTCGGCGCGGTGTTCGGCAAGCTGATCCCCGACACGCACGCGCTGGGCATCGATTTCCTGCTGCCGATCTATTTCCTGGGCCTCGTCATGGGCTTCCGCAAACGACCGTTGTGGCTGCCGGTGGTCATCGCCAGCGCCGCCGCCTCGATCATCGCCTACAAGACGGTGGGATCGCCCTGGCACGTCTCCATCGGCGCGATTGCCGGCGTGCTGCTCGCCGTCATCCTGCCTCCCCACCATAGCGGCGTCGAGGCGCGGTCATGAGCACGACGCTTTGGATCATCATCGCCGGCGCGATCGCCACCTATCTTACCCGCGTCGGCGGGCACCTGGTCATCTCGCGTTTCGAGACCATCCATCCGCGCGTTGAAGCCGGGCTCAACGCGGTGCCGGCGGCCGTGCTGACGACGCTGGTGGCGCCGGCCGCGCTCGGCGCCGGACTGGCGGAATGGGCAGCACTTGTCGTGGCCGCCGTGGTGTCGCTGCGCGGCGGACTGATGTCGATGTTCTTGGCGGGAGCGGCGGTGCTGATACTGGCCCGGCAGTTCGTGGGCTGATCGACCTTTACCTTCGCGATATAGCCACCCATGCGCTTCGCCTAAGCGCCGACGCAGGCGAACGGCAAACCCTTGTCAGGCGCGTTTCTTGAATATCGCAGCGATCCGGGCCACGCTCAGCCAGATCGCCTCCGACCTCTCCTGATGCGCGCGGCGCACGGCGCCGGCATAGATGATCTCACGCTGTTTGGGCGTCAACGCGTTGAGATCGAGCGGCCCACGGCCGAGGGATTCAGGTAACATTTCGCTCTCCGTGCTGGCTGTCCTGATCGGTGCCAACACCGGCAATTTACGTGATGCCTTCCATCAGATAAAATGAGTAATAGAGATAGCTTTATTCTCTAGGAGAGATGGATGGATTTGTCGGATCTCCGCATTTTCCGCATGGTGGTGCGCGAGGGCGGAATCACCAAGGCGGCGGAAAAGCTGTTTCGCGTGCAGTCGAACGTGACCACGCGCGTCCGGCAGCTCGAAGAGGATCTGGGTGTGCGGTTGTTTATTCGCGAGGGCAAGCGATTGCATGTATCGCCTGCCGGCCAAAGATTGATCGAATATGCGGACCGGTTGCTGGCGCTTGCGGACGAGGCCCGCATAGCAGTTCTTGATCCGCGCCCACGCGGCACCCTGCGCCTTGGCGCCATGGAGAGTACCGCCGCCGCTCGGCTTCCAAGTCTCCTCGCCGAATACCACGCATGCTATCCCGAAGTGGAGATCCAACTGCGCACCGGCAACCCGCAAGTTCTCGCGGCCGCAATGCTTGCCGGTGAACTCGACGCAGCGCTCGCAGCCGAGCCAATCGCCGACAATCCGTTCGAAAAGCAACCTGCATTTCTCGAGGATTTGGTCATTGTCTCGGCGGCATCGCGCGTTTCAGTCGAGAACCGCCTTGATATGCCCAAGACCATGATCGCCTTTGAACACGGCTGCCCGCATCGCAAGCGGCTGGAAGAATGGTTTGCGCGCCGAGGGTTTATGGCCGAGCAAATCATTGAGCTCGGTTCATATCATGCCATGCTTGGTTGCGTGGTGGCTGGTATGGGCATAGCGCTGATGCCGAAAAGCGTGCTTTCGGGTTTTCCTGAAAGCGGCAGGCTGCGGATGCATGAACTGCCTTCGGACGAAGACAATGCTCTCACAGTGTTGTTTTGGCGCAAGGGAGCCAGTTCTCCCAATGTTCAGGCTTTGCGGGAGATGCTTGCAAAACAAGGCCCTCCAGTCTCAGCCAGAGCAGCCACTGCGATTACTGCTTGAGATCGTGCGGCAGCGGGGCGGTTGCCTTCTCCAGCCAGGACAGCGTTTCGCCGTCGAGCATCGGGCCGATCTCGGCCAGCACGCGGGCGTGGTAGGTGTCGAGCCAGTGCAGTTCCTCGCGGGTCAGGAGGTCCGAGCGCACCAGCCTGACGTCGATCGGCGCCAGCGTCAGCGTCTCGAAGCCGTGCATGGCGATGTCGCCGCCCTCGACCTGTTCGGCCGGCGTCACCAGGATGAGGTTTTCGATGCGAATGCCGTAGGAACCTTCCTTGTAGTAACCCGGCTCGTTGGACAGCATCATGCCTTCCAGCAGCTTTTCGGTGCCTGTGCGGGCGATGCGCTGCGGGCCTTCATGCACGGCCAGGTAGGAGCCGACGCCATGGCCGGTGCCATGGGCGAAATCGCAGCCGTGCTTCCACAGCGCCATGCGGGCGACGGCGTCGATTTCCGAGCCGCGCGTGCCGGCGGGGAAGCGCAGCGTCGAGATGCCGATCATGCCTTTCAGCACCAGCGTGAAGCGTTCGCGCATTTCTTCGGTCGGCTGGCCGATCGGCACGGTGCGGGTGATGTCGGTGGTGCCGTCCTGATATTGCGCGCCGGAATCGAGCAGGAACAGTTCGCCGGCCTGGAGTTTGCGGCTGGTGGCGCGCGACACGCGGTAATGCATGATGGCGCCGTTCGGACCGGCGCCCGAAATAGTATCGAAGGACACGTCGCGCAGCGGCATCTGGGTTTCCTCGCCGGTCTGCCGGCGCGTCTCCTCCAGCCTGGTGACGACCGATATCTCGTCGAGCGAGCCGGGTTTCTGGCGCTCCAGCCAGCACAACAACTTCGCCACCGCCGCCCCGTCGCGGCGATGCGCGGCGCGCGAACCGTTGATCTCGGCCTGGTTCTTGGTGGCGCGCGGGATGCGGGCGGGGTCGGGAGCGGCAATCACCGTGCCGCCATTGTCCTCGACCAGTATGCGCAGCCTGTCGGCCGCCAGCACCGGGTCGAGTGCGATCTTCGCGCCGCTCCTGGCGAGCGCGACGACCGCCGCCTCGAATTCGCCGGGTTCACGCGGCTCGGCGAGCTGCGTGACGTAGGCCGCGACCTGGCGCGAGAATTTGCGCCGATCCATGAAAAGCTGGTGCGATCCGTCGGCGGCGAGAATGGCGAAGCCGAGCGCCAGCGGCGTATGCGGCACGTCGCCGCCACGAATGTTGAAGGCCCAGGCGATGGAGGAGGGGTCGGTCAGCACGGCATGCGTGGCGCCGTCCTTGCCGATCGCCGCCGCCAGCCGCGCCAGCTTGTCCTTGGCGAGCTCGCCGGCAAAACCGATCGGGTGAAGCTCGACGGGGGCCACCGGCGCCTCGGGCTGGTCCTTCCAGATAATGTCGATCGGGTTCTTGTCGAGCGGAACCAGGACGGTGCCGGTCTTGTCGGCCGAGGCCTGCAGCGCCTTGACCTCGCCGATAGTGTGCAGCCACGGATCGAAGCCGAGCCGCGCGCCCTTGCCGAGATTATCCCTCAGCCAGACGGCGGGCGGATTGTCGACCAGGTTTTCGACCGAAAAGATGTCGAGATCGACTTCGCCGCGCACCTGAAGCGTGTAACGGCCGTCGACAAAGATGAAGGCGCGGCCGCGCAGAACGATGGCGACACCGGCGGAGCCGCTGAAGCCGGTCAGCCATTTCAGCCGCGCCGAACGGTCGGCGACATATTCGCCCTGATGCTCGTCCGCGCGGGGAACGATAAAGCCATCGAGGCCGTTCTCGGCCAGCCATTTGCGCAGCAGCGCCACGCGCGGTTTGCCGACGGCTGGGTCGCCCGCGGAATCGAAGGTCTGGAACATTACTGATCTCGCTCACATGGTGCGGGTGTCGAACCCTAGCGCATGGGCTGTGGAATCGGAATTCGGAAAAGAACCTTGCACAAGAACCGGCTGGATCTGGTCCAGCCGGCTTCAATGCTTGAGGTGGATCGTCACCCAGCCCTCGCGGTGCAAGGTTCTGACGTGGCGGAAATTCTGGCCGACATAGGCCGAGATCACGGCGTCGCGCTGGCGATCGAGAATGCCCGACAGCACGATCGAGCCGCCGAGCGCGATGTGATCGGCCATTTGCGGGGCCAGCCGCATCAACGGCCGCGCCAATATGTTGGCGACGATGAGATCGAAAGGCGCGCGCCTGCCGAAGATCGGATGGTGAAAGCCCGGCGCGGTCACCGTCTCCACCAGCGTCTTGACGTGATTGAGCCGCGCATTCGCGGCGGCGACCCTCACCGCAACGGGATCGATGTCGGTGGCGAGCACTGGAATATGCGCCAGCTTGGCGACGGCGATGGCCAGCACGGCGCTGCCGGTGCCGAGATCGAGCGCATTGCGCGGGCGTTCGCGCCGCACCACTCTTTCCAGCATTTCCAGGCAGCCGGCGGTGGTGCCGTGATGGCCGGTGCCGAAAGCGAGGCCGGCCTCGATCTCGATGGCGAGTTCGCCGCTGTGGCGCTTGCGGCGGTCATGCGCGCCGTGGACGAAGAAACGGCCGGCGCGCACCGGCTTCAAGCCTTCCAGAGAGCGCGCCACCCAGTCGATGTCGGGCAGTGCCTCGCGCTCGACCGGCCTGGACAGGGCCAGCCCCGCAAGAATGTCATTCACCTGCGCCGCTACGGCATCGACGTCGCCCTCGGCGTAGAGCGAGACTTCGTGAATGTCCGCGTCCTCGTCGACCTCCCGCACGGCGATCGGCAGGCCTTCGTCCTCGAAGGCGGCGTCGAGCGCGGCGAAAATTCTGGCGGTATCGATCTTGCCGGCGGTGAAATGGAGCCGCGTCTGAGTCATGGATTTCGCATCAGCCCTTGGCCGCGAGACGTTTCAGCTTTTCCACGGCGGTATCGGCGCTTTCGCCATAGGCGATCGTACCGGCAAAGTCGCCCTTGCCGTTGAGCAGCAACACCGAGGCGGTATGATCCATCGTGTAATCGCCGTTGCCGGTGTCGACCTTCTTCCAATAGATGCCGAACGACTTGGCCATCGCATGGACCTTGTCTGGATCGCCGGTGACGCCGACGATGCGGTCGGAGAAATTGCTGACATAGGCGTTCATAACCGGCGGCGTGTCGCGCTCCGGATCGACCGAGACGAAATAGGCGTGCAGGTTCTTGCCGTCGTCGCCGAGCGTCTTCAACCAGCCGGCCAGTTCGAACAGCGTGGTCGGGCAGACCTCGGGGCAATGGGTGAAGCCGAAGAAGACGACGCTGGGCTGGCCCCGGAACGCAGCCTCGGTAATCGGCGCGCCTTTCTGGTCGACCAGACTGAAGGAGGCGCCGAAAGGTTCGCCGCCATAATGGCCGCGATACCAGTCGAAAGTCAGCCAGCCGATGCCGGCCGCCATCAGGACGAGAATGCCGACCAGTATTGAGCGCATCATCAGTAGGATCCGTCTTGCATTTTCTTCGGCGCCGGCCATGGCGGCAAGCCCTTGGATTCGGCGAACAGTCTTAGCCCTTCGGCCGGGCACACGCAAAGGTGCCGCGTTGACGCAACCGGCCATGGCGGATGCGGCGTTTTCATCCGGTGCCGCCGCTTGCAATGCCGTGCTCTTCGCCCCACCTGAGGCCGGCAACTCGAACCCCGGAGGCTATCTTGCAAGGATCGATTGGACGAAAACTGGTCGGCGGCGCCTTGGCCGCGTGCCTTGTCCTAGGCGCCGGCGCGGCCGTTGCCGATGAAGTCGGCAAGGTCGGCGTCGACTGGCTCGGCAACGACATCATCGTCGAAGCGATCAAGGACCCGAAGGTGGAGGGCGTCACCTGCCACGTCTCTTATTTCGACCGCGGCATCATCGACCGCCTGCACAAGGGCAACTGGTTCGAGGATCCTTCCGATTCCTCGATCTCGTGCCGCCAGACCGGACCGATCACCATCGGCGACATCGACACAAGCGAGGCCGGCGAGGAAGTGTTCAAGCAAGGCATCAGCCTGATCTGGAAGAAGCAGGTGGTGAACCGCATCTACGACAAGACCAACGAGACGCTGATCTACCTCTCGCATTCGCGCCAGGTGCAGAACGGCTCGGCCAAGATGTCGGTCACCACGGTGCCGCTCTATGGCCAGAACGTGGTGTGGAGCAACGGCAAGCCGAAATAGGTGCCGACTTGCGGGAGGCCTTGCTCGGGGGTAAAGCCGCCAGCATGGACCGTTCCGAAAACCTCGTCCTGAAAGACCCCGAACCGCGCATTCACCCGACCGCGGAGCTGAAGGCGTGCAAGCTTGGCCGCTATGCCTCGATCGGCGAGCGGGTGGTGCTGCGCGAGGTGAGCGTCGGGGATTTCTCCTATTTCGAGCGCCATTGCGAAGCGATCTACACGACGATCGGCAAGTTCTGCTCGATAGCCGCCAATAGCCGCATCAACGCGCTGGAGCATCCGATCGAGCGGCTGACCCAGCACAAGGTCAGCTACCGGCCGAACGAGTATTTTCGCTGGCTGGGCGTCGACGCCGCCTTCCGCGAGCGGCGGCAGGCGAAATCCGTGACCATCGGCCATGACGTCTGGATCGGCCACGGCGCGGTGATCATGCCCGGCATCACGATCGGCAATGGCGCGGTCATCGGCGCCAATGCGGTGGTGACGCATGACGTGCCGCCCTATGCAATCGTCGCCGGCGTGCCGGCGAAGCCGTTGCGGCAGCGCTTCGCCGCCGATATCGGGGCGCGGATCGAGCGCCTCGCCTGGTGGGACTGGCCGGTCGAAAAGCTTGCCAGGGCGGTTCCCGACATGCAGGCGATGCCGATCGAGGCCTTTCTCGACCGCTGGGAAAACGACGAGGTCTGACCTCCTGCGGATGTGCGTGTTCCGGGCGCGTTGCTGATCGATTCGGGCAAGCGTATCGGCATCTGGCTCAACTGGGGGCCGATCGACGCCTGAGGCTTACCGGATAGGCGTCTCGCCGCGAAACAGCGGCTGGTGCGCCCGCATCAAGGCGGTAATCCGGTCGGCGACCTTTCGTACCGGCGGGGAGTGACGTTCCTCGTGATGGGTGACGATCCACTGGTCGGTTTCGAGTTCGGGGATAGGCTGGGCGACGCGAACCAGCCGCGGGTCGCTGTCGCCGACGAAGCACGGAAAGACCGAAAGGCCGGCGCCGGCGGCCACCAGTTCACGCACCGAATGGGTGTTGTTGCCGCGCACGGCGATGCGGTCGCCGTGATGGGCTTGCAGCCAGCGCGCCGAGGCAATGTTCGCCCCATCGCCGGTGACGCCGACGAACAACCCGGCGGCGATACCGTTGATGAGATGGCGCCCGGAATAAATGGCGTGGGCGACCTTGCCGCTCTGACGGCCGGCCAGCCACTGCTCGGTCGGGCGGTCGCTGCGGATGCCGATGTCGGCGGCACGGCGACCGATGTCGACCCGGTCGGTGGTGGTGACGAGTTCCACCCTTATGCCATCGTCGACCGTCCATATCTCGCCAATATGGGCGGAAACGAAGGCCGAGGTCCACGGCCCGGCCGAGACGCGGACAATGCGGTCGGGCAGGCTTCCTTCGCGCCAGCGGGTCAGCGACTGCATTGCGGCCTCGACGTCTTCGGCGCGCCGCAGCAGTTCTTCACCGACCGGGGTCAGCCGGTAGCCGGTCTGCTGACGCACGAACAGCGGTTCGCCGATCTGCTTTTCGAGCGCGGTGACGCGTCGTCCAAGGGTGGCTGCGCTGAGGCGCGTGGTTCCCGTCGCCGCGCTCAAGCCACCCAGCCGCGCAACGTCGAGAAACAATCTTAGATCGTCCCAGCCAATATCCATTTTGCAGAAATGAAAAACTCCTTGCGGCCGTGGCTGTAGCGTGAACCGGGCATCATGCGCAAGTATGCAGGCATTGGAAGCGTTGGACAATCCTGCTTGGCGGGACCGCGACTAGCGCTTCGGCTGGCCGAGGGACCAGCGCAATCCGTTCGATCGGGCGTGGGCTTCGCGCAGATGCTTTGCGCTTTCGACCAGCCAAGCGCGCGGCCATTCCGCGCGCCAAAGGAGACGATCATGTTGCATGAACTTCGATCCCATTTCGCCCGCTGGCTTGCCTATCGCCAGACGCTTGCGAGCTTGAGGCGAGCCCCGGACAGCACGTTGGCGGACGCTGGCATTTCTCGCGAAGAGATCCGCGAGCGTGCCCGCCACGCCAGCCTGCGTCGTTGAGATTCCAGCTTGCATCGTTGAGAAGGCGGGGCATGCAGATGATGGAGCTTTGGGATGGCCGCTCGGTTCGGACTGAAACCCCTTCCGTCATGCGGGGGTGGCGCGACGGAAGGGGCTGGAGGTAAACCGCTGTGAAGCGGAAGGAACAGGCTTTTTTACCTGCACGGTTACCCTGACATTGAACCCATAAGCTGTGTTTTCAGTCGCATGCACGTCCTGCATGTATTCGATTGCGCTGGTGGTATATGTCGCGGCCGGGAACCTGGAACGGCCGCCATTTGTTTCTCCAGAAGCGCATCAGAATGCGGCAATGATTTCAGGGCACTTCGATGTTCGAGAAGCTTTTCACCAAGGTTGCCACCACGGTCGCCCATCTTGCCGGGCTGCCGCCGACATTCGCCGTCTGCTGCCTGATCGTGGTCATCTGGGCTATAACCGGCCCGGCGTTCGGGTTTTCGGACACCTGGCAACTGGTGATCAACACCGGAACCACCATCATCACCTTCCTGATGGTGTTTCTGATCCAGAACACCCAGAACCGCGACGGCGCTGCGATCCAGGCCAAGCTTGACGAACTCATCCGGGTGAGCCGCGCTCACAACCATTTCATCGGCATCGAGCACCTGACGGAGTCCGAGGTCGAGGAGATCCGCGCCAAATGCGAACGGGCGGCGAAGCGGCACGACCGCAAGATCGCCGAGATGGCAGCCAAGAAGGCGGCGCAGAAGCACGGTGCCAGAAAAACAGCGGCTTGAGAGCGTTCAGCGTTTCATGAAGGCCGCGAACGCATCCTTGTGGTCGGGGTGCCAGCGCGACAGAGCCGGGCGGTTTTCGATGATGTCGCCGGTCGCCCAAGCCATACGCTTTTCGTCCAGCGGCCTGGCCACTTCATTGTCCGGGCACAGTATGTAGAAGTCGCCCCTGACCAGCGATTCCAGCATGAAATCGACGACCTGGTCGCCGGTCCAGGCGCCGGCGGGTTTTTCCGTCGCGCCTTCGGTGAGGCCGGTATAGGTGAAGCCGGGGATCAGCAGATGCGCCGACAGGCGGGCGCCGGGTTCGTTTCTCAGCGCGTACGCCAGGCCCTCGGTGAATGTCTTCACGCCGGCCTTGGAGACATTGTAGGCAAGGTTGCCGGGCGGCGTGGTGATGCCTTGCTTGGAGCCGGTGTTGACGATCAGGCCCGGCCTGGACGATGCCAGCATGCGCGGCGCGAAGGCCTCGACGCCGTGCACGACGCCCCAGAAATTGATGTCCAGCAGCCGTTTCCAGGCATCGCGGTTCTGCCAGGGTTTTCCCGGATTGTCGCCTATGCCGGCATTGTTCATCAGCAGCGATACCTCGCCGAAGGCGCCGAACGCCCTGTCGGCGAGACGGTCCACCTCGTCCGGCTTCGAAACATCGGCGGCCACGGCAAGCACGGCATCGTCGCCGGCAATCGCCGATACGGCGCGGGAGGCATCGTCAAGGCGGGGCCCGGCGATGTCGGCTAGCACGATCTTCATGCCCAGCAAGGCAAGCCGCCTGGCGGCCGCGAGACCGATGCCGCTGGCGGCGCCGGTGACGACGGCGGTGTTGCCCGGGCCAAGCGCGGGCAGGGCGGTCTGGATCTCGGCGTCGGTGATCATGCGGGACGGTTCCTTCTTTCGACGGTGCCGAACTTAGCGCCGGGATGGGCTCGCGCAAGCCTTTGTCGGCGCTTGCGCGGGTTGACCCGCCGGGCCCGGGCTGCGCATGTTGCCCTGACAAATGCTACGCATGTTGCCGTGGCAAATGCTACGCATGTTGCCGCGGCAAATGGAGACTTTTCGATTGACGGACTGGGTCGAAATCCTGAAGCAGCAGACCGCCACCGGCGACCAGATGGGGCGCGAGGTGCCGCAGATGCTGGCCAATCCCGATATCAGCGAAGCGCAGGTGAAGACGCTGTTTGCCGCTCTGGAGAAACAGGCCGAGTTCGTCGAGAAACTGCGCATGGCGCTGGAAAAGTTCGGCCATGACTTTGCGGTCATCAAGGCTGCGGAACGGCTGGAGGAACGCTATGCGGACCTTGCCGCGTCGGTGGCGGAAAAGCTGAAAGCGATGCGCGAATAAGTCCCAGTGATGGTCGGCCTTTGATCGATCGTGGCGGTGACCGTCTTCTTCATCTCGACGTAAGCAATCCTTCCGCGGAATCTGCTGTAACGGCAGTTGCCCAAATGGCCAGCCGACTGACCGTTAAGCGTGGATTTCGATCGCTCTACTGTCACGACGATTCCGATTAATGCGACACGGTGCCCCTTAACGTCAGACGTGCGGCACGGATTCGCCGAGTGGCTGCACCGCCAAGCGCAGGCCCATCGTGCGAAGGACAGCACTCAAGCTGCGCAGCTCTGGGTTTCCCTTCTCCGAGAGGGTACGGTAGAGTTGCGTGGGGTTCAGCTCGGCCGACTTGGCGACGGCGGGCACGCCGCCGAAGGCCTTGGTCATTTGCCGGAGTGTCACCAGCAGTTCGCCCTGGTCGCCATCCGCAAGGATCGCGTCGAGCGTGGCAGCGGCCGTCCCCGGATCGTCCCGGAACAGATCGGCCATTGCGTCGTCATGACTGCGGTCTTTCATCGTCATTGCTCCTTCCATCGGTACGGTTTTGCCAGTCGCGCCAATAGTCACACGCCCGGTCAATGTCGGCGTCCTGTGTTCGTTTGGTGCCGCCGCACAAGAGCAGCATCACCGAGCGCATTCCGGTTCGCCAGGCTCTCGCTGACTTTGGCACCGCTTGGATTCCGCATTTCGGTTAAGGGCTGGTGGTTTTGCGGATGCTATTTTTCGATGACGCGTGCGAAACGCCTGTCCGGCACCAGCCAGACAAGGGCAACCAGCACATAGATCGCGACACCGATCCACTGGCTGATGAAGGTCAGCGGGATGGCGCAGAGATAGGCGAAAAGCGAAATCTTGCCCTTGCGATCGTTGCCGATCGCCCTGGCAAAGGCCGTATCGTTGCCGTGCAGCCGGTGGAGCGTCACGACGAGAATGAAATAGGCGATGGCGCACAGCGCAAGGTCGGCGCCATAGACGGCGACCGGCACCGGGGCGAAATGGTTTTCGCCCATGAAGGCCGTCGTCACCGGCATCAGCGACAGCCAGAACAGGAGATTGAGGTTCGCCCACAAGACGCGTCCATCGACCCGCTGCACGGTGTGGAACATGTTGTGCAAATTGTTCCAGTAGAGGCCGACATTGATGAAGGACAGCACGTAGCTGAAGAAGATCGGCCATAGCGGCAGCAAGGCCGAGAGATCCTCGCCATGCGGCACTTTCAGCTCGAGCACCATGATGGTGATGATGATGGCCACCACCCCGTCGGTGAATGCCTCGACCCTGCCTTTGCCCATGATCAACCCCCGAATGCAAACGGATTTCGAAAGACAGTAAATTGTTAGCTGATGTTGCCGGATCGATAAACCGCGCGCGAGAAATTCCTCAACTATATGCAGGGAAATTCCCGCGCCGGGCGGCCGGCCGCGATAAACTGCGTTGGATACTTGTTGACTTTTCTTGCCGTCGTCTCTCCGCCGCGACGTCGCCCGCGGCCGCGGCAGTCGAACGGCCGGGGGCAATGCCCACCGCACTGTCAGGAGCCTGCCAGCCGTCCGGAACGTCGGGGATGAAAGCGCGTTGAGATCGCTATCCCCCAAGACTTGACGAGGTTGGCAATGATCTTCAGCGATTTGGCGCATAGGAACAACGAAGTTCGCAGCGACGCCTTGGCAATCCCTGTAGTCGCCGCGATGATCGCGGTGCTGTTTGCCGGCAGCACGATGCTGACGCCGCTCTATGTCATCTACAAGCAGCAATTCGATTTTTCGCAGATCACGCTGACACTGATCTACGCAGTCTATGTGGTGGGCAATCTCGGCGCGTTGCTGGTGTTCGGCGGTCTGTCGGACGTTGTCGGCCGCCGGCCCGCGAGCCTTGCGGCCATGGCTGTCGCCATCGTCAGCGCGGTCGTCTTCCTGTTTGCCGTCAACGTCGTTTCGCTCGACGTGGCGCGCATCCTGAGCGGGCTTGGCATCGGCGTCGGCGCGGGGACCGGAACCGCGTGGATCGCCGAGCTTCTCCCCGACGCGGACAAGGCACGCGCCAGCGTCATCGCCACCAGCACCAATTTCCTCGGCCTCGGTTTTGGCGCGCTCGTCTCGGGATTGCTGGCCGAGTATGAGCCGTGGCCCTTGCGGCTGCCGTTCATCGTCTATCTGGCGGCACTCGCGGCGGTGACGGTCCTGGTCTGGCGCACGCGCGAAACGGTGGCGAAGCCTCGCGGTCTCGGCCAGGTTTCCATGCGGCCGAAGCTCTCCGTACCGGAAGATATCCGGGCGCGCTTCGTCGCACCGGCGGTGACCGGTTTTGGCGCTATGGCGCTGGTCGGCTTCTATGCCGCGGTGGCGCCGAGCATCCTGGCGCAGCAGCTGCACCAGACGAATCACGCCGTCGCCGGTGCGCTGTTCTTCGAATTGGCGATCGTCACCGCGGCCAGCATCGTGGCACTGAAGCAAATGCAGAGCGGCAAGGCCATGCTGGCCGCGTTGGCGTTGATGATCCCCAGCATCCTCATGGTGGTGGCGGCGCAGATGCTGGCGTCGATGGCGCTGATGATCGCCGCCACCGCCTGCTGCGGCGTGACGGCCGCACTCGGCTATCGTGGTAGCCTGCAAGTGGTGAACGAGATCGCGCCTGAAGATCGCCGCGCGGAAGTGGTATCCAGCTTCTTCATCTGCTGCTTTATCGGCAATGCCTTGCCCGTCATCGGCATTGGCATCATCTCGACCTATGCCAGCCCCATCGCGGCCAGCCTGGCGTTCGCCGGCACGATCATCGTGTTTGCGCTGGTAGCGCTGGGCTTTGGGTTGAAAAACAGGCCGTGAGACCCGCCTGGCAGCGGCAGGGCGGGCCGTAGAGCGGTTCACCGTTTCATGGAAACGCCGAACCGCTCTATCTCTTTGTTTTTACGCAATTCCGGACGGAAAACCGTTTCACACTTTTCCTGGAATTGCTCTAGCCGTTCGGCGTCTCGGGCGTCATGTTCGCGCGCTGGCGCGGCACGCCGAGCCCGGTGTCGGGAGGCTCGCCGGCGGCCGGCCTGTTCTCGATCATGTGCAAGGTGCGCCAGCCGCCGAAGCGATAATAGGCCGCGGCCAGCACCAGCGAGGCGATCGACCCGGCCGGAAAACTCCACCACAGCGCCTCCTCGCCGATCACGCCCCGCATGAAATAGGCAAAGCCGGTGCGCACGACCAGCACCGAGATCACCAGGATGATCAGCGGCGGCATCACGGCGCCGGTGGCGCGCACGGTGGCGAACAGCACGATGGTGATGCCGAACAGGATGAAGGACCAGGACGCGACGGTGTTGATATGGGCGGCGATGTCTATCGCGGCGCTGTCGCTGCTCAGGAACAGGCCGAGGATCGAGCGGTCGAAGATCCATAGCAGCGCGACGAGGGCGCCGGTCAGGACCAGGTTGAAGCCGACGCCGGAGCCGGCGATGCGGCCGATGCGGTCCCAACGGCTGGCGCCGACATTCTGCGCCGCCATGGAGGAGACGGCGGCACCGATGGCCAGCGCCGGCATCTGGATATAGGTCCATAGCTGAGCGGCGATGCCGTAGGCGGCGGCGACCTGCGAACCGTAGGAGTTGACGATGCCCATCACAGTCAGTGCTGCCGCCGAGATGACGATCATCTGCAGGCCCATCGGCACGCCCTTGAAGACGATGATGCGCAGCAGCGCGGGGTCGGGCCTCAGCAGGGCCAGATTGGCGCCGGCGAGCCGCAGCGGATGCTTGCGCGCATAGAGCACGATCAGGATGGCGATCACGCTCACCATCTGGCCGACCAGCGTGGAGGTGGCTGATCCGGCGATGCCGAGCTCCGGGAACGGTCCGATGCCGCGGATCAGCAGCGGGTTGAGCACTATGTCGAGGACGACGGCTAGCGCCATGAAGATGAACGGCGTGCGAGAATCGCCGGCGCCGCGCAGCACGGTCATGACGAAGGACAGCAGGTTCATCATCGGCACGGCGACGAAGATGATGCGCAAATAGGAGCGCGCCAGCGGCAAGGCGTCGGCCGGTGTGGCGAGCGTGTTGAGGATCGCGTCGACCCAGATCCAGCCGCAGACGGCGAAGACCACCGAGACGAGGAAGAAGAAGGTCGCGCTGGTGCCGACGATACGGCGCGCCTCGGGCAGGTCGCGGGCGCCGACCGACTGCGCCACCAGGATGGTGGCCGCCATGCCGATGCCGAACACCGTGCCGAGGATCAGGAACAGCACCAGATTGGCGTTGGAGGTGGCGGTCAGCGCCGATTCGCCGAGGAAGCGGCCGACCCAGACGGCGTTGATCGAACCGTTGAGCGATTGCAGCACGTTGGAGCCGAGCACCGGCAAGGCGAACAGCAGAAGCGTGCGCGGGATCGGGCCGCTGGTCAGGTCGCCGGTGCGCCGGCGGGTTGGCATTTTTTCGTCCATGGGGTGATGGCTCGGCGAAGGTGATCTGGGTCCCGGCGGGGGAGGATTAGGAAGGCCCGCCCCGGGGGGCCCCCGGGGGGGGGGAGGGGGGGCGGCAAAACCGGGGGACGCCCGGGTGGCCGGCTGCGCCCCCGCGGCCGCACAA